>NZ_DASVSG010000121.1:0-99901 GCF_036388195.1 Jatrophihabitans sp. | reverse complement strand
CGGCGACGTGGGCGCGGACGCCGTCGCGGTCGCCGCGGCCGCGGTGGCCCGGGCCCGGCGGACCCGACCCCGGCTGCAGCACCGCCGCGACGCCGTCGCCGCGCTGAAGCTGCTCGACCCGTCCAGCATCGGGAATGTGGTGGCCGAGGTGCAGGCGGGCCGGCTGAGCGGCAACGCCCTGGTCAGCCGGCTGTCGGCCCTGGCCGAGGCGGTCGCGTCATGATCCGCCATATCCGCCTGCAGCGTTGGCGGGCCTACGAGGACCTGGACCTGTGGCTGACCTCTCCGGTGACGTTCTTCGTGGCGCCGAACGGGGTCGGCAAGACGTCCCTGGTCGAGGCGGTCCGCTGGTGCCTGCTGGGCGTGCCCGACGGCCGGGCGGCGGTCCGGGCGATCCGCAGCGGCCACGACACCGCGACGGCGCAGCTCGCGCTCGACCTGCCCGGCCACCCCGACGTCCGGATCAGCAGGTCGCTGTCGCGCACCGGCGCGTCCGCCTTCTCGGCGACCGTGGACGGCCAGGCCCTCGATGAGCGCGGCTTCCTCAGGCTGCTGGCCAAGGCATGGTCGGCCGACAGCGCGGTGATCGACGCGGTGGTGTTCGGCCTGCCACCGGCCGGCAAGGCCACCGCCTTCCCGATCCGGGACCACCTCGCGCAGGTGTTCGGTGTGCAGACGCTGCTGAACGCCGCGGCGGAGCTCGCCGAACGCCGCCAGGCGCTGGCCACCCAGATCCGGTCGCTGCGCGCGGACGTCGACGCCACCGACGAGGCGTTCACGGCCGCGACGCAGGCGGCAGCAGATCTGGAGGCAGCGCTCGCCGCCACGGCAGCGCAGCGGCAGCGGCTGGCCGACGAGATCGCCACCCTGGAGCCCGCGGCCCGGCTGGCCACCCGCTGGGAGCAGTACCGCGCCGAGGCCGCCGCGTACAACACGAAGGCGACCGCGCTGGCGACCCAGCTGGCCGACGTCGTCGACTTCGGCGACCGCGACCTGCTCACCGCGATCGACGAGACCCAGCAGGAGGTGTCCGCGGCGCTGGCCGACACCACCGCCGCGGCCTCGGCGGCCGAGGTCCGGATCGCCCAGTCGGCCTCGGCCGCCCAGCTGCTGGCCGGCGCAGCGGATCAGTGCCCGACCTGCCTGCGCCCGCTGAGCGAGCACGAGCGCGATGCCGCCCTGGCCGCGCACGGCCAGCTGGGCGCCGACACCGACACCGAGGTCCAGCGCCACCGGGAGGAGGCCCGGCAGCTGCGCGCCCGGCTGGCCGTGATCTCCCGGTTCACCACCGCCCTGACCAAGCTCCGGCCGCCGGCCGAGCCCGACGATCCCGATCCCGGCCCGTCCGCCACCGCGGCGCTCGCCGACGCCCGCCGCCGGGATGTCGAGCTTGCCGAGCGGCACGGCGCGATCACCGCCGAGCTCCGGGCCGCCCGGCAGCGGCTCGCCGACCTCGACACCGCCGCCGCCGACCAGGCCACCCTGACCGCGGCGGCCCGCGAGGACCTGATCCTCGAGGTGGCCCAGAACAGCATGACCACGCTGGCCGACCGCTATCTGACCCAGCGGATCAACCCGCTCGCCACCGAGATCAGCCACCGCTGGAAGCTGCTGTTCGGCTCGGAGGGGCTGCGCTTCGGCGCGTCCGGGCAGTTGACCTTCAGCGACGGCGGCCAGGACCTGCTGCTGGAGGACCTCAGCGGCGCCGAGCGGGCCACCGCCCTGCTGGTGACCCGGCTGCTGCTCGCCGCGTCGGCGACCCGGGCCTCGACGATCTGGTTCGACGAGCCGCTGGAGCACCTCGACCCGGCTCGGCGGGCCGCGGTCGCCCAGACCCTGGTCCGCGCCGCCCAGTCCGGAGCGATCGGCCAGATCCTGGTCACCACGTACGAAGAGGGCCTCGCCCGCCGGCTGCAGGCGACCGCGCCGGACACCGTGTCGCTGACGTACGCGCATACCACGACCCGCTGACAAATCCGTTTAGACACGCGGGGTTGCAGAGCAACTGATTCGTTCGACCTACCTGTGAGAGCCCGAGACGGGCGCCCATCAGGAGGATGACGATGACCCATTCGATCTTCGACAGCGGCGTTGGAAGCGTTGACCTCGAGCTGTCGAGCGGCCCGTTTCGCCCGCACGCCGCCTTCGGCTACGACGTCGACGGCACCAGCTACGAGTACGACCAGCCCACCATCACCGGCGCCCAGATCATGTTCACCGTCGGCATCTACCCGCAGCAGGGGCTGATCCAGGTGCTCAACGACGGGTCCCGGGTCACCGTCACCGCGGCCGAGACGGTCAACCTCACCTCCGGGGCCCACTTCAAGCGCCGTCCCCGGTTCAAGCGGGGCTGAGGATGCTGATACCGGCTGACCTGTGGCAGCGCCTGGCGCGGGAGGAGGCGTTGCTGCGCCGAGCGTTCCCCACCGCGACGATCGATGCCGAAGCCCTCGTCCTCACCCTCATCGACCACCGGCTGCCGCCGGGCTGGTCGCACGGACGCACCGAGGTGCTGATCCCCATCCCGGCCAACTACCCCGCCGGCCAGCCGGACAACGTCTGCGCCCGGCCGGACCTGACCCTGACCAGCGGCGCCCTGCCCGGCAACAACCAGGGCGTCCGGACCCATGCGGGCAGGCCCTGGCTGCAGCTGTCCTACCACGTCGATCCCGCCGACTGGCGTCCCCGGCTCGAGCCGGAAGCGGGCAGCAACCTGGCCGACTACCTCGCCGGGGCGCTCAGCCGCTTCGAGGAGGTGAGCTGATCCGTGAGCACCCTGAAGTTCACCGATTCCGATCACTGGCAGGGCATCGAGCGGCACCTGGCCCAGGTCAGCGGCGCGCGCTTCGCCTTCGCCTACACCCGCACCATCAGCAACACCGCCGCCGGGCCGGTGCTGGAGGTCGTGGAGACCCTCCTGGTCGACGAGCTGGACACCACCCGCGGCATCGACGGCTGGTACCTCAGCGACCAGGTGCTCGACCACGTCCACAACCACGCGCTGGCAACCGGCTACGGCATCGTCGAGTTCCACAACCACCACCACGGCCCGCCCGGGTTCTCCCACCTCGACGAGGACGCCCTGGCCCCGACCGTCGACTACTGCCTGAAGCTGCTCGGCGGCCGGCCCTACGGAGCCGCCGTCTGGGCCGACGGCGCCGTGCACGCCGACTGGTGGCGGCTCAACGGCCACGGCCGGGTCGAACGCGGGCAGTTCAGCACGCTGACCGTGCTCGGCGACCAGCTGCGGGTGCTGAACGCCACCCCCACCGCCGAGGAGCGCCTGGCGCGACAGGTGCCGCTGCTGGGCACCCGGGCCCAGGCCGCGATCGCCACCATGCGGGTCGCCGTCGTCGGGGTCGGCGGGGTCGGCTCGCACCTGGCCCAGGGGCTGGCGTACCTGGGCTTGCGCAACGTCCTGCTGATGGACGACGACCTGGTCGAGATCACCAACCTCAACCGGATGGTCACCGCCGGCTATGCCGACATCGGCCAGCCCAAGACCGCAGTGACCCGCAAGCGGATGCGCGCCATCGACCCGCTGGGCGCCGTGGCCACCGCCGGCGGCCTCACCGTGACCGGCGAGCATCCCGAGCTCGACGACGTGGACCTGATCATCGGCTGCGTCGACAACGACGGCCCGCGCAACCGGCTCAACCAGATCGCGGTCCGGACGAGGACGCCCTATATCGACATCGCGACCGGCGTCGACGACGCCACCGAGCCGTTCGCGCTGGGCGGCCGGGTCATCCTCACCGCGCCGCACGGGCCGTGCCTGACCTGCCTCGGCGAGCTGGACGCCGCGGAGATCGCCCGGTGGGCCAAGACCGCCGACCAGCGGGAGCTCGACCGCCTGCACGGGTACGGCAGCGGCAGCAAGAACCCGTCGGTGGTCTATCTCAACGGCCTGACCGTCAACGCCGCGCTGACCGAGCTGGCCGCGTGGCTCTCCGGCGCGCGGCCGCCCGCCCAGTGGCTGGACATCGACCTGATCGGCGATCCGTCCCGGCCGGGCACCCAGGTCGACCCCCGCCAGGTCGCCGGTCCGGATCCTGGCTGCATCACCTGCGCCGGGGGCAATCGCTGGCGGGAGGCCCACCGCCCGCAGCAGGCCGGAGCGGAGCTGAGCCAATGACGTGTCCCTACACCGATCTGCCGGCCTGGTGATGCGCCGTGCAATTGAGGGCAGATGGCTCTGGTCTAGCCGCCGCCCCGCGAACTATTATCGAACGTATGTTCGACCCCCTTCACCCGTCGCCCCCACGAGGTCCCTGATGGATAGCTCTCCCCTCCCCGCCTACGGCGCGGTCCGGTACTGCCCGGCCGGCCACTGGCAGCCCCGCCCGGGCCTGCACCCGCTAGGCAACGCCGTTCCGATGGCCGCCTACCGGGTCAGGCGCGATCCCAACCGCAAGCTCGAGCTCAACGGCCAGCTGACCGAATGGCCGGCCGACCAGCTCTTCGTCCGCCGGTGCACGAAGGTGGTGCGCACCGAGGATCCGAACACCGGACGGGCGGTGTCCATCCTGTGCGGCCAGGAGTGGGTGGAGTCGACCCACGGCTCCACCCAGTACTGGGCCGTCAGCTGAGCGTCATCCACAGGGATGACGCACGTCGCCCGTGGCTCGCTCTGGAGTTGGTAGTTTGCCCTGGTCCTTCGATGACGCCACCCACGCCATCACCGGGCTAGGACGATTAGCGCTACCCACCGGCGCGTCGAGGGAGATGAGTGGCCGTCTATGCAGCCGATGCAGTCCGTGGCCGAATCGCAGGTTCCATCGCTCAGCGTCATCGAGTCTGTTCTGGAGCGTGAAGACGGTTCCTACCGCGATCGAGGCAACAGCCTGGACACCAAAGCCGGGCTGATCCTGAGTGCTGCTGGCGTCATAGTGGCGCTGGTGGGGACGACTGCGAGCATCGCAGCCATCGTGGGGCAGGCTCTGGCCATAGCCGCGGGTGGCGCGGCAGTGTGGGTGATCCTTCCCCGTGTCGACAAGGTGATCGGCCCCAAGGAACTACGCGACCGGCACCTCTCCATGGATCCGGTGCGGACGCGCTTGATCGTCCTCAACACCCGGGTCGTGCTGCACGCGAAGAATGAGGCGCGCCTGGTCACCAAGGCCATTCGGCTGCGGTATGCCTCTGCGCTCTTGCTGGGATCCGCCGTCGCGATCCTGATGAGCGGTATCCTCAGGGCTGCCGGATGACAGGGGACCTCGTGATGAGTAGCGCACAGCCGGAGATCGCCGCGCCCGAGGAAGCGCCGCGGGAATTGCTGCTGCCTGAAGACATCGAGGCGTTGTTTCCTGCTGATCCAGACCTCATGGTGAGCCCGGAGGGCGACGCCCGGGGCCTGAGAGAAGTGAAGGCCGCGGCGCTGGCCCGTCGAGCCGAGCTGGCAGCACGCGCCCGAGCGAGGCGCTGATCCGCTCGGTCAGTTCGTTCCAGGTTCTGCATCCAATAACGGCCGTCCCTGCCGAGCCCGTCAGGCCGGGCGGCACCGAAAGTGGTGCCGAACCCATCGCTGGCTAGGGTGAAGGGGCAGGTCGACGCGTCGGCCCGCTCGGGTGAGCAGTCACCGCTGGGATCATCACGCACGAAGGACCGCTCCTGATGTCAGAACCCGACGGCCACACCACCCCGAACGACGAGATCGGGCAGCCCACCGCCGAGCCCACCGAGCAGCCGGACGAGGACGAGGAGCCCCAGGCCGGCTCCCCCAGCTGAGCCCCCCGGGAGGATCAGCTCGTGACCGGCGCGCTGGTGGTCGGTGGATCGAGCGAGATCGGCGCCGCGATCGGGCGGGAGCTGGCCGCTCTCGGTTTCGAGGTCCGGCTGTGGGGCCGCGACGTCCCCCGGCTGGACGCCGCGGTCGGCTCCATCCGCGCCGCCGGTGGCCGGGCCACCAGCGCCGTCGTCGACGTCAGCGATCGGGCGGCGCTGCGGGCGGCGGCCGAGCAGGCGCTGGCCGGGCCCCGGCTGGGTGCGGTGGTGTGGGCCGCCGGCCTCTTCGACTGGGCCGACGCCGACGTGGCCGAGCCGGACACCTGGGACCGGCTCCTCGACGTCAACCTCGCAGCCGCAGCGGCGGCGACCCGGCTGCTGCTGCCGGGTTTGCTGGCCGGCTCCCCCAGCTCGCTGATCTACCTCGGCTCGGCCGCGTCCCGGCAGCCGTTCCAGCACAACGCCGCCTACGTGGCCAGCAAGCACGGGCTGGCCGGGCTCGCCGGAGCGGTCTGGCTGGACGTGCGCGACCGCGGGGTCAAGGTGAGCCTGATCGCGCCTGGCCTGGTCGCGGCCGGCGCGGGCCTGCGGTCACCGCAGGGCCAGGCCGATCCCGAGCGGCTCCTGCAGCCGGGCGACATCGCGGCGGCGGTCCGGTTCGTGGTGACCTTTCCCGACCGGGGCTGCCCGACCGAGATCAGGCTGGAGCCTCAGGCCGGCTGAGCCCAGCCTCACTTACTGGCCAGCACCCGCTGCTCGGCGAGGTCGGCGTCGACCATCATCTCCACCAGCTCGGAGAAGCTCACCGTAGGCTCCCAGCCCAGCCGCTGGTGCGCCTTGGAAGGATCGCCGATCAGCATGTCGACCTCCGCCGGCCGGAGCAACCGCGGGTCGTGCTGGACGCAACCGGCCCAGTCGGTGATGCCCGCCCGGCGGAAGGCGATGCTGAGGAACTCCCGGATCGAGTGGGTCTGCCCGGTGGCCACCACGTAGTCGTCGCCGTCGTGCTGCTGCAGCATCCGCCACATCGCCTCGACGTAGTCGCCGGCGAAGCCCCAGTCACGCTTGGCGTCGATGTTGCCCAGCCAGATCTCCTTCTCCAGGCCGAGCGCGATCCGGGCCACCGCCATGCTGATCTTGCGGGTGACGTACTCCGGACCGCGCCGCGGTGATTCGTGGGTGAACAGGATCGCCGTGGAGGCGTGCAGGCCGTAGGACTCGCGGTAGTTGATGGTCATGTGGTGCCCGAACGCCTTGGCCACCCCGTACGGCGAGCGTGGCCACAGCAGCGTGGTCTCCCGTTGCGGAACCTCCTGGACCTTGCCGAACATCTCCGAGCTCGACGCCTGGCAGAAGCGCACCTTGGCGATGTCGTCGCCGGCGTAGAGCCGGATCGCCTCCAGCATGTTCAGCACGCCCATCCCGGTGACCTCCGACGTCAGCCGGGCGTTCTCCCACGAGTACGCCACGAACGACATCGCCGCGAGGTTGTAGACCTCATCCGGCTGGGCCTGCTCGTAGGCGCGGATCAGGCTGGACAGGTCGGTCAGGTCGCCGGTCAGCAGCCGGACGCCCGGCACCTCCTGCTCGACCAGGGCCCGCTTCGGGTTGTTCTGGCCGCGGATCAAGCCGTACACCCGGTAGCCCTTGGACAGCAGCAGCTCGGCCAGGTACATCCCGTCCTGCCCGGTGATTCCGGTGATCAGCGCGCTGGGCATGCGGACACCCTCCTCGGGTCGGAGCAGCCGGGCTGGCTGGCCGCTGTCCCCCGCGCCGCGAAGCCCGAGGAGAGGTTACCCGCGGCCGGGTGCTGAGAACATCAGTAATCGCGCCCGATTCCCACGGTGTCCTTGCCGTCGTGGTTCCAGTCACCGGCGATCGGCCGGTCACCCACGCTGCCGAACCGGGTGTACACCGACACCGGCCCGCCCAGGGTGTTCGCCAGCGCGAACCGGGCGACCTGGTAGACCCCGTAGCTGTCCGAGCCGTTGCCGTCCCAGTCGCCGGCCACCGGCTTGGTTCCGGTCATCACCGGACCGAAGACGTACCGCAGCTTCGGCGCGCCCGCCGCGAGCGAGTTCACCAGGTAGAACGTCGCGGTCTTGGGGTCATAGACACCG
The DNA here is from genome assembly GCF_036388195.1 of Jatrophihabitans sp. GTDB lineage: Bacteria > Actinomycetota > Actinomycetes > Mycobacteriales > Jatrophihabitantaceae > Jatrophihabitans_A. Next base: position 92,057 of record NZ_DASVSG010000121.1, on the reverse strand, counting down.
GGAGTGGCGGTCCGGTTGCCGTTCCAGTCACCGGCCAGCGGGTGCATGCCCGACCCGCCGAGCACCACCTGGATCGCCGGGGTGGTCGGCGGTGGGGTGTTGGTATTGAACAGGTAGAACGTCGCGTTCGAGGGACGGTAGACGCCGATGGTGTCGGTGCCGTTGCCGTCCCAGTCACCGCACACCGGCTTGTCACCCGGATGACCCAGCCGCACCTGGTACACCGTAGAGCCGGCGGCGAAGGAATTGCGGTGGTAGAAGGTGGCGGTGCTCGAGCGCAACACCCCGACGGTGTCGTAGCCGTCGCCGTTGAAGTCACAGGAGACCGGCTGGTCGCCCTTGATGCCGAAGCCGCTCACGACCGCGGTGGTGGGGGTGGTCAGGGAGTTGGTCAGGTGCAGGGTCGGCGCGGTGATCGGCTTGGCCACCACGAACCAGTCCGACTTCAGGCCGAGGGCGCTGCGGAACTGGTTGCCGGTGACGGTGACGGTGCGGCTGCTGCCCTTGATCTCGGCAGTGAGCACCCGGCCGCCGTCGGCGCCGAGGCGGTTGCCGGTGGTGGTGATCGACTGCAGGGTGCCGACCCCGAAGGCCGACGAGATCGTGCTGGCCGGGATCGAGGTGCTCCAGTTGTGGTTGGGCGAGGCGGTGTCACCGAGGTCCTGCACCGCCGGGAAGGTGCCACCTGCGGTCCAGCCACCGGTCGAGGAGCTGAACTCGGCGGACATGATCGTCCCCGAGGAGTTGACGATCACCTTGCCGGCCGTGGTGCTGATGGCGGTGTTGGTGCGGGAGTCCTCGGTGACGACGCCGTTCAGGCCGACCCCGCCGTAGACCTGGCAGGTCTGGGTGTCACAGGTCTTGGCCCAGCTGTACCGGTTCTGGGCCGCCGCGTAGGACCGGGCTGCGATCGCCTGGGCCTGCAACGCGGCCATCCCCTTGCCGCCGGCTGCGTCCCCCCAGGACGCCGGGGACTCCCGCGGGACGACGCCGCGCAGATAGTCCTCCATGCCGACCCAGTTCACCACCCGGGTCATGCCGCCGCCGTAGACCAGCGACAACGCGCCCCGGTAGGTGGTGCGGGTGGAGCCCGAGCAGATGCTCAGCATGGTCGACAGCGCGCCCGGGGTCACCGACGACTTGATCGCGCCGGAGGTCACCGGCTTGGCCGCCGACCACGGCTTGCCGCACCCGGCGCTGGTGAACAGCTGGTAGGAGCCGGCCGAGACGTAGCGCACCAGCGCCGCGCTGCCGCCCGGGATCGCGACCCCGCCGGCGGTGAACGGGCTGCCCGAGGTGACGACCACCTGGTTCTGGCCGCTGTAGGCGGTCAGGTCGACGCTCAGGGCGTTGAAGCTGCGGGTGGCCAGGGTGGTGCCGCCGTAGTAGTGGGACACGATCTGGGTGTAGGTCCAGCCGTAGTTGGTGGCGTAGCCGAAGGCGCCGTACTGGCCCATCCCGCGGCCGTGGCCGTACCCGTGGCCGGTGATCCCGACCATGCCGTTGGGCCAGGAGGCGGCGGCCGGCGCGGGGACCACGGCGGCCAGCGCCCCGAAGGCCAGCACTCCACCGAGGACGGCGGCGGTCGCTCCCCGTCGGGTGCGGATGCCGGCGAGCCGGCTATCGGAGTCGAGCCGGCTAGCTGATCGAATGCTGGTCATCTGAATGTCACCTCGGGTGACCGACCCGAAAGTGCGCTAGGCCGGAATGTCCGGATAAGGGCGGTGGATGCCGCCGGAGCTGTCTTTTCCTACGTAGTACCTATTGGCCGGTAGCCACGCGATCTGAGAGATGTGAGGACTGTAACCCCGCCACCCGGCGCAGCGCACCATATCGACGGCGGCTATTCGGCTGCTTTTCGGACTCAAATCTCCAAAGATTTCCGGGCTGATGCAACCTTGATACGTCTGGCGACTGGTAGGCCTTCGCTGACCGGGACGGCTCAGCCGGACGGCAGGTAGGCGGCGCGGTCCTCGGCGAAGGCGCGCCGCAGCGCTTCTCGCCAGTGCGGCATCGCGGTCAGGCCGGCCGCGCGCCAGGCCTGGTCGGACAGCACCGAATACGCCGGCCGCGGCGCCGGCCGCGGGAACCTGTCGGTGGTCGTCGGACGCACCCGCTCGGGGTCGGCGCCAAGCTCCTCGAACACCGCCCGGGCCAGGCCGTACCAGCTGGTCTCACCCGCTCCGGTGCAGTGATAGATGCCCGGACGGGCGGCGCTGCCGGCCAGCTCCACCAGCCTCCGGGCCAGGTCCGCCGACCAGGTCGGCGAGCCGCGCTGGTCGTCGACCACCTCGAGGGTGTCGCGGGCCTGCTCCAGCCGCGCCATCGTCTTGACGAAGTTCGAGCCGGTGGCGCCGTACACCCAGGCGGTGCGCACCACGTAGCCGTGCTCGGGGGCCAGTTCGCGCACCGCCAGCTCGCCGGCCAGCTTGGTGCGCCCGTACGCCGAGCGCGGGTCGGGCGCCGCCTGCTCCGGGTACGGCTGGTTGGCGTCGCCGGCGAAGACGTAGTCGGTGGACACCTGCAGCAGCCGTGCGCCGGCGCGGGCGGCCGCGGCGGCCAGCAGCGCCGCTCCGCCGGCGTTCACCGCGAAGGCGCGGTCCTCCTCGGTCTCGGCCTGGTCGACGGCCGTGTAGGCCGCGGCGTTGACCACCAGCTGCGGCTGGAAGTCGCCGAAGACCGCTTGCACCGCGGCCGAGCTGGTGATGTCGAGCTGGTCGGATCCCAGCGCCAGCAGCTGCTCGCCGTCGACGCCGGCCGCGGCCAGCACCCGGCACAGGTCGCTGCCGAGCTGGCCACGCGCCCCGGTGATCAGCCAGCGGGTCTGCTGCGGAGCGCTCATCGGCTGCCCGCAACCAGGCGCCGGGACGGGCCGCACGGCTGCCGGCGGGAGACGAGGGCGGGCATGCGCTTCATGCTCGCACACCCGGGGAGGGCCACCCGGGGGCCGGGCGGCTGGGCGGCCGAGCGGCTGGGCGGCCGGGTGGCCGGGCGACATCGCGGGCCGAGGGCCCGCTGGGTGACGTCGCGGGGCCGAGGACCCGCTGGCAACGTCGCGTGGTCGAGGACCCGCTGGGCGTGTCGGCGCTTCTGACGTTTCCACAGTCGATCTCGATAGACTCCGCCGATGCCCTCCCACGATGATCGACCGCCAGCCGGCTGGTCGAATCCGGCCGACGGCGAGTTACCCCCGGAGCTCGACCCGCGGCGTGGACGCCCGCGTCCGGCCGGGCGGCCGGCTGGCCAAGCGGGGGGACGAGGCGGCCAGAACATCGAGGGACGGAGCGCGCGGCCCGGTGACCCCAACGCCCAGCTGCCACCGGAGCTGGACCCGCGCGGGCGCTCGGCCAACCGGGCCCAGCGGGGCGCGTCCCCCGGGCGGCCGGCCATGGGCGCGTCCCCCGGGCGGCCGGCCACGGGCGCGTCCCCCGGGAGACCGGCCACGGGCGCGTCCCCCGCCCGGTCGGCAACCACCGCGGGCCCCCCGCCACCGGGCCGGTCGGGGTCGGACCTGCTGCACGGCGCGACGCTGGGCCTGCGGATCGTGGCGACCCTCTGCTCGCTGCTGGTCCTGGTCGGCAGCGGCTGGGCGTGGGCGACCTACCGCAACTTCAATGCCGACATCACCCGGGTCAACGCGATCTCGGCCAAGGGCAAGGCGGCCAACGGCGGAATCGACGGGCAGGACCAGAACCTGCTGCTGGTCGGCAACGACGACCGCGACACCGCCACCGACGCCGAGCTGCGGGAGCTGGGCACCCATCGTGACGGCGGCAGCTACAACACCGACACCATGATGCTGCTGCACCTGCCGGCCGACGGCAGCAAGGCCACCGCGATCTCGTTCCCGCGGGACTCCTACGTGAGCATCCCCGGCCATGGCAAGAACAAGCTGAACGCCGCCTACCCGATCGGCGTCCAGGCCGCGAAGGGTGACAAGGCCGCCGGCGCCCGGCTGCTGGTCCAGACCATCGAGAACCTGACCGGGTTGAGCATCGACCACTTCGTCCAGGTCGACCTGCTCGGCTTCTACCGGATCTCCAACGCCATCGGCGGGGTGGACGTCTGCCTCAACGCCGCGCAGAAGGAGGTGAAGTCCGGCATCGACCTCAAGGCCGGCCACCAGACCATCAAGGGCGCCCAGGCGCTGGCCTTCGTCCGGCAGCGCTACGGGCTGAAGAACGGCGACCTGGACCGGATCAAGCGCCAGCAGTACTTCCTGTCGGCGGTGTTCCGCAAGATGTCCTCGGCCGGCACCCTGCTGAACCCGATCAAGCTGCAGAACCTGCTGAAGGCGGTGTCGTCCTCGCTGCAGATGGACGACACGCTGGAGCCGCTGAAGCTCGCCCAGCAGATGCAGAACCTGCAGGCCGGCAACTTCACCTTCACCACCATCCCCACCCAGGGATACCGCGATGAGCAGATCGGCGGCCAGATCCAGAACACCGTGGTGGTGAACGCTGCTGAGATGCCCGACTTCATCGACAGGCTGATCGGCAATTCCGGCTCGGCGCTGCAGAAGGCCAAGCCCGCCGCCCCGGGCACGGTGACCGTCCGGGTCATCAACGACACCAACACCAACGGCCTGGAGAAGACCAACGCCAGGGCGCTGCAGGCGGCCGGTTTCAAGACCGAGATCCCGCCCGCGTCCTCGGACGTGGTGGCCAAGACCGTGATCCGGTACGCCCCGGGCCAGGAGTCGGCGGCCAAGGCGCTGCAGGCCCAGGTGCCCGGCGCGGAGCTGGAGCGCACCCCGGACGTCACCTCCGTGACCCTGGTGCTCGGGGAGAACGGCATCCAGGTGAAGAGCCTGATGCCCAAGACCCCGAGCAACACGGCCAAGCCGACGCCCTCCAAGTCGGCGCCGGCGCCGGGCGTGACCACCGCGGCCGATGCCGGCTGCATCAACTAGCCCGTCCCGTCGCTGTGCGAGGAGCTGAGCCGACGATGCCGCACCAGGGACCCGAGCAGCTGTTCGCCGCCCGGCTGGTTGCCGACCCGGGGAGCCCGCTGGTCACCTTCTACGACGACGCCACCGGTGAGCGCGCGGAGCTGTCGGCGAAGTCGCTGGCGAACTGGGTGGCCAAGACCCACTTCCTGCTGGTGGACGAGCTCGGCGCGGCGGTCGGTGACCGGGCCTTCGTCCGGCTGCCGGTGCACTGGCTGGCCGCGCCCGTCCTGCTGGGCTGCTGGTACGCCGGGCTCGAGGTGGTGACCGATCCGGCGACCGCGACGGTGGCCTTCGGCGACGCCGACTCGCTGTCGGCGCTGATCACCCCGGACCGCCTGGACGGGGCGTTCGCGGTGTCGCTGCTCAGCATGGCCAGGCCGTCGCCGCCGCCGCTGGGGATGGCCGACTACTCCAGCTCGGTGCGTCCGATGCCCGACAGCTGGCCGACGGTCCGTGCCCAGGCCGGCCCGGGTGACCTCGCGCTGGCCGGGCGCTCGCGGGCCGAGCTGGCCGAAGCGGCCCGGCAGGCGGCCGAGGAGCTGGGGCTCGGACCCGCCGGCCGGCTGATGTGGACCGTGCCCTGGGCCGCTCCGCAGCACTGGGTGGCGTCCCTGCTGGCGCCGCTGGCGGTCGGCGGCTCGGTGGTGCTGGTGCGCAATCCGGACCCGGCCAAGGCGGCCGCGCGGGCCCAGGCGGAGAACGTCACCGTCAGCCACTGATGCCGTGGCCGGGCACGCTGGTTAGAGTTCGCGTACCTACCCCGTCCGGTCCGGAGCACTCCCGGCCGGGCGTCCGGACGACCTGCTGGAGAGGTGCCGAGCGTGGACAAAGTGGTGGCAACAGCCGCCGAGGCAGTGGCTGACATCGGCGAGGGAGCATCGCTGGCGGTCGGTGGCTTCGGCGTGTGCGGCATCCCGCACGTGCTTATCCAGGCGCTGCTGGAGCTCGGCAGCGGCGAGCTGGAGACCGTGTCGAACAACTGCGGCCTGGACGAGGCGGGGCTGGGCATCCTGCTCGGCGCCAAGCGGATCCGGCGCACCATCGGCTCCTATGTCGGTGAGAACCGCGAGTTCGCCCGGCAGTACCTCAGCGGCGAGCTGGAGGTCGAGCTGACGCCGCAGGGCACCCTGGCCGAGCGGCTGCGGGCCGGCGGCTCCGGAATCCCGGCGTTCTACACCCCGGCCGGGGTGGGCACCATGATCGCCGAGGGTGGCCTGCCGTGGCGCTACCATCCGGACGGCACGGTCGCGCTGGCGTCCCCGCAGAAGGAGACCCGGGAGTTCAACGGGCGGCTGTACGTGCTGGAGGAGGGGATCGTCACCGACTTCGCGCTGGTGCGGGCGGCCCGGGGTGACCGCCACGGCAACCTCAGCTACGACGCTTCGGCCCGCAACTTCAACCCGCTGTGCGCGATGGCCGGGCGGATCACCATCGCCGAGGTGGAGGAGCTCGTCGAGCCGGGCGAGCTGGATCCCGAGCAGGTGCACACCCCGGGGGTGTTCGTGCAGCGGGTCGTCGAGGTGGGCGAGGCCGGCAAGCTGATCGAGAAGCGCACCGTGCGCGAGCAGGCCGATGACACCCGCTCGGGGGCCGGCGACGAAGCCGGGGCGCCCGGCGCCGCACCCGAAGTCCGACGACCGGAAAGCGCAGGCTGATCTGACGATGGCTCTCAATCGCAACGAGCTCGCCGCCCGGGTGGCCCGCGAGCTGCACGACGGCCAGTACGTCAACCTGGGCATCGGGCTGCCGACGCTGGTGCCGAACTACGTCGATCCGTCGATCACCGTGGTGCTGCAGAGCGAGAACGGGATCCTCGGGGTGGGCCCGTACCCCTTGGAGAGCGAGGTGGACGCCGACCTGATCAACGCCGGCAAGGAGACCGTCACGGTGCTGCCGGGGGCGTCGTTCTTCGATTCCGCGCTGTCGTTCGGGATGATCCGCGGCGGGCATATCGACGTGGCGGTGCTCGGCGCGATGCAGGTCGCGGCAAACGGCGACCTGGCGAACTGGACCATTCCTGGGAAGATGATTAAGGGGATGGGCGGCGCCATGGACCTGGTGCACGGGGCGAAGAAGGTGATCGTGATGATGGAGCACCTGGCCCGTGACGGCAGCCCGAAGGTGGTCAACGAGTGCTCGCTGCCGCTCACCGGGGCGGCCTGCGTGCACCACATCATCACCGACCTGGCGGTGATCGACATCGAGCCGGACGGCCTGGTGCTGCGCGAGCTGGCGCCCGGCGTGACGGTGGACGAGGTCCGCGCGGCCACCGAGCCCGAGCTCACCGTCGCGCTGACGTCCGGCTGAGACGATGCTCGACCCGGCGGAGCTGTTTCAGCTGACCGAGGAGCTGCCGGACCTTGACCGGCCGGTCCTGGTGTTGGCGCTGGACGGCTTCATCGACGCCGGCAACGCTGCCCAGCTGGCCCGGGCGCACCTGCTCCGCACGCTGGAGTCCGAGGTGATCGCCACCTTCGACATCGACCAGGTCTTCGACTACCGGGGACGGCGGCCGGAGATGCTGTTCGTCACCGACCACTGGGAGAGCTTCACCGCGCCGGAGCTGAAGGTGCACGCGGTGCGCGACTCGGCCGGCACGGGTTTCTTGTTGCTGGCCGGGGCCGAGCCCGATCTGCAGTGGGAGCGGTTCGCCTCGGCTGTGGAGATGATCGTCCAGCGGCTGGGGGTCCGGTTGGTGATCGCGCTGGACGCGATCCCGATGGGCGTGCCGCACAGCCGGCCGTCCACCGTGATCGCCCGCGGCAGCTCCCCCGACATGGTGGCCGAGTACAGCAACTGGCTCGGGACCGTCCAGGTGCCGGCCAGCGCCGGGCACCTGATCGAGTTCCGGCTGAGCGCGGTCGGTGTGGCCTCGACCGGGTTCGCTGTGAACGTGCCGCATTATCTGGCGCACCTGGACTATCCGGCCGCGGCGCTGACCCTGGTCGAGTGCGTGGCCAAGGCGGGCGGGCTGGTGCTGCCCACCGAGCCGCTGCAGGAGGCGGCGACCGCGAGCCGCATCGAGCTGGACGCCAAGGTGGCGGCGTCGGAGCAGATCACCGCGGTGGTGCGGGCGCTGGAGCTGCAGTACGACGAGATCGTCGCCGGACGCAGCCACGGGCTGGTCGCCGAGGGCGCCCGGCTGCCGACCGCGGACGAGATCGGCGCGGAGTTCGAGCAGTACCTGCTGCAGCAGGAGAATCCCGGGGAGCCTGGACGTTCGGGCGACGACGAGCCCTGAGTTTGCTGGCGGTATTCGCTGGCCTCGTTGCCGGCGTGCGGGGGACGATGCTCCGGTGCGGATAGTTGTCGAGCCCGAGCAGCCGGCCGATCATGCAGCCATCCGGGCGGTGGTGCTTGCTGCCTTTGTCGACCAGCCGGCGGTGGCGGACCTGGTGGACCTGATCCGGGCGTCTGCTGACTATGTGCCAGAACTCGCCCTGCTGGCGCGGGTGGACGGGGCCGTCGCCGGCTTCGTGATGTTGAGCCATGCCGAGCTGGTTTCGGAGTCCGGGTCGCGGCGCCGGGTGCTGACGCTGTCGCCGCTGGCGGTGGCTCCGGCGGTGCAGGGCCGTGGCGTCGGGTCGGCCCTGGTGCGGGCCGGGCTGGCCGAGGCCGAACGGCTGGGCGAGCCGCTGGTGACGTTGGAGGGCAGCCCTCGGTACTACCCCCGGTTCGGGTTCCGCGACAGCCGGGAGCTCGGCATCTCCATCGCGCTGCCGGACTGGGCGCCGCCGGAGGCGGGGATGGCGATTGCCCTGCCGGCCTATGACGCTCAGCTGCGCGGCCGGCTGGTCTACCCGCCGGCGTTCGCCGCCAGTGGCGTCTCGCCCTGAGTCCCTGCCGGGCCGCCAGTAGTGGCCGCGGTTGCCTTGTGACGATGCAAACCGTATGGTTGCTGTTAAATCTTTCTGGCACTTATTCGGGGGAATTCCATGCGTCTACGTCTGCTTGCCGGTGCGACCGTGCTGAGCCTCGCTGCCGCGCTGGTCGGCGCCGCGCCGGCCGAGGCGGTCAATCCGACGCTGCACTTCAGCAAGGCGTACGCGAATTCGCCCGGCACCGACACCGGCACGAACTACAGCCTCAACGGCGAGTACGTCGTGATCACCAATTCCAGCTATACGGCCTCGTTCACCCTGACCGGTTACACGATTTCCGACCGGTCAGCGCACGTGTACCGGTTCGGGACCTTCGTGCTCAGGCCGCGGGCCTCGGTCACGCTGCACACCGGCATCGGCACGAACACCAGCACCCACCGGTACTGGGGCTCCCGGGCCTACATCTGGAACAACACCGGTGACACCGCATACCTCAAGAACAGCGTGGGGACGCTGAAGGATTCGTGCTCCTGGGGAAGCATCGCCAGCTACGTCACCTGCTGAGGTCTTCTCTGCCCGGTAACGATGCAGTTCGTTGGTGGGCCACCTGCCGATCCCAAGATCTGATCAGCCGTCGTCTCTATTGGCCGACGAGTCAGCTCGTCGGCTTGGCCGGATGCCGATCGACACCTGATCAGCCGTGGTCGCGACAGAGGCAGAACGGGTGTCCGGCAGGGTCGATCAGCACCCGGACGTTCTCCTGCGGTTGGTGCGCAGCCACGGTGGCGCCCAGCGCGACCGCGTCGGCGACCGCCGAGTCGAGGTCGCCGACCTGGAAGTCGAAGTGGATCATCGGCCGCTGCTGCCCGTCGACGGGTGGCCACACGGATGGCTGATAGCCGGCCGCCTGCTGGAACGCCAGGTAGATAGGGCCTTCCGGCGCGGCGAGGATGGCGGTACCCGGCTCCTCGTGCCCGATCGGCCAGCCCAGCAGCTCCGAGTAGAACCTGGCCAAGACGTCGGGGTCCGGCGCTTCGATCGCGGTTCCCCACCACATTCCACTCGTTCGAGATCGCATCCTTGCAGCCTGTCGTAGCGGGGTTCTTCTCGTCCAGTCGGGCGCTCATGTCTCGATCATGCACCGCTGTCGGAGGTTCTGGGCCGAGATTATCGACCCTGTGGATAACTGGCTCGGCAGCCTGGAAGTGTCAGACGCCCATCGTAGTGTCTGATGTATGGAGCAGCTTCACAGTGGCCTGGTAACGGACGGTCTGATCGGGTTGATCGCTGCGCTGGCTGACTATCTGGGATCGGTGACCAGTGGTGAGTTGGTTCGGGTGTCTGATGCCGATGTGCTCGCCGAACTCCGGGAGCTGGAGGTGCTGCGACGCCGGTTGACGGTGATCGATCATGCGCTGATCGATGAGCTGGACCGGCGCGGCGTGGCCGGCCGGCTGGTGATGGGCTCGACGGCGGAAGTGCTGCAGGGGGTGCTGCGGCTGTCCCCGGGCGAGGCGAGTGACCGGGTTACCGCGGCGCGGGCCTGTGGGTCACGGACCAGCCTCATCGGTGAGCCGTTGTCGCCGGTGCTGCCGGCCCTGGCCGCCGCCCAGGCCGATGGCGTGGTGTCGGCCGAGCACACCCAGACCATCCTGGCTGCCCTGAAGCGCCTGCCCGCAGCGGTCAGCGTCGAGGACCGAACCCTGGCCGAGAAGCACCTCGTCGAGGCGGCGGCCACCCTGCGGCCGCGCGAGGTGGCCATGGTTGGCAAGCGCATCCTGGCGCACCCGCACCCCGACGGCACCCTGGCCTCCGATGCCGAGCAGCAGCGTCAGCGCAACTTCTCCCTGCACCCGGAAGCCGACGGCAGCTACACCGCCCGGGGACGGCTCACCGCTACCTGCGGCGCGCTGCTCCTGGCCATCCTGACACCCCGCTCGGCACCCCAGCCCACCGGCGAAGCCGGACCCGACCCGCGCAACCATGCCCAGCGCATGCACGACGCGCTAGAAGACCTCGCCAGCATCGCGGTCCGCCGCGACGAGCTGCCCGAGTCAGGGGCGCCGGCCCAGGTCATCATCACGATGACCGCCGACCAACTAGCCACCCGCCAGGGGCTGGCCGAGACCAGCTTCGGGCATCAGCTCAGCGTCGACCAGGCGCTCAGGCTGGCCGACGAGGCCGCGATCAACCTGCTGCTCACCGGCGCCACCGGCGCCGTGCTGGCCCACGGCCGCACCAAACGCATCGCCACCCGCGCGCAAACCCTGGCCCTGATCGCCCGAGACCGCGGCTGCACCTTCCCTGGCTGCGACAAGCCGCCAGAATGGTGCCAACGCCATCACATCGTGGGGTGGGCCGACGGCGGCGCCACCGACCTCGACAACCTGACAAGTCGTTAGTAAACCCTCTCCGCAAGAGCGGACTCCCATTAAGGGTGCGATCTTGCTAGCGTCAGCGTGTGACCGACCTGATTCTGGACGACGACGTCGTGGACGCGCCTGAGGAGCGGTCGCCCATGGACTCGGTTCGGTTCTTGAGTCTAGAAATGAAGAATTTTCTCTCTTATAAAGACTCGACGTTGGATTTTGGTTCGTTCGTCGCCCTCGTCGGACCTAATGCGAGCGGCAAATCCAACGCCGTCGCAGCCATTCGACTGCTTACTGAGATCCGTGCATTCGGGTTGCCGGTGGCAATTAACCGCCGGGGTGGCTATGACCAGCTCAGGCACCGCAGCTCAGGACATCCATATGATCCAACGCTCACACTGCGTTTTGAGCTTGAAGGCAGCCTTGCCAGTTTCTATGAGCTAAGTTTGGGATCGATTGAAGGGGGACGATATCGGGTTAAGCGGGAACAAGCGGTCGTTTACCTTGGACGGAACAAGTTCGAGTTTTCGAGCGACGGCAAGACCGTTCTCGTGCGTGATCAGGAAGAGGGACAGCAGCGCCGCAGCATTGTCGCAGGCGGTCAAAGTGCAATATCGACCAGCGGCTCGGTTGCAGGGTTCGTCGTTTTCGACGTCCTGGGTCGTATCCAAACCCTAGACGTCAATCCGAAATCGGTGGGAGAGCTACAGGAGCCATCCTCCGTCAGCGAGTTTCTGCCCGATGGCTCGAATGTGGCGAGCATCTTTGAGGACTTGAGTCAGCAAGAACGGCGCGAGGTTGTGGAAGACTTAGCCGCGATCGTTCCGGGGATTGCCCGGATCGAAGTGCCGCACCTTGCAGACAAGCTCACGCTTCGCTTCTGGCAAGCGACGGACAAGGGGACGCGCAAGTTTCTAGCAAAACAAATGTCGGACGGCACTCTTAGAATGTTTGCGGTCTTACTAGCAGCTCATCGTTCGGGCAAGAGCGGATTGCTTGTCATCGAAGAGCCCGAAGTTGCGGTCCATCTTGGAGCCATGCGCACGTTGACCGAAATCGTCATGGCGAGATGCGCGCAAGCGCAAGTTCTCGTGACTACGCACAGTGCGGATATAGTTAACGCAATTGCCGTGGACTCGCTCCGAGTAGTATGGACTGAGGCTGGCGCTTCGAGGATCGCTCACGTCGCCAGCCATACACGCGAGACTATTCAGTCAAGTCTGATGACGCCAGGGGAATTACTGTCAGCGGACCTGCTTGACCCCGCCCAATGAGCGCGCAGCCAGGTGATCAGCATATTGCGCTAGTGGTCGAGGGGCGCGGAGATTACGGCGCTGCACCGATCGTTCTACGCAAATACCTGCAGTCAATTGGCGAGTATAGGGATATTTTGGGGTCGCCAGTGAATGTGAAAGGCGTCGGAAATGTAAGCAAGCCGGGTGGGATCGAACGGTTCGTTTCAGCTGTTGGGAACCGACCTGGCTGTCGTGGGGTTCTCGTGATACTTGATAGCGACGATAACGCGGTTTGCGAGTTGGGGCCAACTCTTGCAGCACGGATACAGGACTCATGCGCGTGCCCCGTCGCTGTCGCCCTAGCTGACCGTGACTTCGAAGACTGGATTGTCGCGTCGGCGGAGTCACTAGACCTAGGATTCGGCTGGTCCGATACGTCGCGGGGGTTAACGCTGATAGAAGACGCTCTCTATCCGCGCGCCTACACCAAACCCGTCGATCAGCCGCGGCTCGCGGCCAAGATTGACCTCGACCTTGCAAGGGGCCGAAGCTACAGCTTCAACAGGCTGTTAGAGCGTTTTGATTCACTCGTGATGGGTCTTGACTTGAACTAGCAACATAACTCGGACGAGAACGAGCCCCCGCAGCCCAGCAGCCTCGCACGTCAGGACGCTGGGCGTGCGGAGACGTCATGGTCGAGTTCGTCGGCTTGGTCGGCGGCCACGATCAGGGCGGCGGCAAGTTGGCGGGCGGTGCCGGAGGGCAGGAGGGTTACGGACCGCGCGGTGATGGTTTGCGGTTCGGCGATGACCCTCACCAACTGGTGACCATCGCGGTCCGCGCGGCGGACGGCGAGGTCCACGGTGAGATCGACGGGCCGTCCGGCTTCGTTCATGGCGATCGCCTCGCGGGCAACCGGGCGGGAAACGCAGAACGGCCCATGGTCGCGGCCGGGCGGTAGGTCGCAGAAGCTGGCGTGGGGACGCGGCACGGCGCTGGCCTTCCGATGAGCAGTTGCGGTCCTCACCACAATAGTCAACAAATCTGTACTGCGGTCAAGGTTCGTTGACTGCCAGTCTGAGCGGGTGCCCCGCCGACCCGAGCCCAACCACGAGGCCCTGCGGCTGGAGCTGTCCCGGCTGCGGGCCGAGAAGCACTTGACCTATGACGCGCTCGCGGAGCTGACTGGGCTGTCCCGCACCGTGCTGATCAATCTGGAGCACGGCACGACGCGCGGTTCGCTGGACACCTGGCACCGGGTAGCCCACGGGCTCGGCGTGCCGCTGAGCAGCCTGATGGATCAGCTCTGCCACGGACACCGCCCACCTTCCTAGCGCCGTTCAGGTATTGCACGGTGAGTTACACGTGTGGCATTCTCGTGGTGCGGAGACCGAGAACCGGCGGTCAGATGAAACGAGGGCCCTGGTCCCAGGGCCGATGGCGAGCCGCCGATCTGCGGCAGGGGCACGAGGGGCAGTTGTTCAGGGCGAGGTCCGCAGCACGGCCTGGATGCCTCGTCTCGTGAGGGTCTAGACCCGAGCGCATACACAGATGAGACCGGTGCAGCAGCCCTTGCTCCTGGTCTCGTTCGAGTTGTCGTTCCTGGTCAGGGGTTTCGCCTCTGTTCCGCCGGGAGCTATCCGATGTCTAGCGTCGATCCTGTCGCCACCGTTTTGCGTCGCCCCATCGCGTGCTGGTCGCTGTCGTTCTACCCCGATGCTCGCGAGGCCGGTGGCGCGTTCGTCCCGTCGCGGCCATATGCCCGTGGTGGTGGGGTCAAAGGGCAGGCCCGGCATCCTGAGCGGGCCAGGGTTGAGGCTGCCCGGCGTGCGAAGGGAAAGCTGCGGCGCTATTGCGCGGCGAATCGGCTTAACCGGCTCGGCACCCTGACCTATCGCGGCGCGGGGTGCCATGATCAGCGCGAGGTCCGGGCGCATGTCGGTGCGTTCTTCCGGGCGTTGCGGGCCGAGTTGGACGGCAAACCGGTCGCCTATGCGTGGGTGCCGGAGTGGCACAAGACCGACCACGGCCTACATCTGCATTTCGCGATCGGGCGGTTCATCCCGCGCTCACTGATCGCGGCGTCTTGGCCGCACGGGTTCGTGCATATCAAGGTGCTCGGTGACTTGCCGGTCGGGTCCGGCACGTTGGGTGAGGCGCGTAAGGCGGCGGGGTATCTGTCGAAGTACGTGGCGAAGTCCTTCGCCGATGACGCCCGGATCGACGGGCTGCACCGCTATGACCTGGCGCAGGGGTTACAGCCCCGCGTGCAGCGGATCACCGGCCGCAGCCCCGACGCGGTGATCGACGAGGCCTCGACGCGGCTCGGCTCTGACCCGATCCTTCGGTGGTCGTCTGCCGATGCGCCTGACTGGCAGGGCGGTCCGGCGATCTGGGCGCAGTGGGCCTGACATGCTCGACGGTCAGACCTTCACTGCGGAGGAGGTAGAGGACTGGGTACGGACCACCTGTGCGGCGCAGGGGGTGCCGGTGAAGGTGGCTGATCCGGTGCTGGTTGGCACACTCGGGGCGCTGCTGGGCGTCGATCCAGCTGTGCGGGCGGCGGCGGATGGGAGACGCGCTGCAAGCGGAGCGAGCGCGCCTCGCGCCGCCGCAACCGCTGACCGTGGTGGCGACCTACAGCTTCCAGGCCGGTCGCACCCGAGCCGGGTCCAAGGTGCGAGCGCCGGGCTGCCCGGGGCCGATAACGGCGTGATCCAGCACAGCCTTGATGATCGCGACATGGCGGTCGAGGTTGAGCGAGTCCCACGCTCGGCCTAACGCCTGGCCGTTGCCGATCAGCGACGGCAGCGCATCGGTGTTGTTGGCGCGGGCCAACCGTCGTTCTGCGCGGGTGATCCGGTCCTCGATGAGCTTGCGAGCGGCCAACCACTCCCGCATCGTGATCGACCTGGCCGCATAAGCTTCGGCCAACTCCTCCAACTGCGCGCGGTCTCCGCCGAGTTGAGTCACGACCTCGGCCAGCGCCTCGTCCTGCGCGGTCCGTCCAGCGAGGGTGTCAGCCAACTCCGGAGTGTCCAGCCGGAACAGCACCGCCTTGGCGATCAACTCCTCAACCGGCTCAGCGACCACCGTCAGCCTGCCGCAGCCGCCATGACCCGGCCCGGACAAGCACACATACCGGCGGCGGTCCCCTCGGGCTGCGGAATAGAGCCGGTTGCCGCACTTGCCGCACCGCAACAGACCCGACAGCGCATACCGGCGCGCCGCCCGGCGGCCCGATACCGCCTTCTGCGCCATCAACGCCCGGATACGGCGGTGCTGCTCCTCGCTGATGATGCCCGGCCACGCCGCCGGCCCGACGATGACGCCCTGGTGCTCCCGCAGGCCGGCAATCCGGCCAGAAAGCAGTACCGCCTTCAGGGTGGTAGTGCGCCACGGCTTGCCGGCCACCGTGGCTACTTCGTTGTCCTCCAGCCAGGAAGCCAGCGACCGCAGCGACTCACCGGCGAGGAACCGAGCCGCGAGCTGGCCGAT
Source organism: Jatrophihabitans sp. (assembly GCF_036388195.1). Taxonomy (GTDB): domain Bacteria; phylum Actinomycetota; class Actinomycetes; order Mycobacteriales; family Jatrophihabitantaceae; genus Jatrophihabitans_A. The sequence continues at coordinate 76,183 of NZ_DASVSG010000121.1, read as the reverse complement.
GATCGCGGCCTCGCTCTCGATCACGACCATCCGGGTTTCGTCATAGCCGAACGGGCGAAGCGACCCACCATGCGGCAACCCGGCAACGGCGTTGGCCTGCATCTTGCGCCGCACCCGAGCCGACCGCCTGCCGGACTCCTTCGCCGCGAACGCCGCGAACATCCGCGCCATGAACAGCCCATCGTCGTTGCCTAGGTCGATGTCGGCGGTCACCGTCGCCACGCTCGTGACACCGGCCTTCTCGCACAGCGTCACGAAGTCCTCAAGCTCGGCAGGCTGACGGTGCAGCCGGTCCAGGTTGTAGACGAGCACCGCGTCCCGCTCACCCGCAGCCAGATCGGCCAGCATCCGCTGATACGCCGATCGAGCTTTCCCCGAGTAAGCCGACACATCGTTGTCCACGTACTCCTCAGCCACCACCCAGCCGCGCTCGCTGGCAAGCTTGCGGCAGTCCTCCACCTGGCGCGCCACACCCAACCCTCGACCGTCCTGGTCGCTGGAGATCCGAGCGTAGATCGCTGCCATGCGAGGTGTCGTCACAAGAGGGCAGCTTAACGATCAGCGGCTAACCTCACCCTCATCTGCGGCTATCACCACCGCGAATTCCAACGCGGCGGGTGGAGCTGCCGCATGGTCCACGGCCAACCCCACTGGACCCCGCCCACCTGGATCGACCCCACCCAAACACCCCGCCGCAACCACCGGATCACCAGGCAATGAGCACAATCACCGGACGACGAGCGCGACGGCTGGCCCGAACACCCGGTAAGCCGCTCCTCAACCTGGAGCACGGGACGACGCAAGGCCCGCTGGACACCTGGTATCCAGTCGCCGCGGACTCGGCGTGCACTCGGGCGGCTCGTCGTCCTCTGGGAATGCGGACCAGCGGCGAAGTCTTGACGTCGATGAAGCCGCCGCACTTGCCCTTAGCCAGGAGGAGCGCCGCACGTGTCCACCATTCTCACCGGCGACCCGAGGCGCCCTGCTGCCACCATTCCCAGCACCCTCACCCACGACAACGGGGTGCTCTAGATGCGGCGGCCGACGACGACCACGGCGGCGGGATCTGGCGCCACGCCGACCGAAAACAGCCTGACCGGCGTCATCGCGACCCGGCAGAATGGCCCGGTGACCACCGCTGAACAGTCAGCTGAGCAGCTTCGGCCGAACCCAGCCGACCTCAAACGCATCCGCCGGCTCCACCGCGCGTGGGCGGTCGCGGCCATCACCTTCTTCGCCCTCATCGCCACCGCCGCCTTCCGGTCCAGCACCGGGGCGCTGATCGTCCCGATCGAGCAGCAGTTCGGCTGGTCCCGGTCCACCACCTCGTTCGCGATCACCGTCAACCTGGTGGTCTACGGCCTGACCGCCCCGTTCGCCGCCGCCCTCATGCAGCGCTTCGGCATCCGCCGGATGGTGGGCCTGGCCCTCACCCTGGTCGCAATCGGCTGCCTGGCCACCACCGTGATGTCCTCGTCCTGGCAGCTCGTCCTGGCGTGGGGCTTCGCCATCGGGATCGGCACCGGCTCGATGGCCCTGGTGTTCGGCGCGATCATCGCCGACCGGTGGTTCGTCACCAACCGCGGCCTGGTCGTCGGCATCTTCTCCGCAGCCTCCTCGACCGGTCAGCTTGTCTTCCTGCCGATGCTGGCCTACCTGATCAACTCCCACGGCTGGCGCACCGCGGTCCTCCTCGTCGCGGCGTTCTCGCTGCTGCTCGTGCCGTTCGTGATGTGGCTGCTCGCCGACTCCCCCGCCAGCGTCGGCCTGACCCCCTACGGCGCCGAGCCGGACTGGGCCCCGCCGACCGCATCCAAACGCAACCCGGCCAGGGCGGCCGTCGCCACGCTGACCGAGTCCTCGCGCAGCTGGCCGTTCTGGGTGCTGATGGGAACCTTCTTCATCTGCGGCTGGTCCACCAACGGCCTGGTCGCCTCGCACTTCATCCCGGCCGCCCACGACCACGGCATCCCGGGCACCACCGCCGCCAACCTGCTCGCCCTGATCGGCATCTTCGACATCATCGGCACCATCGGCTCCGGCTGGCTCACCGACCGGGTCGACCCGCGCAACCTGCTGCTGGCCTACTACGGCCTGCGCGGGCTGTCGCTGCTGATCGTGCCGTCCGTGCTCGGCTCGACGGTGAGCCCGCCGCTGTTCCTGTTCATCGTCTTCTACGGCCTGGACTGGGTGGCCACCGTGCCGCCCACCGTGGCGCTGTGCCGCGAGCACTTCGGGGTGGAGAAGTCCGGGATGGTGTTCGGCTGGGTGTTCGCCTCCCACATGATCGGCGCGGGCCTGGCCGCCTCGTTCGCCGGCGCGGTCCGCGACGCCACCGGTGACTACCGGATCGCCTGGCTCACCGCCGGCTTCCTGTGCGTCGCCGCCGCCCTGGCCTTCTTCACGCTTCGCCGGCGTGGCGATTACGCAGCGGTTGGGGCACTATCCGCTACATGAGCTATGCGGGGGACTACCAGCTGAGCCTGACCGATCCGGATCGGTTCTGGTCCCGGGCGGCCACCGCGATCAGCTGGATCCACAAGCCCGGCACGGTGCTCGACTCGACCGACGCCCCGTTCTCCCGCTGGTTTCCCGACGGCACCGTCAACACCTGCTTCAACGCCCTGGACCGGCACGTGGTGGCCGGCCGCGGCGAGCAGGCCGCCCTGATCTACGACTCCCCCGTCACCGGCACCCGCAAGGAGTACAGCTACACCGAGCTCACCGAGCTGACCGCGAAGTTCGCCGGGGTGCTGCGCGCGCTCGGCGTGGACCAGGGCGACCGGGTGCTGATCTACCTGCCGATGGTGCCCGAAGCCGTGATCGCGATGCTCGGCTGCGCCCGGATCGGCGCGGTGCACTCGGTGGTGTTCGGCGGCTTCGCCGCCACCGAGCTCGCCGCCCGCATCGAAGACGCCCGGCCCAAGGTGATCGTCTCCGCCTCCTGCGGGGTGGAGCCCAGCCGGCTGGTCGAGTACAAGCCGCTGCTCGACCGTGCGCTGGAGCTGACCCGCCACCAGCCGGAGCGCTGCGTCATCCTGCAACGGCCGCAGGTGCAGGCAGCCATGACCGACCGCGATCTGGACTGGCGGGAGCTGATGCGCGCCCAGCTGATCGCGCCGGCCGAGTGCGTCGAGCTGAAGGCCACCGATCCGCTCTACATCCTCTACACCTCCGGCACCACCGGCCGCCCGAAGGGCATCGTGCGTGACAACGGCGGCCATGCGGTGGCGCTGCGGTGGTCGATGGCCAACATCTACGACGTCGGCCCGGGCGAGGTGATGCTGACCGCCAGCGACGTCGGCTGGGTGGTCGGGCACTCCTACATCGTGTACGCGCCGCTGCTCACCGGCGCGACCACCGTGCTCTACGAGGGCAAACCGGTCGGCACCCCGGACGCCGGGGCGTTCTGGCGGCTGGTCGCCGACCACCGGGTCAAGGTGCTGTTCACCTCCCCGACCGCCCTCCGGGCCGTCAAGCGCGAGGATCCGGACGGCGAGCTGATGAAGCAGTACGACCTCAGCTCGCTGCAGACGCTGTTCCTGGCCGGTGAGCGGCTGGACCCGGCGACCTACGAGTGGGCCAGCGCCCGGCTCGGCATCCCGGTGGTGGACCACTGGTGGCAGACCGAGACCGGCTGGCCGATCGCGGCGAACCTGCGCGGCCTGGAGCCGATGCCCATCAAGCCCGGCTCGGCGACGGTGCCCGCGCCGGGGTACGACGTCCGGATCCTGGGCCCGGACGGCCAGCAGCTGCCGCCGAACCAGGAGGGCGCCATCTGCCTGAAGCTCCCGCTGCCGCCGGGCGTCAGCCAGGGCGTCTGGGGCGATGACCAGCGCTACGTCCAGAGCTACCTGTCAGCTCATCCAGGCTTCTACCTGACCGGCGACGGCGGGTACCTCGACGACGACGGCTACCTGTTCGTGCTCGGGCGCACCGACGACGTGATGAACGTGGCCGGCCACCGGCTCTCGTCCGGGCAGCTGGAGGCCGCGCTCGCCGGGCATCCAGCCGTCGCCGAGTGCGCGGTGATCGGCGTCGAGGACCCGCTGAAGGGCCAGGTGCCGCGCGCCCTGGTGGTTCCCAAGAGCGGCTGGGACGGCTCGGCCGACCAGCTCGCCGCGGAGCTGAGCGCCCGGGTGCGCGACGAGGTCGGGCCGATCGCGTCGCTGTCGCGGGTGGACGTGGTCGCGGCACTGCCCAAGACCCGGTCGGGCAAGATCCTGCGCGCGACGATGCGCCAGCTTGCCGACGGCGGCGACCCGGTGGTGCCGTCCACCATCGAGGACGTCGCGGTCCTGGACGACCTGCGGGCGGTGCTGCGCCCCGCCTGACCTGCCTCGCCAGCCGCCCGGGACCCGCTCGAAGGCTCAACTGTCGCGTCCGGACCGGTAAGTTGGTCTCTCCAGGACGGGAGGTGAGCCAGTGGAGCAGCTCGCCTTGGTGGCCGCCGTCCTGTTCGCGACCGCGGTGCTGATCCCCGTCTCGTCCAGGATCAACCTGCCCTGGCCGGTGCTGGTCACCCTGTTCGGGATCGTGCTGGCCGCGATCCCCCAGGTGCCGCAGGTATACATCGAACCCGATCTGATCCTGCCGCTGGTGCTGCCGCCGTTGCTGTACGCCGCCGCGCGCAAGACGTCCTGGCGGTTCTGGGCCGCCAATGCCCGGCCGATCCTGCTACTGGCGGTTGCCCTGGTCATGGTGACCACCGCCGCGGTCGCCTACGTCGCGTCCGCGGTGGTGCCCGGCATCACGCTGGCCGGCGCGGTGGCCCTGGGCGCCCTGGTATCCCCGCCGGACCCGGTCGCGGCCGTCGCGATCGCCGGCAAGCTGCACCTGCCCCGCCGGCTGGTGTCGATGCTCGAGGGGGAGGGCCTGTTCAACGATGTGGCCGCCCTGGTGCTCTACCAGGTGGCGATCGCCGCGGTGGTCGGCGGCTCGATCACCCCCGGCCAGGCGGCGACCAGGCTGCTGCTGGCCGCCGTGCTGGCCCTGGCAGTCGGCTTCGGGTTCGGCTGGGGCATCACCCGGCTGATAGCGGTGCTGGGATCGGGTGACCCGCGGCCGCAGGTGTTGCTGTCGGTACTGGCGCCGACCGCCACGTACGTGATGGCCGAGGAGCTGCACGGTTCCGGGGTGCTCGCGGTGCTGGTGTACACCCTCTACTCGGTGTCCCGGCCGATGGACGCTGCGGACGCGCAGGGCCGGTTGACCACCGACGTGTTCTGGTCGATGACCGAGACCCTGGTCACCGGGATCGCGTTCGGGCTGGTGGGCCTGGAGTTCCAGACCGCGTTCCAGGCGATCGGGGCGCGCTGGACGTCGCTGGTCGAAGAGACGGCCGCCGTCGTCGGCGTGGTGGTGGTGGTGCGGCTGCTGTACCTGCTGCCCTCGGTGCTGCTGGCCCGGCGGTTCTACCGCCGGTTGCAGGCCGGCGCCCTCGACGACGCGCTCAGCGGCCGGAGCGCCAGCCGGCGGCTGCGGCGCCAGCGTGACACCGACGTGCCGATCGGCTGGCGGGAGACGGTGGTGGTGTGGTGGGCCGGCATGCGCGGGGTGGCCACCGTGGCGCTGGCGCTGGCCATCCCGACCGTCACCGATACCGGCGGGCCTTTCCCGGCCCGCGACCGGATCCTGTTCATCGCCTTCTCGGTGGTGCTGGTGACCCTGGTATTGCAGGGCCTGACCCTGCCGACCGTGGTGAAGCTGTTGGGGGTACGCGCAGGCACGCGCGACAACGAGGACACCGAGACGGCGCTGATCGAGCGGGCCGCGCACGCCGCCGCCGAAGCGCTGAACCGACTGCAGGACGAGGTGGACTTCACCGTCGAGGTGTGGGACCGGCTGAACGCGTTCCCGACCGACCTGCTGGTCCGGCTCAACGCCCAGCTCGGGACCGACTCCCAGCACAGCGAGGTTGCCGGCCGGGCCACTGGCCGGGGCAAGTTCCTACTGGGACTGCAACAGATGCTCGGGGCCGCGCGGGAGGAGCTGCTCGCGGCCCGGTCCGAGCGAGGCGTGGATCCGGAGCTGGTCGACCAGCTCGTCCGCCGTCTCGACCTGTACAGCCTGCCGGCGCTGCCCGCATCTGAGGGGCACTGAGGAGCCGGTTCCGGTCGGGCGGCCTCCGCTCGTTCGCCGATGACGGTCGCCGGTCCTGCTAGCGGTGCCGGCGGTACCCCATTGCGTGGGCGTTTATGTACTCACTGGACGGCCACGACACCCTCGCCGACCTCGAACTGATCGCCGATTACGGTCGTCTACCACCTGTTCCCGGCCCGCGGCGAGGGCGGCGGTGACCGGCCTCTCGACGGAGCCCGGCGCCCGGCCCGCAACTGCCTGCTGTCATAGCACCAAGGTGGCTCGGGACGGGTAGCAATTCGATCATCGCGCGCCCACACCTGTAGGTGATCGATCAAGACCAGAACGATATCTGTCAAAATGCCACATAACGGTGACATAGGGTGATACCTGCGCTAGCGTGACCACCCTGACCTAGGTGCAGATTCCCCATCGTTGAAGGAGAGGCAACAATGCGAAGAGTGTCACGCACAGCTACTGCCGCGCTGGCGGCCGTCGGGTTTATGCTCGCACCTGGAATAGTCGCCGCATCCGACGCGTCGACACAGTCATATAATTGCCGAGAGGTAATAGCAAACGACATCACGTTCTTCGCATCCTCCACCGGCGGCGCCACGACGTCCCCGTTTACCCTTTACAAGGGCGAACGTTATAAGAGCTGGGGCGTCTACGATGGCCGCTTCAGGGCTCAGACTTGGGACAACTATTGGGGCTACACGACCTCCAATAGCAGTTGGGTGAAGCTTGTCCCCGATTACTACTGCCAATTCTGAGCGGTGCGGCAGTCGTAGGCCGACGTGACACGGTGGCGCCGTCGCAATGACGGTGCCACCGTGCGCGTTCGACCGCGCCAGGCAGCGTGGCGCGGTGATCGATATCAGCCCTCGATCGCCGGGTCGACGAACCGCAGGATCAGCCGATCATCCAATGCCCTGAAGCCGATTCGCTGATAGATGGCGTTGGACGTCGGGTTGGCCTCATCGGTGAACAGCACGACCTGGCGTGCCGCAGTCCAGCGCGTCCTGGGTGCAGGCCGCCGTCAACGCACCAGGGCGCGCCGTCGTCGTACGGGTAGCTGTCTCCATCCTCGCCGTCGGGGATGGGTCGCCAGGGCTGCTCGGGTGTCGGCGCCTACTCCAGGGGTCGCCGGTAGATTCGCTCATTGGGTCGGGCTCCTGTCACGTAGGGGTTCGGCCAAGGTCCCGGCCTGGTGCTCGCTACACCGGCCGGGGCCGCCTCGCTTACTTGCGCGCACCTGGAACGTATGCGCAACCGACGACGAAAAGCAGCCCTAAACCCCACCTTTCCTCAAACTGACCCACTACCCCACGCAATCAGCTTCTGCATGATCAGAACTCCCATGCTCTCGGGCGGGCAATGGTCGAGACCTGCTTACCAAGGATGTCAGGCTGCTCCTGACTGCCCATCATGTCTACCAACTTTGCCGATCTCTGCACGTCAACAGCATCGAACGGGCCGATGGCAGACTTCGATAGTCAGCGAGAACGGATGGGTTACTCGGTGTCGAGGCGAGGTAGGAGGACAGGCGATGCCACCACGGCGCAAGAAGGCCAGCGGCTTGACCGAGGAGGACGTGGCCCGGCTGCGCAGCCAGCTCGACGCGGGCCGGCGGCCGCGGGTGGCGCTGTCCGGGCCGCAGTTCGAGACGGGCGCCTCCGGCTCTGTCGTCCGGATCGGTGACCCGGCCGTGGACGGGGCCGACTTCCTGACCGTCCGGGTCAAGGTCAACGGCGTCGCCGACGAGCTGGCCTTCGCGCCCGGCGAGCTGAGTATCGGCAGGGGGCCAGCTGCTGGGTCTGCTCGGGCCGGGTCGGCACGCGCTGGGTCTGCTCGGGCCGGGTCTGCTCGGGCCGGGTCTGCTCGGGCCGGGTCGGCTCGGGACGGGTCACCCAGCGGTGGTACCCGGACCGCCAAACCGGCCGCATCCAACTCGCCAGCCGCGAAGCCGGCGGCATCCGACTCGCCAGCCGCGAAGCCGCCGACTCCACCGCCTGGTGAAGGCGGCGAGTCACCGGCCGCCGTGCCGAACGCAGCCGCTACCGGCCCGGCCAGTTCGCAGGCAGCAGGTTCGGCAACGCCAGCAGCGGCCCCGGCGACCCAGTCAGCCCCGGCCAGCCAAGCCACGGCCGGTCGCCGTCGCAAGGCTCCGACCGCCCCGGCGATCAGCGTGACGATCAGCTCGACCGGGGCGTCCTGGTCGGTCAGCGCCAGCCGCGGCGCCCGGTCGATCGCCAAGGGCGTCCCGGTCGCGCCGGGGGTGGTGACCGCGGTCGCCGAGCTGCTCGACCAGCCGGCCTTGTCCGAGGCGGTGGCCGAGATCAACGAGACCGCCCGGCTGCAGGCTGAGCAGCGGGCCGAACAGCTGCGCGCCGAGCTCAGCGACCTGGAGGCGATGCTGGCCACCCATCGCACGCCGCGCTAGGACACGGGCCACCCATCGCGCGCCGCGCTAGGACACACGGCGCAGCGCCGGACCCGCGGTGCCGGCAGGCCCCTGCAGATCCGGCGCTGACCCCCCGTGGGCCCGGTTCAGGTGTGCACGCCCTGGATGGCGAACCGCTCCACCTGCTGCAGGTGACCGCCGGTGCTGGCGACGATGGTCAACACCCCGCGCTGTTCGAAGGAAACCTCCCCCGTGGTCCATGCCGCGCCGTCGCCACCAGCAGGTACCTGGGCCAGCGTGGCGCGGTCGGTCTGGCTGGCCAGCACCGACACCACGATGTTCTCGTCCACCCCGGTGATGTGGCCGCCGACGGTCATCGGCGAACTCACTTGCGATCCGTAGGCCGGCTGCTCCAGCGTGAACGTCGTGTCGTCGCTGCCGACCACCTCCCACGGCGAGTCGCTGGCGGTGCCGTACTGGACCAGGTGCAGCGTGGCCGCGGTGTGCGAGACGCCGTCGGGATCGCGGTAACCGACGCCGATGTGGGCGCCCAGGTCATCGAAGAACGTCCCGGTCACCTGGTCGATCTCGGTGAACCCCAGATAGGAGCGGGTGAAGTCCAGCGCGGTCTGCTCGGGGTCGAGGTGCCACGGCTGCGATCCGCCACCCTCGGTGCGCCACTGCTCGGCCTCGGCGTAGCTGCCGAACGGCCACAGCGGCTGGTAGCGCTCGTACACCGGCGGGGGCGCCTGCGACGGCGTGCCGGTCGGTGACGGGGACGCTGACGGGGCGGCCCCCGTTGCGGACGGGGTCTGGGTCGCCGACTGCGAGGACGCGGGACGGCTCTCCGTAGGCCGCTGCGTCTGCGACGGTGACTGCGACTGTGGCTGCGACGGCGACGGCGACGGCGACTGCGACTGCGACGGCGCCGAAGTAGATGCCGACGGTGCCGGCGCCACCCCGCTGGGCGAGGGGGGAACCGACACCGTCGGCGTGGTTGCCGGATTGGCGCGGTCTGAGCGGCTCAGCTGCACCGCGGTGACGGTGGCAGCGGCCACGATCCCGACGATGGCAGCGGCCAGCAGCGGAGCGGTCCACCGGACACGAGCGGCCTGTACCCAGCGGCGGCCGACGGGCGGCGAGGCCGGTGACAGGTCGGCCTCGGTCAGCGCCTCGGCCCGGGCCCGCAGAGCGGCTGCGATCCGGTCGTCGACGGTGTTCATTCGGCACCTCCCAGTGCTGCGGCGATCGCGTGGCGACCGTGGAATGCGTTGGATTTGACGGCGCCGAGCGAGATGCCCAGCGTGGCCGCGACCTCGGCTTCGGAAAGCTCGGACCAGTAGCGCAACACGATCACCTCGCGTTGCCGGCGGGGCAGCCGTTGCAGCGCCGCGATCACCTCGCGGTGCTCCTCGGCCAGCAGCACCCCCCCGTCGGCGCCCTCCACCGTCAGGCTGTCGGCATCCGGATAGGGATTGCGGCGGACCGTGCGCCGGCGTCGCAGCACCGAGCGCGAGCCGTTCAGCACGCAGGTGCGCAGGTAACCGACCGCGGCGTCGCGGTCAGCCAGCGCCGGCCAGCGCCGGTGCAGGGCCGCGTAGGCCTCCTGCACCACGTCCTCGCCGGTCTCGACATCGTCGACGAGCAGTACCGCAAACCGCACCATCGCCAGCCGATGGGACTGGAACAGCGCGGCCACCGCCGAATCGGCATCGGCCATCGGCGAGAGCTCCGGCACATCCTCGTTGCGCACCATCGTCGTCCTCATGGCCACCGTCCCCGGCTCGGCGCACCACCCCATACGTGGTGCTACCTCCAAAGACGCCTGGCCGGGGCAATGGTTGCATCCGGCCGACACCTGCTGCCCATGAATTGCCGGCGGGCTGATCCGGCTGGCCTGCTTTTCCGCGCTTGCCTGTCGAGCTGGCCGCTGCCAACCGGCGGGCTGCGGTGTCAGGGCCCGCCGCGCCAGTGCTCGATGCGGTGCCGGTCGGGCGTGAAACCGTGCTGGACACCCCAGAGGACGGCCTGGGTCCGGCTGGCAACACCGATCTTGCGGTAGATGGTGCGGATGTAGGACTTCACGGTGTTCGGGCTGAGGTAGGTCAGCCTTGCCACATCGGAGTTGCTCTTGCCCTGGGTGATCAGCGCGAGAATCTCGGCTTCCCGGTCGGTCAGCCCTTCGCGCCGGCCCGGCCAGTCCAGGCCCGGTGCGCTGCGCGCCCGCTGCGGCGGATCGCTGATGACCACCTCGCCGGCATGCACGGCTTCCAGCGCCGCGACCAGATCGCGAGCAGGCAGGGTCTTCGAGAGATACCCGTGCACTCCTTGCTCGCAGGCGCTGGCGATCAGATCGGGATGGAAGTTCCAGGTGTAGACCACGACCCGCCGGGCCCGGGGGTTGTTGATCAGGACGGCTATCTCGTCATGGTCGGACTCGGGCTGGGCGAAGGAGTCATACAGCGCGATGTCGACGGTGTCGGTGACAGCCTCGTTCGAGTCGATCTCCGCGATCGTGATCCGGTCGGCGTATTGCTGGAACATCTGCGCGACGCCCAGCAGCACCACGTCGTAGTCATCGACCAGCGCCACGGTGATCGCTGATGTCGTGGTAGGCGGGCTCACGGTCATGACTGGGACCATAAACCTCCCTAGGGGTGTACCGCACCGACCCTAGGGGTGGTCCAGTGGAAGTGCTGGAACGCGGGCCGACACTGGCGCCGCATCACCCACCGTAGGGAGACGATCATGATCGTCCTGGGCATCATCCTGCTCATCATCGGCTTTGTCACCGGCATCTCGATCCTGTGGACGCTGGGCATCATCCTGGTCATCATCGGCCTGATCCTCGCGGTGCTCGGCGCTGCCGGCCGCGAGGTCGGCGGCCGGCGGCACTGGTACTGAGCGGCTACCGGCGAGCGAGCGCGGCTGTGTACCGCATGCCGTACTTTGCCGTGAGGCCGGTCGCCTCCGGACGTCCCTACCACGTCGTGGCGTGCCGGGGCCGGGTTCCGAGCGCGCTGGGCGACTTCGAGGGCGAGTCCGAGTTCACCCTCTCGACCGGAACTCAGACGATGGTGGTCAGCGGGGTCGGCGCGGCCCATGGCGACTGGGTCCGCTTCCATGAGAAGGACGGCGCGTCCGACGGCAAGGATGTCCGGGTCTGGCACATCACCCAGGAAGCGGATGGCGGCTTCACCGCGGCCACCGGGCCGTCAGCCGTGTTCACCCTCGGCTGGCCGCTCGACCGGAGTTGCGTGCCACCCGCCTGACCCGCGGCCCTGGTCGCAAGCCGGTGCTCAGGGCAGTGGCGCGCCGGACCGCTTGGCCTGGTACATCGCGGCGTCCGCGCGGGCCAGCAGGCTTGCCGGGGTGTCGTCCGGGACGGCCGTGGCGTGGCCGAGGGAGGCGCTGACCGGCAGCGGGCCGCAGCTCAGCTCGAAGGGCGGGGCGAAGACGTCCCGCAGCCGGGCGAGCAGCGCATCGAGCCCGGCGCCGTCGGCCGACTCGGCCAGGATGACCAGCTCGTCGCCGGACAGCCGGGCGAGCAGGTCGGTGGCCCGCACCGTCTCCAGCAGCCGTAGCGCGACGACGCGGAGCAGCTCGTCGCCGACCGCGTGGCCGTGCGTGTCGTTGACCGCCTTGAACCGGTCGAGGTCGAGGAAGAGCACGGTGGGCGCCGCCGAGCCGCGCTTGTGCTTGGCCAGCGCCAGCGCCAGGACGTGCTCGAACAGCGCGCGGTTCGGAAGGCCGGTGAGGTGGTGCCGGGTGGCGGCGTGGCCGAGCCGGGCGGCGTCGTCACGCAGCTGCAGCACCAGCGCCACCTGCCGATCCGCATCGATCAGGTTCACCGCCGCCGTCGGGGTGCCGCAGACGAACGCGGCCAGCCGGGCGAGGGTGTCCAGCTGGTGGCTGCGCGGCTGGTCCAGGACCTTGAGGGTGTGCAGGGCAGCCAGCCGCGACAGCTCCGCCTGGGTCGGGCCGTCGGCGGCATGGAACGCGCTCACTCCCGCATCATCGTCCCGGCCGGGCACTTCCTGAGCAGCTCGGAGTGCCGCGATTGCGGGCGCGCTCATATCCAATCGGCTGCAACCAGGGCGTATCGCCACCCAGCTGCGCGACGGCTCAGACGGCCACCGTCAACGAGGCGGTGTACCCGCCGGACGCCGAGCCACTCATCGTCGCCAGCTGGTGGATGCCGCCGTCGTTGCCGAACACCATGTCCGAGGTCAGCGCGATTCGCGCCAGGTTCTGCACGCTCTGCTCGTAGCCCGGGGTCGCGTACACCGCGGCGCACGCCTCTTCGGGCAGCGCCAGCTGCGACGTCGCGACGATCTTCCCGGGCGCGGTGGCGTACCTCATGCCAAGCCGGTGCTGACGCGGGCCGTCCGGAGCACGTCGTCGATGCTCAACGCGGGGACGTCGGGAAAACGTTCCCGGAGCGGCAGCGGGTCGAAGCTCATATCGATCGTGTTCATCACCACCGCGGCGGCGGCCTGCCGGGCGAAGCTGGGCCGAACCGGTCGGGCCAGCAGCGACATGGCCCTGAGCGCACCCAGCGGTACGTGCTTGATCGGACCGCTGCGTCCGGCATCGGCCAGCAGCCGCTCCGCGATATCGGTGAAGGTCAGGTTCTCACCACCACCGACCGTGATCTGCGGGCCGATGCGGGGGTCGCCACCCACGGCGAGGCAGACGAACGCGGCCACGTCCTCGGCTGCAACGAAGTTGATCGGATTGCGGCCTGGGCCCAGGACCAGTGCCGGACCGCCGCTCGCGAGCTTGCCGCCGATGATGGTTAGCCAAGTCTGCAGGAAGGCAGTCGGCCGGACGATCAGGCCGGTCAAGGGGGCAGCCTGCAACTGCTGCTCGGCGGCGTACTTCATCCGGTGCAGCGACATCGGATGGTCCGGTGCGGCGCCGGCCACCGAGACGAGCACGAAGCGGGACACCCCCGCCGCGGTGGCCGCCGCGATCAGGTTCTGATTGCCTGCCCGATCGACGGCCTCAGGACTGGTCCGGCCCTGCCCGGCGAATCCGTGCACGGCCGAGACCACGCACGCGCAGCCCTGAACGGCGGCCGTCATCGACCCGCGGCGCACGTCACCCTCCACGATGTCCACTCCGGCCGGAAGACGCCGCGCCCGCTGCCGATCCCGGGTCAGCACCCGTACCTGTTGCCCGGCAGCGACGAGCCGGTCCACCACCTTGCTTCCGAGCAGGCCGGTTCCACCGGCGACCAGGATCATGCCGGCCGGCCCGCTGCTGGTGGAGTCACGGCCCGGCGCACCGCGTCGTCCACGGTGCCCGACTGGCGCTCGACCGGCTCGAGGTAGAACCTGGCGGTGCTGATCAGCTCGCCGTCGACGCCGAAGATGATCACTCCGCGCATCTCATGGGCGGACCCGTCGGGCCGGGTGCCGGTCATCTGCCACTCCGACCAGACGGTGCCGGCGTCCTCGGCGGTGGCCAGGACGCGGGCCGTCACGTCGGGCACGCCTGCCAAGATCTGCGCCCAATTGCGGCGCACCTGCTCCTTGCCCTCGAAGCCGCGCGCCGGATGTGCCGGTGTCTGGTTCAGGTATCCCTCGGCGAAGCAGTCGACGATGGCGTCCAGGTCGTGCTCGTTCGCCGCCTGCGCCAGCCGCTGAACCACTGCTACCGGACTCGTTGCCATCGACGGCTCCCGCCTGGATCATATTTGTTACAGTGAGCTGTAACTGAAATGAGTATGGGACGGGTTCATGACGGACGTCAAGCGGCGCTATGACTCCAGCCGGCGGCAGCAGCAGGCGCGCCGTAACCGCACGGTGGTGCTGGACGCGGCACAACGCCGGTTCCTGCGAGAGGGATACGCCGCCACGACCGTCGCCGCCATCGCCGGCGATGCCGGCGTGTCGGTGGAAACGATCTACAAGGCGTTCGGCGGCAAGGCCGGTCTGGTCTCGGCCATCTGGCAACGCGGACTGGCTGGGCAGGGACCGGTCCCGGCGCCGGAGCGCTCCGACCGGATGAGCAGCAGCGAGGCCGATCCACGCGCGATCATCGCCAACTGGGGGAAGCTGACAGCTGAGGTCACGCCGATGGTCGCGCCGATCCTGCTGCTCATCCGGTCAGCAGCGGCGACCGATCCGGACATGGCAGCGCTGCTCGCCGAGACCGACGCCCAGCGCCGCGCGCGGATGCGCCACAACGCCCAGGCGATTCGGGTCCATCTCCGCGCCGGGGTGACCCTCGCCAGCGCGACCGACATCCTCTGGACGTACAGCTCCCCCGACCTCTACGACCTGCTGGTACTCAGAGGCGGCTGGTCACTGCCGCGCTACAGCCGCTTCCTGGTGGACAGCATGATCGCCGCATTGCTGCTCGCCCAGCCCTGGAACCGACAACAGCCGCCGCAGACGTGAGCCTGGTGTTAATCTGCAGCCACCCCGATTGCTGGAGTGGCCATGTCGACCCGCGTCCTGCCTGCGTCCCAGCGCGCCGATCGGCACGCCGCGGACGAGCACGACTCGGACCCGGTCGACTCGCCGGCGCCGCTGCAGGACCAGCCGTGCCCGGTGCCGCTGCCCGGCCTGGCGCTGCCCGCCGGCCCGCTGCTGGCCCGGTCGAGCGCCGAGCACCCGCATGATCCGCTCGGCGGCGGGGCCATCCCGCCCGAGGTGCTCTCGGCGCTGCGCCGGCGCAGCGGCACCGGCCAGCCGCTGCCCGCCCAGATCAGCGAGCCGATCGGCGCGGAGCTGGGCCACGACCTGTCCGGCGTGCGGGTGCACGTCGACCCCGAGGCCGACCGCATCGCCCGGTCCGTCCAGTCGGTCGCGTTCACCTACGGCACGGATGTCTACTTCGCCTCCGGCAGCTATCGTCCGGACGACGCCGGCGGCCAGCACCTGCTCGCCCACGAGCTCGCCCACGTCGCCCAGTCCGGAACCTCGCAGCAGGCGGGCACGGTCGGACGGGCCGACGACCCGGCCGAAGCCGCCGCCGACCGCACCGCGGACCGGATCGTCGGAGCGTTGCGCCGCCGGGCTGCCATGGTCCCGCAGCCGGATGCGGCCCGACCGGGTCCCGGAGGGGTCGATGCGCTGCGCCGGCAGGCAACTCGCACCGGCAGCTCGACGCTGCGCCGGGTCATCACCTGGCAGGTCGACAGCGAGAATGCCTACGCCCGCGACCGCTCCGGGTTGCTCGCCCGGCTGACCGAGCAGTTCCCCACCGTCGACGGCGCCGTGATCACCACCCAGCTCGACGCGATCGTGAACCTGAAGGCGAAGTGGACGCCCGCCCAGGCGTACCAGGGGATCAAGAGCTGGATCATCCAGAACTACTCACCCGCGCCGACCGTCTACGGCGGCACGACCGGCATCGGCACGGACGAGGCCCGCAACTACTTCGTCTCCAACTTCAAGACCTTCGCCGAAGTGATCATCGACAACACCCATGCGTTCAAGTTCACCAACCTGACCGAGGAGGACCTGCACGCCGAGGACAGCTTCATGCGCGCCATCGACAAGTTCATCGTCGAGAAGGGCTGGCACGAGGACTTCCGCGGGAACCACACCGTCCTGCTGCGCATCAACAACAGCCCGTGCACGCGGTGCGCGGAGCGGCTCTACAACTGGAAGTTCCGCGACATCTTCGTCGACTTCGACATCCAGTTCGCCAACATGTACGAGAAGGGCGACAACTTCCACAAGGCGACGACGCAGCTCCGCTCGGGCGGCATCACGATGAGTCTCTACAGCGTGACCGCGAACCTGCAGCACCTGCTGAAGGCCGACGAGCTCGCCCAGCGCAAGCCCAAGGACAACCGCGAGGCGCTGGACTTCGCCCTATGGCTGAAGCAGAACGAGCCGAGCAGCGGCAGCGGCGACACGGAGATGGGCGGCCAGTAGCCAGCGCCTGCCTACCGTGCCACGATGTGCCGAACGGGAAGGCGAGCTCGATGGATGCCAGCGCTGTGCCGACGCTGTTCGACTGGGCCGGCGGGCAGGTCGCGATCAGGCGGCTGATCGACAAGTTCTATGACCGGGTCGAAGCCGATGCGCTGCTGAGCCCGTTCTTCCCTGGTGGAGTAACCGAGGACCATCGCGAACACGTCAGCCGCTGGTGGGCCGAGGTGTTCGGCGGCCCTGCCGTCTATACCGAGCGGCTCGGCGGGTATGAGCGGATGCTCGCCCACCATCGCGGCCTCGACATCACCGGCGAGCAGCGGCTGCGCTTCGTCACCACCATGAGCCGGGCCGCCGATGACGCGGGCCTTCCCGACGACCCGGAGTTCCGGGCCGCGCTGGTCGGCTACCTCGAATGGGCAACGCGGCTGGCGCTGGCCAACTCCCAGCCCAACGCGCAGCCACCGCCACAGGCTCCGGTGCCCCGGTGGGGCTGGGGAGTCGCGCCGCCGTATCAGCCCTGATGGGCTAGCGCCTACCGCGCGGGTGGGTTGTCCTTCGGGGCATCGGGCGCGAGGAAGTCCGTGACCTTGTCGCCGGCCGAGTCGATCTGGCGGCCGTGCTTTCCGCCGGTCCGCTTGTTGACCACCCGGCCCGCCTGGTCAAGCGCCTTGCGCACCTTGTCCGGGTTGGCCTGCGCGTAGCCGCGTGCCCGCTGCACCAGCTTTCCGATGCCACCTATCGCCATGATTCCTCCTGCCAGATCTGTTCTCGCATGCTCCGGCTGTTTGGAGGCTCGTCGCATACTAGCTCGCTCAATGAAGACAGCCCTGCTTTGATCGTTCAGGTCATTCCCACTCGATGGTGCCGGGCGGCTTGGACGTCACGTCCAGCACCACCCGGTTGACCTCGCGCACCTCGTTGGTGATCCGCGTGGAGATCTTCTCCAGCACGTCGTAGGGCACCCGGGTCCAGTCGGCGGTCATCGCGTCCTCCGACGACACTGCCCCTGGACATCCTGCGTCCGCCGAAGCCGCGCGAGCAGTTCTCGCTGCGTAGCGACTCGATCTACTACGTCCCCGGCGTTCCTTACCAGGACATGGCCACGGGCGAAGGTTCGCCCACAGCTATCCATTGTGCGAACGTTCGGGCTGTGGGTTCTGGGAGAACTGGACGAGATCGCGTTTCGAGACTGATCGATAACTCCTGAGTAAATTGCTCGAACGTGCCATTGATCCGCGGCACGCCGCAACGTCACAACCTCAGCGTGAGGATACCGCCGTCACGGTCATCTCTTGTCTGCGACCGGGAAGAGCACCTCCATTGCCAAGATCGCATGCCGCATCGCTAGCGCAGTTCGACGGACACCTGGTCGCGAAGTTACGACTAGCTCCGCCCGGACGGGTTGTGACAGCGGTCGACCACCACGCTGATCGCCGTCCGGCCAGCTGTGTGGTCGCACTAGGCAACTCGCGGAAGTCAATTTCTCATGGAGTTTACGTGCTGTCAGGTACGGTTCGGCAGTTTGTCAATTCTGCGGCTGCACATCCCCCATAGCGCTTTTCCCTCGGAGGATTTCCGGTCATGAACCGAACGCGCGCTTTACTGGCGGTCACCGCCGCCCTGGCCACTACTTTTACTCTTCTGCCTGGCGCCTCAGCGTCGAATCCGTCGTCCGGCGGCCTTACTCCGCCGGCCGCCGACGGGTCGAACTCGGTGACTTGGACCGGCGGCCCGTACACCGGGTTCGTGAACGGGCCGGAGGAGTGCACCGACCTCACCTGTGACACCTACACGTTGAACTTCGAGGCGCCGGCGGACTACTGGAACTCCCACGACGGCAGCGTGACCGTGGGTATCAAGTGGGGCCTGCCTAGCGATGACTTCGATCTGTACGTCTACGACTCGGCCGGAACCAAGATCAAGGACTCGGCAGCTCCGCTCACCACTTCCGAAAGCGTTGATCTCGGCCAGCTGCCGCCGGGCGCGTACACGGTCAAGGTCGTGCCGTATCAGACTGCGGGCGGGTCGTACTCGGGGACGGCGACGGTCAGCGCGTTCGACATTCCGACCGCTATGAAGTTCCCAGAGGACCGTTCGGCGGTGGAGAAGCAGCTCGTCCAGGACTACCCGCTGAACATCGTTTTCGTCGGCCGCACGCCGTCCGCCGCGGAGGTCGCCGACTTGAAGTCGCGCATCCCCACGCACTACCGGCCGCCGGTGTCGAACAAGTCGGCCAACGCGTGCGAGCTGTCGCAGGTCGGGGCGGGCTTACTCAACTGGAACAAGTGCAAGAGTGCCAGCGACGATGCGCCGTACTTCCTGGGAGTCACCTACCGGTACCAGGTCAACGTCCTGGTGGCGTCCGAGGCTTACACCAAGTCGCTGTTCCAGGTGGCCAAGAACAACACCGCCCAGGCGCAGGACTACCGCAGCGGCAAGGCGCGAGGCCAGAACCAGGCCAAGTATGACGCCGCGTTCGGCAACTACCGGATGCTGGCCAAGGGTGGGGACGTTGCCTACAAGGTCACCGCGCCGACGAAGACGGACCTGATCGACGGCTACGCCATCGAGGACTGGATCTTCAACTCCCGCCTCGACGCCACGAACAGCTGCGCCTTCAAGAACGCCGAGACCGGCGCCTGCGTCGCCGCCTCGGTCGTCAACCCGGATCCGAGCGCGTACCACGACCCGTTCTACGACAAGAACGGCCTCAACCTCGACCGGATGCCGCAGGGGCTGAACAACGGCTCGTCCTACTTCTTCCTCGACACGTTCACGCCCAGCTACGCGAAGAACTACTTCCGCCCGAACGCGTATCACACCTACGGCACGGACCGGGTCATCAACGGGACGATCATCCCGAAGCCGATCGAGCAGGGTGGGTCGTGGCGCATCACCGACCCGGACACCAAGGCCTGGGACGGCGTCGACTTTGCCCGCACCTGGGGTGGGCGGTACCGCTTCCACTTCGTCGACCTCGGTGCCGCGCCGAACGACTACGAGGATGCGTCGTGGGCCAACTATGGGGTGGGGATGTCGAGCGACTACCCCCACGGCGACCCGCCGGTCTGGCAGTACACGGCCGACCCGCTGTGGACGCAGTCCGGCGAGAGCTGCCTGACAGCGGGTCCCGGGGTGCCTGGCGTCGGTGACCTGCCGTGGCGCAACGACACCCCCTGCCGGATGATGCCGCGCCTCGCGCGCGATGTCGCCTACGGCCTGTTCTTCCGGTCGACGTCCGGCTACCTGTATCGGCCGATCCCGCGCGGTGACGTCAACTGGCTGGCGGTGTCGAACTGGACGGACTTCTACTCGCGTCCGCAGTGGGTGAACGGCCAGCTCACCAACGGCGGCGGCGTCTACGGCACCTGGTGGACCAACTCCGACCTGCTCTACAAGATCGACTCCGTCAACGCCACCACGCACGACGACACGCTGCGCTGGCTGTCCTCCGCCACGCCCTACGCCCGCTGGGTGGGTCGCAAGGATGAGGTCATCCCGCTTTACGACCCGACCAACAACCAGCCCACGGGGCAGCACCTCAACGTGGCTCCCAAGTACGAGGACCTGCCGGCGCCCTCGCACCACGTCAAGGTCACCGCCACCGGCACCGATCTTGTTCCGGAGCCCCTCTACAACGGCGAGCATGTGCACACCCACTACGGCGTGAACCTGACCGAGGTCTCGAACACGCTGGAGAAGGCAAAGGCCACCGGCGCCGACGCGACGCACGACGTGACCGGCACCGGCACGTACGACGACGCGGTGAACGGTTCCGTCGTGCGCGACTACATCGACTCACACCCGCACGGCATCGCCGACCACGTGGAGGGCATCAACACAATCCCGTCGATCAACATGACCTGGGAGAAGGCCTACACCTGGTCGCTGCCGGCCATCGTCGGCGGCATCGCCTTCTACACCGAGGACGGCGAGGCCTGGGGCGTGCTGAACAACGTCAACGACCGGATCAAGGCCAAGCTGTCGCACTACCCGGCGGTCCAGCCGGGCGACGCACCCGGTTCGAAGCGATCGCTGACGGATCAGGCGCTGCCCACGCAGGACCCGGGGGGTGGCATGTCCTACACCGTCGAGCACGAGGCCGCACACAACCTCGGACTGTCGCACCCGCACGACGGTTCCTACGGCGTGGACAAGTGCCCCGCGGGCGACCCGAAAGCCGGTCAGTGGGAGTGCTATTGGTCCGGGCTGGGCTGGATGTACGACATCTCGGCCGCCCCGACCACCTACGCGATGTCCTACCGGCCCTACGAGGTCGAGGACCAGGACAACCTGCAGCGCGGGCACGTCGCGGAATACCTGATCGGTGCGCAGGCAGCACTCACCGACCGGTTGTCCAAGGAGGCCAAGGCCGGGGGGAGCACGCCCAGCGCGGCCTGGGCAGCCGACTACGACCGAATGAAGCAGTGGCGGTCGCAGGCCGGCGAGCTCTTCCGCAAGGGCGACTACCTGCACGCCGAGTACGCCGCGCGCAACGCCTCGCTCGCTGCTCGCGGCTTCCCGCAGACGCCGGCGAACACCTCCGACCCGAAGCTCGTCGAAGCCGGCCAGGTCTTCTACTTCAACGTCCACCCGCAGGGCACGGGCGAGAAGCCGAACCTGACGCCGACGTCCCTCAGCGCGGCCCAGCCGACGCCCAAGCAGACCGTGCTGACCGCAGCAGTGAGCAACCCGTCCGGCGTGCCGGCGACCGAGGTCGTCGTGCAGTTCCTCGACGGCACGACACCGGTAGGCACGTCCGCGCCGGTCAACGTCGGGCCGGGCGCCACGGTGGATGTTTCGGTCAGGTGGAACACCACTGCGGTCAAGGGCGACAGGTCGATAACGGCGGTAGTCGACCCGGCCAACGCGATCGCCGAGTCCAACGAGTCGGACAACCGGCTCACCCGCACCATCACGGTCAAGGGCAACAAGGTCACGAACGGCTCGTTCGAGTCGGGCACTGCCCAGCCCACGTCCTGGACGTCGACCGGCACGCTCTACGACACGTCGGGCGCGCACGCAAGTGACGGCACGGACGCGGTGGGGCTCAGCTCGAAGGTCGCGTCGGTCACCTCCGCTGCCATCCCGGTCCAGGCAGGGCAGACCTACCAGTTCGCCGCCACCCTGGTCTCCGGCACCGTGCCCTCCGTGTCGGTCGAATACTTGGACGCGGGCGGGAATCTCCTACGTTCGGTCGAGCCGGTCCTGTCCGGTCTTACCGGCTCGTTCGCGGCGGCGAGCGGAGCGACGCAGCTGAAGATCACCCTGGCCGCGCCTACCACGCTGGGCGCCGGGCAGGTGATCTGGCTCGACGACGTCTGGGTCTGGTGACCGTGCCGGAATCTGCTGATTGCGCCACCCGACCGGCGCGATACTTACCGGTCCGCAGTGGCTGGGAAGCAGTACAAGTAGAGCTTCCCAGCCGTCTTGCCGATGGGCTGTCCTCGGTACGACGGGTGCTACCTTGGGCCAGCGAATGCGGGGTCTCCCGCTCGGTCTACTCCCATTCGATGGTGCCGGGTGGCTTGCTGGTCACGTCCAGCACCACCCGGTTGACCTCGCGCACCTCGTTGGTGATCCGGGTGGAAATCTTCTCCAGCACGTCATAGGGCACCCGGGTCCAGTCGGCGGTCATCGCGTCCTCCGACGACACCGGCCGCAGCACCACCGGGTGCCCGTAGGACCGCCCGTCGCCCTGCACCCCCACCGACCGGACGTCGGCCAGCAGCACCACCGGGCACTGCCAGATCTGGCGGTCCAACCCGGCCGCCGACAGCTCCGCACGGGCGATCGAGTCGGCCCGCCGCAGGATCTCCAGCCGCTCGGCATCCACCGCGCCGATGATCCGGATCCCCAACCCGGGCCCCGGGAACGGCTGGCGCCAGACGATGGCCTCCGGCAGCCCCAGCTCCAGGCCGACCCGGCGCACCTCGTCCTTGAACAGCGACCGCAGCGGCTCCACGAGCTTGAACTGCAGGTCCGAGGGCAGCCCGCCGACATTGTGGTGGCTCTTGATGTTCGCGGTCCCGGTCCCACCGCCGGACTCCACCACGTCCGGATACAGCGTGCCTTGCACCAGGAACTCGAACGGCGGCCCCTCGGCCGACGCGATCAGCTCACGCTCGGCCTGCTCGAAGGACCGGATGAACTCCCGTCCGATGATCTTCCGCTTGGTCTCCGGATCGGTCACCCCGGCCAGCGCGTCCAGGAATTGCTGGCGGGCATCGACGATCTTCAGCGACACCCCGGTCGCGGCGACGAAATCGGTCTCGACCTGCTCGGCCTCACCGGCCCGCAGCAGCCCGTGGTCGACGAACACGCAGGTCAGCTGGTCCCCTACCGCCCGCTGCACCAGCGCCGCGGCGACCGCCGAGTCCACCCCGCCGGACAGCCCGCAGATCACCCGGGACGTCCCGATCTGCGCCCGGATCCGCTCGACCTGCTCGTCGATGATGTTCGCGTCGGTCCAGGTCGGTTTCAGGCCGGCGATGTCGTAGAGGAAGTTCTTCAGCACCTGCTGGCCGTGCTCGGTGTGCAGCACCTCCGGATGGAACTGCACGCCGGCCAGCCCGCGCCCGGCGTCCTCGAACGCCGCGACCGGAGCGCCCGCCGAGGACGCGGTCACCACGAACCCCTCGGGCGCCCGGGTGACCTCGTCACCGTGCGACATCCAGACCTGCCGGGGGTCACTGCGCGCGCTATCGGCGTTGCCGAACAACAGGCCCGGCTCCCGGAGCGACAGCAGCGTCCGGCCGAACTCCGACCCGCCGGTGTTGGCGACCTCGCCGCCGAGCGCCTGGGTCATCGCCTGGAAGCCGTAGCAGATGCCGAACACCGGCACGCGGGCGTCGAACAGCGCGGGGTCGGTGCTCGGCGCGTCCGGGGCGTACACCGAGGCAGGGCCGCCCGACAGGATGATCGCCTTCGGCTCGCGGGCCAGCATCTCGGCCACCGGCATCGACGACGGCACGATCTCGGAGTAGACGTTGGCCTCTCGCACCCGCCGGGCGATCAGCTGCGCGTACTGCGCCCCATAGTCAACGACGAGCACGGTGTCGGTCTGCACCGGCTCATTCTCGCAGAGCCGGCCCGGCTATCAGCCCAGCGACCGGGCCTCGCCGACCCAGCCGTGGTCAGCGCGCCGGCCATGCCTCACCAACTACGCCGGATCAGCGCGCCGGCCAGTCGTAGCGAACCCCGGTCAGCTGCTCGCTCAGGTCCCACAGCTCGGCGGCCAGCCGCGGGTCCCTGGCGGTCCTGCTGGGCGTCGCGGGTCCGGCCGGGCCGCGCATCCCGCCGGGCCACTGCGGACCGCTGAAGGAGCCGGGCTCGGCGACGCTCGCCGCGTACAGCGTCGGGTTCGCCCCGGCCGCCGCGGACTGGAAGACCAGCCGGCCCACCGTGTGGCGCACCCAGCGCGCCCGTGCCCGGGCACCCATCCCGTCCTGGCTGAGCATCAGGTTGGTGGTCGAGACGCCCGGGTGCGCGGCGGTCGAGGTCAGCGGAGCAGCGTGCGCCTCGGCGCGGCGCTGCAGCTCCAGCGCGAACAGCACATTGGCGAGCTTGGAGTTCGCGTAGGCCAGCTGCGGCGAATAGGCCGGCTCCGGCTCGCCCCGCAGCGGCCCAGGACGGCCACCCCGGTGCAGCAACGAGGACACCGTCACCACCCGGGCCGCGCCGGTGGAGCCCGCGGCCAGCAGCGCCGGCAGCAGCTGCCCGGTCAGCGCGAAGTGGCCCAGGTGGTTGGTGCCGAACTGCAGCTCGAAGCCGTCTTCGGTCCGGCGCAGCTCCGGCGGGGCCATCACCCCGGCATTGTTGATCAGCAGGTGCAGCGGCCCGTCCCAGTCGCCGGCCAGCGCCTTGATCGAGGCGAGCGAGGCCAGGTCCAGCCGCACCGGCTCGATGTCGGCTGCGGGCAGCTGCTGGCGTATCCGGGCCACCGCCGCCTGGCCGCGCTCGGCGTTCCGGCTGGCCAGCCGGACCCGGGCGCCGTGCCGGGCCAGCTCTAGACAGGTGTGCCAGCCGATGCCGGAATTGCCGCCGGTGACCAGCGCGGTCCGCCCGGCGAACGAGGGCAGTTGGGACGCGTTCCATGCCATGCTCGTCACGATACGGCCGCGGGACACCCCGGCCCTGGGGCGTGGGAGAGGTAGGGCATGACTGAAGCCGCCGTGCGCACCCGGCTCTGGCGCGACGGCGTGCTGGAGAAGGAGGACTTTCCGTTCGAGGAGCTGTCGGACTACCTCTGCCAACCCGACTGCATGGTGTGGGCCGACCTGCAGGCCCCGGACGCCGCCCGGCTGTCCGAGCTGGGCGAGGAGCTGTCGCTGGACAAGCTGGCGATCGAGGACGCGGTGGCCCACCACGAGCGCCCCAAGGCCTCCCGCTACGCCAGCCACACCTTTCTCACCGCCCGTGCGCTGCAACTGGACCGGCAGAGTGGCGAGCTCAGTGACATCCAGGTGTCGGCGTTCGTGCTCAAGCAGGCGTTCGTCACCGTCCACGCCGGTGAGTGGTTCGACATCGACACCATCGTCGAGCGCTGGGACGAGAACGCCGAGCTGATGCGCTACGGGGTGAAGGCGCTGGCCTGGGGAATGCTCGACGTGCTGGTCGACAGCCAGTTCGACGTCGTGCAGGCACTCGACGACGAGATCGAGGATCTGGAAGACCTGCTGTTCGACCAGGCCAACGGGGCCCATCAGCTGCAACGCCGGACGTTCGCGCTGCGCAAATCGCTGGTACGAACCCGCCGGGCGGTGCTGCCGATGCGCGAGTTGGTCAACACCCTGGCGCGGCGCGACAACGACGTTCCGCCGGAGCTGCGGCCCTACCTCGATGATCTGTACGACCACGTGCTGCGGGCCGCCGAGTGGACCGAGTCGCTGCGCGACATGATCGGCTCGGTGTTCGAGACCAACCTGTCGCTGCAGGACGCCCGGCTGAACACGATCATGAAGAAGCTGACGTCCTACACGGCGCTGATCGCCATCCCGACCGCGGTTACCGGCTTCTACGGCCAGAACGTGCCCTACCCCGGGTTCGGGCAACACTCCGGGTTCGTGTCCAGCCTGGTGGTCATCGCGCTGCTGGCCAGCCTGGTCTACCTGGCGTTCAAACACGCCGGGTGGCTGTAGCCGCTCAGCCTGCCCGCGAGTCGACGAGGGTGACCGGCCGGACATCCAGGCCGCGCTCGCGCAGCTGCGCCTCGACCCGGTAGATCTCGGCCAGCGGGGTGTGCCAGTGCGCCCCGGTCCGCGGCGGCGGGACATCGAGGCGCTGGCAGGCCTCGGCAAGCACCTGGACGTAGGCGATCCGGACGGCGCCCATCCGCATGCCCTTACCGGTCAGGCCCGGCCGGTTCTCCCGCGCCTCCAGCTGGGCGCGCAGCCGGCGCAGATCCGCCGCGACCTTCTCGATCGGGGCCGCGGCGCCGGCCGGTCGGCGCTGCTCGGCGCGCTGGTCGGCGATCAGCTCGCACTGGCGGCGCACCATGCGGAGCAGCGCGCTCACCAGGTACGGCAGCGCGAGCAGCCCGATCAGCAGCAGAGCCAGCAGCACCCCTCAAGTGTGCGCGTGCGCTCTACGCCCATCAAGGGAAACCACAGGACTTGTCCGCGCTGTTACCGACTTCTCAGGCTCACCCAGGCTCGGCCCGTCCGCGCAGGCCGGACCCGTCCGCGCAGGCCCGGACCCGTCCGCGCAGGCCCGGACCCGTCCGTGCAGGCCGGACCCGTCCGACCCGTGGGCGGAAAGCCTCAGCGCAGGCCGGACCCGTCCGACCCGCGGGCGGAAAGCCTCAGCGCAGGCCGGTGACGATCAGCTCGGCCTTCTGGAACTCCTTGACCGAGGAGTAGCCGCACTTGGCCATCACCCGGCGCAGCGATCCGAACAGGTTGCGCTCCCCGCTAGGGTCCGCGGTCGGGCCGAGCAGCAGCTCCGCCAGCGACGGCCGGTCCTGCGGATCGACGCCCAGATCCACCAGGGCCGAGCGCGGCACCCGGGGATGCGACGCGGTCGGATCCCAGTAGCGCCCGCCGCCGGGCGCCTCGGCCGCGCCGGCCAGCGCCTCGCCCAGCATCACCGCGTCCGCCCCGCAGACCAGCGCCTTGGCGATGTCGCCGCCGGTGGTGATGTCGCCATAGGCGATCAGGTGGACGTACCGGCCGCCGGTCTCGTCCAGGTACGCGCGCCGGGCCGCGGCCGCGTCGGCGATCGCGGTCGCCATCGGGACGTCGATGCCCAACGCGGAGTGGGTGGTGGAGCCCGAGTGGGCCCCGTAGCCGATGATCACCCCGGCCGCGCCGGTGCGCATCAGGTGCAGCGCGGTCTGATAGTTGGTCACGCCACCCACCAGCACCGGGATGTCCAGGTCGGCGATGAAGGTCTTGAGGTTGAGCGCGTCGTCGGCGGCATCGTCGGAGGCGACATGCTCGGCCGAGATGACGGTGCCCTGGATGACCAGCAGGTCGACGCCGGCCTTGAGCACTGCGGGTGAGAGCGCCACGGTGTGCTGCGGGGACAGCCGGACGGCCACCCGCACGCCGGCGGCCTGCAGCTCGCCGGTCCGCCGGGCCAGCAGCTCGGGCGAGACCGGCTGGGCGTAGAGCTGCTGCAGCGTGCTGGTGGTGCAGCCGGACTCGTCGGCGATGCTGGCCAGCACCTGCGCCGGGTCCTCGTAGCGCGCCCACAGGCCCTCGCCATTGAGCACCGCCAGGCCACCGAGGCGCTCGATCTCCACGGCCGTCGACGGCGAGACCACCGCGTCCGACGGCGCGGCCACCAGCGGCAGCTCGAAGGTGTGCGCGTCGATCTGCCACGCGGTCGAGACCACCGAGGACCCCCGGGTGCGCCGGGTCGGCACCAGGGCGACCTCGTCCAGGTGGTACCCGCGGCGCGCCTCACGCCCCAGTCCGATCTCCACGGTGTCAGGCATGTGCCAAAGTCTGCCCTATGGCCCGGCCGGAGCCGGTGCGGGCACGTTCCGGCGAGGTCTCGAGGGAGGGCTGCTCACCATGATCGGACGGCTGCACCACATCGTGCTGGACTGCCCCGATCCGGACGTCCTGGCGCGGTTCTACTCCGAGCTGCTCGGCTGGCCGGTCACCTGGCGGCACGACATCTGGGTGGTGGTCGCCGCGGACTCCCGGACCTCGGGGCTGGCGTTCCAGCGGGTGGCGGGCTACCAGGCGCCGGACTGGCCCGATCCGGCGCGTCCGCAGCAACTGCACCTGGACGTGATGGTCGACGATGTGGACGCGGCCGACCCGCTGGTGCTGGCCCTGGGCGCCCGCCGGCTGCCGATCGACGACCTGGACCAGGGCTGGCGGGTGTACGCCGACCCGGCCGGGCATCCGTTCTGCCTGATCCCGCGGCCGTCCTGGGCGCCGCCCATCCGCGCCTCCTCAGGCGAGCAGGCGGGCCGTCCCGCTGCGGGCGAGCAGGCGGGCTCTTGATGTTCCGGATCGCCTTCCTGGAGCCGAAGATCCCGCCCAACACCGGCAACGCCATCCGGCTGGTCGCCGCGACCGGCAGCGAGCTGCACCTGATCGGACCGCTGGGCTTCGACCTGTCCGACGCCAAGCTGCGCCGGGCCGGCCTGGACTACCACGACCTGGCCTCGGTGATCGTCCATCCGGACCTCGAGGCCGCCTGGGCGGCGTGGGCGACCAGGCCGCCCGCCGGTTCACCCCGGCCCCGGGTCTTCGCCTTCACCACCCGAGCCGCCACCCGGTTCACCGACGTCAGCTACCAGCCCGGGGACGTGCTGCTGTTCGGGGCCGAGCCGACCGGGCTGCCCGATGCCGTGCTGGCCGACCGGCGGATCAGCGGCGAGCTGCGGATACCGATGCTGGCCGGCCGCCGGTCGCTGAACCTGTCCAACGCTGCCGCGGTGGCCGCCTACGAGGCCTGGCGCCAGCACGGCTTCGCCGGCGCCTGAGCGGCACGCCGTCCCCAAGCCTGAGCGGTCGTCGTTTCAGCCATGAGCGGCCGTTTTCAGGTCCGTGCGGCAGGCGCGCCCGGCACCAGGCATGATCTGCCTCATGCAGACAGCCCCTTACGGTTCGTGGACCTCACCGATCAGCGCGGCCGACCTGGTCCGCAGCCAGCATCCGGTCGGCGGCGGACGCTATGTCGGCGGTCAGCTGTGGTGGACCGAGGCGCGGCCCGCCGAGGCCGGCCGCCAGTCCGTCCGCAGGCTCGGCGCCGACGGCGAGCCCGAGGACATCCTGCCGGCGCCGTGGAACGCCCGGACCCGGGTGCACGAGTACGGCGGCGCGTCCTGGACGGCCGGCCCGGACGGCAGCCTGCTGTTCGCCGAGTTCACCGACCAGCGGCTGTACCGGCTGGCCGCGGGGGCGTCCGAGCCGGAGCCGCTGACCCCGGTGGGCCCCGAGCCCGCCAGCCTGCGCTATGCCGAGCCGCAGCTGTCCGCCGACGGCGCCGAGGTGTGGTGCATCCGCGAGAGCCACCAGGCCGACGGCGCGATCACCCGTGACGTCTGCGCGGTGCCGCTGGACGGCTCGGCCGCCGAGGACCCGTCCCGGATCCGGTCGGTGGTGTCCGGCTCGCACTTCCTGGCACACGCGCGGGTGTCACCGGACGGCAGCACGCTGGCCTGGATCGCCTGGGAGCATCCGCAGATGCCGTGGGACGGCACCGAGCTGCGGGTGGCCGAGCTGACCTCCGACGGCGTCTGCGGGCCGTGGCGGACCCTGATGGGCTCGACCACCGAGTCGGTGCTGCAGCCGGAATGGGCCGACGAGAACAGCCTGTTCGTGATCAGCGACCGGTCCGGCTGGTGGAACCTGTACCGGGTCGCGTTGGCCGACGGCGCGTCCCCGCAACCGCTCTGCCCCCGCTCGGAGGACTTCGCCGGCCCGCTGTGGCAGCTCGGGCGCCACTGGTACTTCCCCTTGGGCGACGGCCGGCTGCTGACCGTCCGGACCTTGGGCCTGGACCGGCTGGCGGTGCTGGACCCGGCGACCGGCGAGCTGACCGACATCGACCTCGGTGACGTGACCACGATCGGGCTGGACAGCACGTCGGACGGCCACGCGGTGCTGACCTGCGGTGGCGCCCGGACCGACACCGGGCTGCGGACGCTGGACCTGAGCACCGGCGAGCTGACCGACGTGCGGCTGAGCAATGATGAGCTGCCGCCGATGGCCTACCTGCCCGACGCGCGGCCGATGACCTTCACCGGACCGGGTGGCCGTGACGTCCACGCCCTGGTGTACCCGCCGAACAACCCGGACTTCCAGGCGCCGGAGGGTGAGCTGCCGCCGTACGTCGCCTTCGTGCACGGCGGGCCGACCGCGCGGGTGTCGCCGACGGTGAACCTGGCCGTCGGCTACCTGACCAGCCGCGGGATGGGCGTGGTCGACGTCAACTACGGTGGCTCCTCCGGGTACGGCCGGGAGTACCGGGAACGGCTGCGCGGGCAGTGGGGAGTCGTGGACGTCGAGGACACCGTGGCCGTGGTGCGCGGGCTGGCTGACGAGGGGCTGGCCGACGGGGACCGGCTGGCGATCCAGGGCGGGTCGGCGGGTGGCTGGACGGTGCTGGCGGCGCTGACCGGGACGAAGGTGTTCGCCTGCGGCGCGTCCTACTTCGGCGTCGCCGAGCTGGTCAAGTTCGCCCAGGCCACCCACGATTTCGAATCCCGTTATCTGGACGGGCTGATCGGCCCGCTGCCGGAGGCGCTGCCGCTGTACGAGTCGCGCGCGCCGCTGAACAATGTGGACGGGCTGTCGTGCCCGGTGCTGCTGTTGCAGGGCCTGGACGATCCGGTGGTGCCGCCGTCCCAGTCGGAGATGTTCCGGGATGCCCTGATAGCAAAGGGAATTCCGCACGCGTACCTCGCCTATGCCGGTGAGTCGCACGGCTTCCGGCGGGCCGAGACGCAGATCCACTCGCGGGAGGCGGAGCTGTCGTTCTACGGGCAGGTGCTGGGGTTCGAGACGCCCGGCATTCCTACGTTGGAGTTGTGGCGTCCGGAGTCGGCTATCGGCGAGTGATCGCTTGTGGTTGCTGTGGCTGACGGGGCCTCCGTGGTTCAAGAAACCGCTTGTGGAGACGGCTGATCCTCTGCTGAGCAGTATTGTCAGACCCTTGCTTTAGTGTCTGATGTATGACGGTGATGGCCAGCTCGGACGCGGTGGTGTTGGCTGCTTCGACCGTGCCTGCAGCTGTCGCCGAGCTGGCCGGGTGCTCGTTCTCCGGCCTCGCCGATGACGATGTGCTCGAGGTGCTGCGGCTGGCCGAGCGGGCCCGTCGCCAACTGGAAGCGCTCGACCATGTGCTGATCGCCGAGCTGGAGGCCCGCAACCTGCCAGGTCGATACGTGCTGCGCGGTTCGAAGCAATTGCTGGCCGGGCTGCTCACCCTGTCGCCGGCTGAGAGTGGCGCCCGGGTGCGGCACGCCCACGCGCTCGGGCCGCGGACCAGCCTGACCGGCGAGCGGCTGGCCCCACTGCTGCCCGTCACAGCAGCAGCCCGCGCCGAGGGCGCCCTCACCGGACGGCAGGTCGAAGTGATCATCTCCGCGATGGCCAGGCTGCGTGCTGCCCAGTTGCCGGTCGAGCAGCAGGCGGACGCGGAGGCGTTCCTGGTCGAGCAGGCGCGCCGCTTCGACGCTGCCACTCTGGCCGGAATCGCCCGCCGGTTGCTGGACATTCTGGATCCCGACGGGCGGCTGGCCGAGGAGCGCAGCCAGCAGCGGCGGCGGTTCCTGACCTGCGTGCCGAACGGTGACGGGATGCACCGGCTTACCGCCGACCTAGACGCCGAGACCGCGGCCCTGGCGATGGCGGTGCTGCACTCGCTGGCCGCACCCAAAACCATTGGCCGGCGGCGAGCGGGACGAGCGCACTGCCGGGCAGCGGATGCACGATGCCTTCCGCGCCGTGCTGAAGCTGGCCCTGCGCGCTGGCGAGCTGCCTGCGGCCGGCGGCGTCCCGGCGACGGTGCTGATCACCATGACCGCGGAGCAGTTCCACACCGGCGCCGGCCTTGCGGCCACCAGCTACGGGCAGCAGCTCAGCATCGACCAGGCACTCCGGCTTGCCGATCAGGCAGCGATCGCCTGGATCGTGCACAACAGCAAGGGCGGCATCCTGAACTACGGCACCACCCGCCGGGTGGCCAGCGACAAGCAGACCCTCGCGCTGATCGCGCGTGACCAGGGCTGCAGCTTTCCCGGCTGCGCCGATCCGCCCGAGTGGACCGAGCGGCATCACATCATCCCGTGGCGCGAAGGCGGCCGGACCGATCTGGACAACCTCTGCCTGCTCTGCGACTACCACCATGACCGGATCGACACCGGCGGCTGGCAGATCACCATGCGCGACGGCGTGCCCTGGTTCATCCCGCCGGCGTGGCTGGATCCACGCCAGGAACCGCAGCGCAATGTCCGGCCATGAGCCGCCGGGCAAGCTTGTCAGCTGACGTCGCGTGCCTAGCTGGGCAGGCCGGCGCCGGCGAGCAGGTCAGCGCCGACATCAGCGAGCGAGGTCATGGCGACCCGCTGGGACCAGGGGCCGAAGGAGACCCGGGCGACGCCGAGCTCCGCCAGCTCGCGCGGCTCCGGGGTGCCGGGCAGCCCCAGGACGCTCACCTTGCGCTCGCCGATCCCCTCGACCAGCTGCCGCACGGTCGCCGCGTCCAGCCGGCCGGGGACGAACACGCAGTCGGCGCCGGCGTCCAGGAACGCCCGGCCGCGCTCGATCGCCTCGGCCAGCAGGTCCGCCGGGTCGCGGTCATCGCCCAGCAGGTACGCGTCGGTGCGGGCGTTCAGCACGAACGGCACACCCTCGGCCTCACCGGCCCTGACCGCGGCTCGCACTCCGGCCACCGCCTCGTCCAGCGGGCGCATCTGATCCTCGATGTTGGCCCCGACCACACCGACCCCGATAGCCTTGCGGACCGTCTCGCCCACATCGCCGTAGCCGGCCTCGAGGTCGGCGCTGACCGGCAGCGCAACCGCCGCGGCGATCCGGCCGACGGCCTCGATCATCAGCGACGCGGGCATGACCTCGCCGTCCGGATAGCCGTACGACGCCGCGATCGAGTAGCTGGCGGTCGCCACGGCGCGGCAGCCCGGCAACCCGGCGACCACCTTGGCGCTGGCCACATCCCAGACGTTGACCAGCACCAGCAGCTCGGGATCGGTGTGCAGCCGGCGCAGTTCGGCGGCCTTGTCGGCAAGGCCGCCCGCGAGGTTGCCTGCAAGAGTCATGCCCGCACCCTAGAGGCCGGGCAGCCGGTGCGTTCCACGGGCGCCACCGAAGCGCCGCCCCGGTCAGCGACCGCTGTAGTTCGGCGCCTCCACCGTCATCCGGATGTCGTGCGGGTGCGATTCCTTCAGCCCCGCCGCGGTGATCCGGACGAACTGGGCGTTGCGCTGCAGCTCGTCGATCGTGTGCGCGCCGGTGTAGAACATCGACTGCCGCAACCCGCCGATCAGCTGGTAGGCCACCGCCGCGAGCGGGCCGCGGTAGGGCACCTGCCCCTCGATCCCCTCCGGCACCAGCTTGTCGTTGTCGGTCACGTCCCCCTGGAAGTACCGGTCCTTGGAGTAGGACTTGGCCCGGCCGCGGGTCTGCATCGCGCCGAGCGACCCCATCCCCCGGTAGGACTTGAACTGCTTGCCATTGATGAACACCAGCTCGCCGGGCGACTCCTCGCAACCGGCCAGCAGCGAGCCCAGCATCACCGTGTCGGCCCCGGCGGCCAGCGCCTTGGCGATGTCACCGGAGTACTGCAGGCCACCGTCGCCGATCACCGGCACCCCGGCCGGACGGCAGGCCAGCGCCGCCTCGTAGATCGCGCTGACCTGCGGGACGCCGACCCCGGCGATCACCCGGGTGGTGCAGATCGAGCCCGGCCCGACCCCGACCTTGACCGCGTCGGCGCCGGCATCGACGAGCGCCTGGGCACCGGCCCGGGTGGCGACGTTGCCGCCGATGATGTCCACGTGCGCGGCGGCGGGCTCGGCCTTGAGCCGGCGGATCATGTCGGTGACACCGGCGGCATGCCCGTTGGCGGTGTCGACGATCAGCACGTCCACCCCCGCCTCGACCAGCGCCATGGCGCGCTTCCAGGCGTCGTCGAAGAAGCCGACCGCAGCACCCACCCGCAGCCGTCCGGACGGGTCCTTGGTGGCCAGCGGGAACTGCTCGCTCTTGGTGAAGTCCTTGACGGTGATCAGGCCCTGCAACCGGCCGGCCGCATCGACCAGCGGCAGCTTCTCGATCTTGTGCCTGGCCAGCAGGCCGAGCGCCACGTCCTTGTGCACGCCGACCTGCGCGGTCACCAGCGGCATCGGCGTCATGACCTCGGCGACCCGGCGCGAGTAGTCGGTCTCGAAGCGCAGGTCCCGGTTGGTGATGATGCCCACCAGCAGGCCGTCGCCGTCGACCACCGGCAGCCCCGAGATGCGGTAGCGCCCACACAGCGCGTCGACCTCGGCCAGCGTCGCGGTGGGCGAGGTGGTGACCGGGTGGGTGACCATGCCCGCCTCGGACCGCTTGACCAGATCCGCCTGCTGGGCCTGCTCCTCGATCGAGAGGTTGCGGTGCAGGATGCCGATGCCGCCCTGGCGGGCCATCGCGATCGCCATCCGCGCCTCGGTCACGGTGTCCATCGCCGCCGACACCAGCGGCAGTTTCAGGCTGATGTTGCGCGACAGCCACGCCGAGGTGTCCACCTCGCTGGGGATCACGTCGGTGGCGCCGGGCAGCAGCAGCACGTCGTCGAAGGTGAGCCCCAGGGCGGCGAATTTCGCTGGCACGCTCTCGGGCACATCAGGCAGGCTGTACCCCTGGGGACGGGCGCTCCGGTCGGCCGTGCGGTAGTCGGCGACCGTGCTGTCGTCGGTCACCGCGGTGGAGCCAGCAACGGGGCTGGCGCCGGGCGCCGCGTCGGGGCCAGCGGGACTGGAGGCAGCGGGACTGGAGGCAGCGGGACTGGAGGCGGCGGGACTGGAGTCGGCGACGTCACTGTGCCCGGGAGGCGCGGTGGTTCCAGGATCTGACGGGTGGTTGGTGTGCACGCGAACTCCTCGATGCCGGTAACCCATCCTAGGGGGCGACCACGACCTGATCCCCGATTGACCGACCTGCTGGTGAGCAAAACCTCAGGGGGAAATCAGGGTATTCCCCGCTCCCCACTCCCAGCCCGATCCGGAAGTCTCAGCTGCAGTGGATACCTCCCGGCCCGGCACGCGGTCCTGGGCCCGAGAACAGTCGAAAGGCACGCCTCATGAACTCGCCCGTCACCACCCCGAGCGGCAGCGCCTCGGACGGCAGCGCCTCGGACGGCAGCACTCCGGACGGCAGCACTCCGGACGGCACGCCGGGTGCGGCCGGCGGGCAGCGCGGCGTGGCCGCCCAGGCGATCGGCCTGACCAAGATCTACGGCAGCGGCGACACCCAGGTGCGCGCCCTGAACTCGGTCTCGGCGGACTTCGCCCGGGGCGAGTTCACCGCCATCATGGGCCCTTCGGGCTCGGGCAAGTCGACGCTCATGCACTGCCTGGCGGGCCTGGACACCGCGAGCTCCGGCTCGGTGCGGATCGGTGACACCGAGCTGACCGGCCTGTCGGACAAGAAGATGACCCAGCTCCGCAGGGACCGGATCGGCTTCGTCTTCCAGGCGTTCAACCTGGTGCCGACGCTGACGGCGCTGGAGAACATCACCCTGCCGATGGACATCGCCGGCCGGCGCCGCAGCGCCGAGGACCAGGCGTGGCTGACGTCGGTGATCGACACCCTGGGCCTGGCCGACCGGCTCGACCACCGGCCCTCGGAGCTGTCCGGCGGCCAGCAGCAGCGGGTGGCCTGCGCCCGGGCGCTGGCCGGCCGTCCGGAGATCATCTTCGGCGACGAGCCGACCGGCAACCTCGACTCGCGCTCCTCCGGCGAGGTGATGAGCATCCTGCGCAGCTCGGTCAGCCAGCTCGGCCAGACCGTCGTGATCGTCACCCACGACCCGCGCGCGGCCAGCTACGCCGACCGGGTGGTGTTCCTCGCCGACGGCGAGATCGTGGACGAGATGCGGGCTCCCACCGCCGACTCGGTGCTGGACCGGATGAAGAACCTCGAGCAGATCTGAGATGGCCACCGCATCCAGCACCTTGACCGAACCCGGCGGGCCCAGCGACTCCGGCAGGCCCGGCAGCTCCGGCAGGCAAGCCGTCCCGGCCGTCACCGCGGCCGCGGCGATGCGCAAGGTGTCGCTGCGCAACCTGGCCGCGCACAAGATCCGGCTGGCCCTCACCGTGCTCTCGGTGGTGCTCGGCACCGCCTTCGTGGCCGGTTCCTTCGTGTTCACCGACACCCTGCAGCGCACCTTCGACGGCATCTTCGACGACACCGCGGTAGGTGTGGACGTCCGGGTCTCGGCCCGGGACGACAACAGCAGCGGCGTCCCGCTGACCGACCTGGACCGGCTGCGCGCGGTGCCCGGCGTCCGGACGGTCGAGCCGGGCATCACCGGCCAGATCGTGCTGCTCGGCTCCGACGGCAAGGCCGTCAAGGGCGGCGGCGCGCCCAGCGTGGGGCTGTCCTACCTGCCGAGGGAGCAGCAGATCGGCGACCAGTTCACCTTCACGGCCGGCGGGCCGCCGACCCGGGCGGGCGAGATCGCGCTCAACCCCGGCGCGGCCAGGCTGGGCAAGCTGACCGTCGGCTCGCGCGCCAAGGTGCTGGTGCCCTCGCAAGGGCTCCTGGACGTGACCCTGACCGGCATCTACGACACCAAGACCGAGACCGGCGGCTACATCGGCGCCCTGTTCCCGCAACCGCAGGCGCTGCAGCTGTTCACCGACGGCAAGCACGTCGGCTATGTGGATGTGGCCGGCGACGGCGTCTCCCAGACCGAGCTGCGCGACCGGATCGCCCAGGCGCTGCCGGAGCTGAAGGCCAAGACCGGCGACCAGGTCCGCCACGACGTCAAGCAGGACATCAGCAACGCCCTGAAGTTCATCAACTACTTCCTGCTCGCCTTCGGCGCCATCGCGCTGCTGGTCGGCACCTTCATCATCTACAACACCTTCTCGATGCTGGTGGCCCAGCGGCTGCGGGAGCTGGCGCTGTTGCGGGCGATCGGCGCCAGCCGCCGCCAGGTGAGCCGCTCGGTGCTGCTGGAGGCGGCCCTGGTCGGGCTGGTCGGCAGCGCCATCGGCATCGCCGGCGGCGTGGGCCTTGCCTACGGGCTGCGGGCGCTGCTCAACGCGTTCAACGTCGGGCTGCCGTCCGGCGCCCTGCAGCTGCGGCCACGCACCGTGCTGATCGCGCTGGCCATCGGGATCGGCGTCACCATGTTCAGCGCCTACTCCCCCGCCCGGCGGGCCGCCAAGATCGCTCCGGTGGCCGCGATGCGCGAGGAGTTCGCCTCGACCGGGACGTCGCTGCGCCGGCGCACCGCGCTCGGGGTGGCAGCCGCCCTGCTCGGAGCGGCAGGCCTGGTCGCCGGCGCGACGGCCAAGCCCGGCGGTGGCGCGGCCGGCCTGATCGGGCTGGGCGCGCTGGGGCTGATCCTGGGCGTGCTGCTCGGCGCGCCCGCGCTGTCCCGTCCGGTGATCGGCGTGCTCGGCGCCGGCCTCGGCCCGGTGTTCGGCACCGTCGGCCGGCTGGCCCGCACCAACGCGGTGCGCAATCCCCGGCGGACCGCGGCCACCGCCTTCGCGCTGACCCTGGGCCTGATGCTGGTCACCACCATCGCGGTGTTCGGCGCCTCGGCCAAGAAGAGCATCAACGGCCTGGTCGACAACGACGTCACCGCCGACTACATCCTCACCGGGCCGGAGGCGATCGGCGTCCCGGTGGCGGCCGCGCCCGCGGTGGCCAAGGTGAGCGGGGTGGCTGCCACGGTGGCGCTGCACCCGGCGCAGGTGAAGATCGACAACCGGACCGAGTTCGGCACCGGGGTGGACGGCCCGCTGGCCGAGGTGCTGCGCTACCGGATCCTGCAGGGCAGCGACGACCTGACCGGGCGCAACCTGCTGGTGTCGCAGAAGTGGGCCGCCGACAACAACCTGCGCGTCGGCAGCACGGTGCCGATGCTGACCGCCGACCAGCAGACCGTCACCGGCACCGTCGGCGGCATCTACGAGAACAGCCAGCTGATGGGCAACTGGCTCACCTCGGGCAGCCTGTACCGCGAGCTGACCCCGAGCCGGGTGCTGAGCGACGAGGTGGTGCTGATCAAGGCCGCTCCGGGCGCCGACCTGGCCGCGCTGCGGACCGGGCTGGAGCAGGCCACCGACCCGCTGGTGGTGGTGCAGGTGCAGGACCGTGAGGAGTTCAAGGGCGAGGGCGCCCGCCAGATCAACGCGCTGCTGGCGGTGCTGTACGGCTTGCTGGCGCTGGCCATCGTGATCGCGGTGCTGGGCATCATCAACACCCTGGCGCTGTCGGTGGTCGAGCGCCGCCGCGAGATCGGCATGCTGCGCGCGGTCGGGGTGCTGCGGCCGCAGCTGCGGCGCACCATCTACCTGGAGTCGATGCTGATCGCGGTGTTC
This sequence comes from Jatrophihabitans sp., assembly GCF_036388195.1. GTDB lineage: Bacteria > Actinomycetota > Actinomycetes > Mycobacteriales > Jatrophihabitantaceae > Jatrophihabitans_A. The sequence continues at coordinate 38,274 of NZ_DASVSG010000121.1, read as the reverse complement.
GGGGCGATCGTCGGGGTGGCGCTGGGGCTGACGTTCGGCTCGCTGTTCGTCCGGACGCTGCGTGAGCAGGGCCTGGACCAGATCTCGGCGCCGATCGGCCAGGCGGTGCTGATGCTGGTGCTGGCCGCGGTGGTCGGCGTGCTGGCGGCGCTGTGGCCCGCCGTCCGGGCGGCCCGCACCCCGCCGCTGGCTGCGATCGCCGACCTCTGACCAGCCGCGGGCCCAAAAAATCCGCATAAAGAAATCCGCAAGAATTGGAACGGACCGGCTCGCGGGCGTTACCGTTGACGGGTGACCTCTCGCGATTCGTTCTCCGATCCGCACAGCGGACCGCTGGATCCGTTCTTGGGGGACCCCAACGATCCGTCCAACCTGCTGGACGATCTGGACCCGGTCGAGCCGCTGACCGATACCGACCTGCAGGAGATCGCCGCCGATCTGGCCGAGCTGATCGAGTTCGAGGCGGCCCTGAGCCCGCACGAGATCCACGGCATCGTGGTGGACTGTGCCGACTGCGGCGAGCAGCACTACTTCTCCTGGGCGCTGATGGCGGCCAACCTGCGCAGCCTGCTGGGCAGTGGCCGCACCGGGGTCCACGAGCCGGCCGCCGAGCCGTACACCGACGCCTACGTCAGCTGGGACTACGCCCGCGGGTTCACCGACGCGCTGGCTCACCGCAGCTGACCCTGCGGCGCGGCTGACCCTCTAGCGGGCGCCGACGGCGCTCTCAGCGATGGCTACCGGCCGTGTTCAATACGGGTAAAATCCCGCAGAACCCACCGCCTGACGGGCGTCGCCGGAAATTTCTTGCACTCAGTTGGGCACTCTGCGTCACCTATCCCGCGCTCGATCGTTGATCGGAACACTTGGCACTTTTTTCGGGTGCGGGTCGTGTTCGGGAGGTAACCATGGCGGATGTCTCGCGCTTGCCAGCGCCGCGTGCCGAGGACTGGGATTGGCAGATGCAAGGCGCCTGCCGAGGCCTGGACTCCTCGACCTTCTTCCACCCTGAGAACGAGCGCGGGCCCTCCCGGGTACGCCGCGAGCGGGCCGCCAAACAGGTGTGCGCCCGCTGCCCGGTGACCGAGGCCTGCTTGAACTGGGCGCTGCAGACGCGCGAGCCCTACGGCGTCTGGGGTGGCAAGTCCACCGAAGAGCGTGCCCAGCTGATCAGAAGGCAGGCGAGCTACGCCAGCTGAGAAGCCAACTCCCCGCTCGCATAGCGGACGATGCGAGCGGGGAGTTGCTCAGCTGGAAGCTGCGGGCCAGGCTGGCGGCTAGTGGCTGTGCGAGTGGCCGCCGTGTGAGTGCGAGTGCCCCTCGGGCTCCGGCTCGGCCGGCTTCTCCACGATGGCGGACTCGGTCGAGAGCACCAGCCCGGCCACCGAGGCCGCATTGGCCAGCGCCGCCTTGGTCACCTTGACCGGATCCACGATGCCGGCTTCGAGCAGGTTCTCGTACTTGCCGGTCGCGGCGTTCAGGCCGACGTTGAGGTCCAGCTCTCGGACCTTGCTGACCACCACGTAGCCCTCCAGGCCGGCGTTGCTGGCGATCCAGCGCAACGGCTCCACCAGGGCGTCCCGGACGATGTTGACGCCGGTGGCCTCGTCGCCGGTCAGGCTCAGCTCGTCCAGGCAGGGCAGCGCGTGCACCAGAGCGGCGCCGCCGCCGGCGATGATGCCCTGCTCCACCGCGGCGCGGGTCGCGGAGATCGCGTCCTCGATGCGGTGCTTCTTCTCCTTGAGCTCGACCTCGGTGGAGGCGCCGACCTTGATGACGCCCACCCCGCCGGCCAGCTTGGCCAGCCGCTCCTGCAGCTTCTCGCGGTCCCAGTCGGAGTCGGTGGACTCGATCTCGGAGCGGATCTGCGCGATCCGGGCCTCGATGTCGGCCTGGGCGCCGGCGCCGTGGGTGACGGTGGTCAGGTCCTTGGTCACCACGACCCGGCCGGCCGAGCCGAGGTCCTCCAGACCGATCTGGTCGAGCTTGAGCCCGACCTCCGGCGAGATGACCTGGGCGCCGGTGACGATGGCCAGGTCCTGCAGGAACGCCTTGCGGCGGTCGCCGAAGAACGGCGCCTTGACCGCGACGACCGAGAAGGTCTTGCGGATCGCGTTGACGACCAGGGTGGACAGCGCCTCGCCGTCGACGTCCTCGGCCACGATCAGCAGCGGCTTGCTGGCCTGGATGACCTTCTCCAGCACCGGCAGCAGGTCGGCGATCGAGGAGATCTTCTGGGTGGTGATCAGCAGGTACGGGTTGTCGAAGGACGCGACGAGGCCTTCGGCATCGGTCACGAAGTAGGGCGAGATGTAGCCCTTGTCGAACTGCATGCCCTCGGTGAACTCGAGCTCGGTGGCCAGGGTGTTGGACTCCTCGACGGTGATCACGCCGTCGTTGCCGACCTTGGTCATCGCCTCGCCGATCAGCTGGCCGATCTGGGCGTCCTGGGCGGAGATGGTGGCCACGTGAGCGATGCCCTGCTCGCCCTCGACCGGGGTGGCGGCGGCGTCCAGCGTCTTGCTCACCGCCTCGACCGCGGCGTCGATGCCGCGCTTGAGGGCGCCGGGCTGGGCGCCGGCGGCGATGTTGCGCAGCCCGGAGTTGACCAGCGCCTGGGCCAGCACCGTCGCGGTGGTGGTGCCGTCACCGGCGACGTCGTTGGTCTTGGTCGCCACCGACTTCACCAGCTGGGCGCCCAGGTTCTCGAACGGGTCGGTCAGCTCGATCTCACGCGCGATGGTGACGCCGTCGTTGGTGATCAGGGGCGCGCCGTAGGACTTGTCGAGCACCACGTTGCGGCCTCGCGGGCCGAGTGTGACCTTGACGGTGTTGGCCAGCTTGTCGACACCGCGCTCGAGCGCGCGCCGGGCGTCCTCGTTGAAGCTGAGGAGCTTCGCCATGGATGGTTCCTCTCTCTAACTGTCGTCTCGCATGCCGTGCGGCAGCGGATCCGCGGCGGCCGGCCGTGCGCCGGGCGGGATCGCCGAGGCCATGCGGAAATTCGAAGCATGCGGGACTTCGAAGCATGCGGGACTCGAAGCCGTGCGGGATCGTGAAGCCGAGAGGCCCCGGGGCGCACAGCGCGCTCCGGGGCATCTCAGGTAGGTGCGTGGCGTTACTTGACGATGACTGCGAGGACGTCGCGCGCCGAGAGCACCAGGTACTCCTGGCCGGCGTACTTGACCTCGGTGCCGCCGTACTTGGAGTACAGGACGACGTCGCCCTCGGAGACGTCGATCGGAATGCGGTTGCCCTTGTCATCGACGCGGCCGGGGCCGACCGCGAGGACGGTGCCCTCCTGCGGCTTCTCCTTGGCGGTGTCCGGAATGACGATGCCGGAGGCGGTGGTGGTCTCGGCCTCCAGCGCCTGGACGACGATGCGGTCCTCAAGCGGCTTGATGTTGACCTTGGTGGCGGTCACGCTCAGCTCCCCTCCTGGGGTCTTACGGGTAAATGGAATGTCTGTTCAGATGTTCGGCCAGAGCTGCCGTCGCGGGGGTCAGCCGTGCCTTGACTAGCACTCTAGCTCTGAGAGTGCCAGCTCTCAACACCGGGGTCGGCTGCTCGGCCGACATGGTGTCGCCGTCCTTCGAAGGCGGTGACACCCCGGCAGCCGGAATTGTCGCCTCCGGTTAGGCCACACTTGCCGGGTGCTTCCCGACGTCACCAGCCAGGCCGGCCGCTCCGAGCTGGAGCGGGCGATCGAGCTGGTCCGGTCGGTGACCGAGACCGATCCGGTGCGCCGGGCGGCCGCCGTGCGTCGGCTGCTGCCGCCCGAGCTGGCCACCGTGGCGCTGACCCAGGACGGCCTGCGCGCCGCGGCCCGGACGAAGTTCGGCGACCTGGCCGGACGGCTGCTGTTCACCACCGAGGGCCTGGAGCAGGCCACCCGGATCGAGGTGGCCGACCACCGCGCCGCCCGGTTCGCCCGGGCGGGGCTGGGCTCGGTGCTGGACCTGTGCTGCGGCCTGGGCTCGGACGCGCTGGCCTTCGCCCGGGCCGGGCTGCGGGTCAGCGGGATCGAGCGGGACCCGGTGACGGCGGCGCTGGCCGTGGCCAACACCGCCGGGCAGCCGGTGCGGATCAGCACCGGATCGGCCGAGCGATCCGGCTGGCGCGAGGCGGAGTCGGTGTTCCTGGACCCGGCCCGGCGCACCGCCCACGGCCGCACCTTCGACCCGGCCGCCTACTCCCCCAGCTTCGAGTTCGTCACCGAGGTCCTGCTGGGAGCGCGGCACGCGGCGGCCAAGATCGGGCCGGGGATCGATCACGCCCTGATCCCGGCGGGGGTGGAGGCCGAGTGGGTGTCCTTCGACGGCGGGGTGAAGGAGGCTGCGCTCTGGTCCGCCGGCTTCGCCACCGGCGGCGTCCGGCGGCGGGCCACGGTGCTGCCGGCCGGCCGGCAGCTGACCGACGCCGACGCCGGAGAGCCCCGGGTCGGCCCGGTGGGCAGCTACCTCTACGAGCCCGACGGGGCGGTGATCCGGGCGGGCCTGGTGCAGCAGTTGGCCGCGCTGCTGCCCGGCGGCTGCCGGATCTTCGAGCAGCTGGCCTACCTGTCGGCAGACGGCCCGGCGGCGGGGCTGGCTGGGTTGGCCCGGGGCTTCCGGGTGCTGGACGTGCTGCCGTACTCGGTCAAGCGGCTGCGGACGGAGCTGGCCCGGCGGCAGGTCGGCATCGTCGAGATCAAGAAACGCGGCGTGGACGTCGACCCGGCGGTGCTGCGCCGCGAGCTGAAGCCGGCCGGCCCGAACTCGATCACCGTGCTGCTGGCCCGGGTCGGCGACCGGCGGCTGGCGGTCCTCGCCGACCCGCTCGGCCGCTGACGCTCCCAGCCGGCAGCGGTCAGGTTGCGGTCAGTCAGAGCCCCGGACGTTGCCCACCAGCGGGTGGACGGTCAGCCCGCACGCCGACAGCTCGGCCGGCACCAGCCCCAGCGACACCCCGTTCGGCAGCGTCACCGCGAGCCGGTCCGACCGCTGGCAGGAGCCCGCCGCCGACGCCGAGCTCTGCTCGATTATCGCCGAGGCGGTCGCGCCGGGGCTGAGCACGATGATCGGCGGCACCGGCCTGGTGCTGATGCCGCCGGCCGTCCCGCTCAGGGTCTGCACCGCGGTGGTCAGCGACGTGCCGGCCCGCTGCACGCGCACCTGCGGATAGCCCTCGAGCGCGCACGCGGTGCGGGCGCGGTTACGCAGGATCAGCCGCCAGGACGGCGCCGCGGCGTCGGGCACCTCGACCACCGAGGCGGTCAGGTCCTTGCGCAGGCACGGGCCTGCGACGGTGAAGCTCTGGCCATCGCCGGGGTCGGCGTCCGACAGGTCCCAGGCGGTCGAGATCACCTCACCGCGCACCCGGCCGGGCGCCGCGCTCTGCACCGAGGCCTGGATGCGCACCGTCTCCGCTCCCACGGTCAGGAAGTCCAGGTGCTGGTTCTCGGCCGCGGGCAGCAGGGTCTGCTTGTACTGCAGCCTGCCGCCGGCCATCGTGAACACCAGCAGCTCGCTGGCCGAGCGCTGCCCGTTCTGACCCACGCACAGGAACTCGTATAGGTAGCCGGCCTCGCCCCTGCTGAGCGAGTAGTCGTCCCATTGCCCGGTGGCCAGCCGGCCGCCACCGGGGAGGGTGGCGCAGTCCAACCCGCTGCCGGAGTAGGCCGGCGGGTTCAGCGGACCGGCCTTGGGCGCGCCGGTGGACGGAAGGACGAACGACCCGGACCCGCCCGCGGCGTTGTCCGAGGCCGGCAGGCTGACCTGCTCCCGGCCGGCCTGACTGGCCGTCTGGCTGGCGTTGCGGTTGCGCGCGGAGTTGATGCCGGCGACGGCCAGCAGCAGGACCGCGATCACGCTGGCGGCCACCAACTGCGGAGCCGACACCCGACGGGCGCGCTTGGGCTGGTCATCGGCGGCCGTGCCGGCCGGGGCCAGCGCCACCACCGACCCCACCGTGTCGTTGAGGATCCGGTCGACCGTGGCGCTCGGCTGCGGCGCCTCCAGCGAGTGGTACAGCAGCACCGAGCGCAGCTCGTCCGTCAACGTCTTACCACTCATCTGCTCGACCTCATGCCCGTTGCCCTCATGTCACATTCCTCAGGTACTGCGAGCTGACCGCGTCGTCGGCGAAGTCCCCTGCGACCCGCAGCGTGCTCAGCGCCCGACTGATCAGGCTGCGGACCGTGCCGACCCGGCAGTCCAGGACGCCGGCGACCTCGTCATCGGGCAGGTCGTGGAAGAACCGCAGCACCAGCGCCGCCCGCTGCCGCTCCGACAGCTCGCCGAGCTTGGCCCACAGGGCGATCCGGTCGTCCACCTCGGCAGTCCGGTCCCGGTCCACCGGACGGTCCGAGGCCCGCTCCCACGACGTGTCGAAGTGCACCTCGGTCGCCGACAGCCGCCGCCGGCCGGCCAGGTACCGGTTCACCACGGCCTTGCGGACGTAGGCGAGCTGGTGCTCGGCGAGCTCCACCTGCTGCCAGCGCGGATAGAGCCAGGCCAGGGTGTCCTGCACCAGCTCCTCGGCCTCGCCGGCGTTGCGGGTCAGCAGGTAGGCGGTCCTGAGCAGCGCCTGGGTGTGCTCGCGGACGAACGCGGTGAACCGCTCGTCCGAGTCCATCCCCGCCTCCTCGCTGCCCTCGCTGCCTTCACTGCCCTCACTGCCTCACTGCCTCTACTGCCCTAGATGCGGCGGGCCGGGCGTTGTGTTGCCGACCGCCTCGAACTGCCACGCGTGCGCCGGCCGGGCGATCAGGCCGGCCGGAACCCCGGCCAGCCGGTCGGTGACCTCGCCGGTCGGGTCGATCACCACCACCCGCGGCTCGCCGGCAGCGCTGCGATAGACCTGCGCGCCCGGACCGAGCCGGGGCAGCAGCCAGGCCAGCAGCTGTTCCAGCTGCCCGTCGGCGGCTCGAACCTCCCACATGGTGACAGTCATCGCCGACGACCCTGCCATCAGGACAGCACCTCGGTGATCGGCATCGACGAGTCGGCCGGGACGTCCAGCGCGCTCGGGGCAGCACCCTGGGCGACCAGCTGGGCGCCGAGGGCCGCCACCATCGCGCCGTTGTCGGTGCAGAGCTTCGGCCGCGGCACCCGCAACCGCAGCCCGGCCCGCTCGCAGCGCTGCGCGGTCAGCTCCCGCAGCCGGGAGTTGGCCGCCACGCCGCCACCGAGCAGCAGGTACTCGATGCCGGCCTCGGACGCGGCCCGCACCGCCTTGGCGCTGAGCACGTCCACCACCGCCTCCTGGAAGCTGGCCGCCACGTCGGCGACCGGCACCGGTTCGCCGGCCCGCTGCCGGGCCTCCACCCAACGCGCCACGGCGGTCTTCAACCCCGAGAACGAGAACGAGAACGGATCGTCGTGCGCTCCGGTCATGCCCCGCGGGAACGCGATCGCGTCCCGGTCGCCGTCCCGGGCGGCGCGGTCGATCAGCGGGCCGCCGGGAAAGCCCAGGCCGAGCAGCCTGGCCACCTTGTCGAACGCCTCGCCGGCCGCGTCGTCCAGGGTCGCGCCGAGCTCGGTCAGCTCCAGGCCACCCACCCGGGGCACCCGCAGGATCGAGGAATGGCCGCCGGAGACCAGCAGCGCGATGCAGGCCTGCTCCAGCGGGCCGTTGTCCAGCAGGTCCACCGAGACGTGCGCGGACAGGTGGTTCACCGCGTACAGCGGCTTGTCCAGCGCCAGCGCGTAGGCCTTGGCCGCCGCCACCCCCACCAGCAGCGCGCCGGCCAACCCCGGGCCGGCGGTGACGGCGATCGCGTCGATATCGGCCAGCGCGACGCCGGCCTCGGCGCAGGCCCGGTGCACGGTCGGCACCATGGCCTGCAGGTGCGCCCGGCTGGCGACCTCGGGCACCACCCCGCCGAACCGGGCGTGCTCGGAGACGCTGGAGGCCACCGCGTCGGCGAGCAGCTCGGCGCCGCGGACGATGCCGACGCCGGTCTCGTCGCAGGAGGTCTCGATGCCGAGCACCAGCGGCTGGTCGGCCGTCATGGGCGCGGGCTCTCGGTGCTCTGGCGCTGGCTCTCGCGGTTCTGGGTGTCGCGGTTCTCGCGGTCCTGGCGGTCCTGGCGGGAATCGGGGAGGGCGCACCGCATGGTGATCGCGTCCACCCGGCCCTGCTCGTAGTAGCCCCGGCGCCTGCCCAGCACGGTGAAGCCCTCTCCTGCGTACAGCTGCTGCGCGGCGGAGTTGTCCTCGCGGACCTCCAGCAGCACCTCGGTGGCCCGGCGCCGGCGGGCCTCGGCGACCAGCGCCCGGACCAGCAGCCGGCCGATGCCCCGGCGGCGGGCGGCCGGCAGCACGCCGACGGTGAGGATCTGCGCGGTCTCGCCGATGGTGAGCAGCCCGCCGGTGCCCAGCAGCTGGTGGTCGGCCGTCTCGGCGACGATGTAGTGGCGCAGCTCGGTGTCGGCCAGCTCGTCCAGGTAGCCCTGCCGCGACCACGCCTCCGGGCCGAACATCCGCTGCTCGAACGGCATCAGGGCGTCCAGATCGGCGATCCGCATCGGCCGGAGGCGAACGTTTGGCGGGTGCGGAGGCATTGGCTCGCTCATGTTCTCACCGGCTTGCTGGCCGCTGGCTCCACGGCATCCGGACGGCGCAGGTACAGCGGCGTCAGCACCTCGTCCGGCACCCGGTGGGCCACCCGCTCGGCCGCGCACGCCGCCAGGCCGGCGACGGTCGGGTAGTCGCCATCCAGCAGCGGCCGGCCCAGGATGCCGGCGTACAGCCGCGCCCCCGCCCCGGCCATCGCGTCCGTGCCTGCCAGCAGCGAGGCAGGCAGCTCGGCAGGCTTGGCCACCGCCGGCTCCCCGACACGGCGGCCGTGCCGGTAGCGCGCCCAGTAGACCTCCTTGCGGCGGGCGTCACCGGCCACCAGCAGGTCGTCCCGCTCGGCATGCACGGCGGCGATCGCATCCAGCGAGCAGACGGCGTACGCAGGCAGGCCGGTGGCGTCGGCGAGCGCGGCGGCGGTCATCAGCCCGACCCGCAGCCCGGTGAACGGCCCCGGCCCGACCCCGGCCACCACCGCCGCCAGCTCGGAGATCGAGACGCCGGCCTCGGCCAGGCACGCCTGCAGCGACGGGACGAGCAGCTCGCCGTGCGCCCGGGCGTCCACCGTGACCCGCTCGGCCAGCACCACCGGGTCCACGCCGGCACCGAACTCGACCAGCCCCGCCGTCACCGCCGCGGACGAGGTGTCCAGAACCAGAGCCAGCACCCGGCCAGCCTAGTGCGCGGCCGGATCGCCGGATCGCTGCCGGCCGGGCTCGGCCAGCGCCGCCAGCCGGTCGGCCCAGTCCCCGCCCTCGGGCGTCAGCCGCAGCTCCCGCTCCTCCGACTCGGGCAGCCGGCTTATCTCGATCCGCAGCCGGGCCTCGGCCAGCTGCTCCACCAGCCCGGCGCCCCACTCGACCACCGTCACCGAGTCGGCGAGCTCCACGTCGAGGTCCAGGTCGTCCACCTCGGCCAGCGAGCCCAGCCGGTACGCGTCGACGTGCACCAGCGGAATCCGGCCGGCATGCACCCGGGCGATCACGAACGTCGGCGACACCACCCGGCCGGACACCCCCAGCCCGGCGCCGATGCCCTGCGTCAGCGCGGTCTTGCCGGCGCCCAGCGGGCCGGTCAGCACCAGCAGGTCGCCCGGGCGCAGCAGCGAGGCCAGCCGGCGGCCGAAGGCCTGGGTGTCCGCCGCGGTGGGCGAGGACACCACCAACGGCTCCATCAGGCGCTGACCGGCTGATCCGACCCGGCCACGCCCGGGCGGCCGGCCAGCGCGGCCCCGACGACGCCGACCAGCAGCTCGTTGACCAGCTCCGGATGTTCGAGCATCAGCAGGTGCCCGGAGTTCTCGGCGACGACCAGCCGGGCCTCGGGCAGCTCCCGGGCGATCGCCCTGGAGTGCTCCAGCGGGGTCATCGCGTCCGAATCGGCCCCGATCACCAGCACCGGGCAGTCCTTGAGGTTGCGCACCCCCAACCGGCCGTCGTGGTCCATCAGGGTCGGATAGAAGTCCGCCACCACGTCGACCGGGGTGGCCGAGATCATCGTGGTGCAGTACGCCACTACGGCAGGGTCGACGTCCTTGGACGCGAAGCTCAGCCGCTTGGTCATCACCCAGGCCAGGTCGCGTCCCATCGCCCGGGCCTGCTCCACCAGCGCGGCGTTCTTGGCAGCCCGGCGCAGCACGATCGGCAGCACCGGCGCGTGCAGCCGGGCCAGCACGTTGGGCAGGCCCAACGTCAGGTTCTTCAGCTCACCGGACGAGGTGTTGATCAGCACCACCGACTCGACCCGGGCAGGACCGCCCCCGGGCGAGGCGCGGAACAGCTCCGGGTGCCGGTCGGCCAGCGCCATCACCGTCATGCCGCCCATCGAATGCCCCACCAGGACGATCGGGCCGGTCGGGACGAGCTGGTCGAGCACGCTGTACAGGTCATGCCCCAGCTGGGTGAGGGTGCAGGACTCAGACGGCGCGCGGGCCGAGCGGCCGTGCGAGCGCTGGTCGTAGAACACCTGCCGGACCGAGTCGCCGAACGCCGCGGTCAGCGCCCGCCGCTGGAACAGGAACGAGCCCAGGTTGAGCGTGTAGCCGTGCACGTACACGACGGTCAGGCCCGCGTCCGCGCCGACCGCCCCTCCGCCGATCTCCCCTCCGACGATCTCATAGTGCAGCTCGACGCCGTCGTCGGTGCGCACCTGTCCCTGCTCGCGCACCGGGGGCGGACTGAGCAGCGCGGCCGAGCCGGTCTCGATCCGGCTCCGCTCGCGAGCCGCAGCCCGGCGTTGCTGGGCCACCGCGGTGGCCGCGACCGCGGTCAGCACCCCGACGCCGCCGCCGACGATCGCCGGGAGCTTGCCCACCCGCATCAGGCGGCTCCGCCGGTGTAGCTGCGCGGGACCCGCGACCCGACCCGGCTGACGATCTCGTAGTGGATGGTGTCCAGCGCGTCCGCCCAGTCCTGCGCGGTCGGCTCGCCGTTTCCGCCCGGGCCGAACAGCACCACCTCGTCCCCGGCGCGGGCCTCGGCATCGCCGAGGTCGACCACGAACTGGTCCATGCAGACCCGGCCGCTGACGGTGTAGCGGTGGCCGCCGATCGAGACCGGGGCGACGTTGGTGGCCGCCCGCGGCACTCCGTCGGCGTAGCCCACCGGGACCAGCGCCAGCGTCGTCTCGCGGTCGGTGACGTACTGGTGGCCGTAGCTGACCCCCTCGCCCTTGTCGACCCGCTTGACGTTGGCGATGGTGGTGCGCAGCGTCATCGCCGGGACCAGGCCGAAGCCGCCCCTCTCCGGTACCGGCGACAGCCCGTAGATGGCCACCCCGGGCCGGACCAGGTCGAAGTGGCACTGCGGCAGGGTCACCGTGGCCGCCGAGTTGGCCAGGTGGCGAAGCTCCGGCATGACGCCGTGGCTGCGGGCGGTGTCCAGCGCGTCGCCGAAGCGCTCGACCTGGCGGGCGATGCTCGGATGCCCCGGCGAGTCGGCGCAGGCGAGGTGGCTCCAGATGCCGGTGGTCTCGATCACGCCGGAAGCTACCGCCTTGGCGGTCGCGTCCAGCAGGTCCGGCCACTCGGCGGCGGTGATGCCGTTGCGGGACAGGCCGGTGTCGATCTTGAGGTGCACCCGGGCCGGGGTGCCCAGCTCCGCGGCGGTGGCCACCACCAGGTCCAGCCCCTGCTGCGAGGACACCGAGATGTCCACCCCGGCCGCCAGCGCGTCGCGCAGCGCCTCGGTCTCGCGCGGGGTCCACAGCCAGGCCAGCACCGGCTCGGTGATGCCGGCCGCGCGCAGCGCCAGCGCCTCCTCCAACATCGCCACCCCGAGCCAGCTGGCGCCGCCGGCCAGCGCGGCCCTGGCCGAGGGGAGCAGGCCGTGGCCGTAACCGTCGGCCTTGACCACCGCCATCACCTCGGCGGCGGTGGTGGCCTTCAGGGTGGCGACATTGGCGGCAATCGCCGCCAGGTCGACGACGGCCTCGGTACGCATGCCTTCAGTCTGTCAAACCGGACGCCCGGTCAGACGCCAGCGCACTGATCTCGGCCCGCAACGCGGCAATCAGATCGCCGGCTGCAACCGGCCCGGTCGCCGCGGCCCGCACCCCCGCGGCGGCATGCAGGTAGGCGCCGGCGGCCGCCGCCAGCCCGGGCTCCACCCCCGCGGCCAGCAACGACCCGATCAGGCCGGCCAGGACGTCCCCGCTGCCGGCGGTGGCCAGCGCCGGAGCGGCCACCGGATTGAGGTAGCAGCGCCCGGACGGCTCGGCGACGACGGTGGCGAAGCCCTTGAGCAGCACCGTCGCGCCGGTGTCGCGAGCAGCCCGCCGGGCGGCCGCCACCCGGTCGGCGCCGACCTCGCCGAACAGCCGCTCGAACTCCCGGTCGTGCGGGGTCAGCACGGTGGCGCCCGAACGGCCGTCCAGCAGCTGCCTGCGTCCGGCCAGCAGGTTCAGCCCGTCGGCGTCGACCACCACCCCGGCGTCGGAGGCCAGCACCTGCTCCAGGGACTCGACCGCCGCGGCGGTGTCGCCCAGCCCCGGTCCCACCACCCAGGCCTGCACCCGGCCGGCCCCGGCGACGGTGTCGGACACGATCACCTCGGGCCAGCGCCGCACCACCTCGGCGGCCGCGTGGCCGGCATAGCGCACCGCCCCGACGCCGCCGAGGCGGGCCGACCCGACGCACAGCTGCGCCGCGCCGGGATAGGCCTGCGAGCCCGCCGCCACCCCGACCACGCCGCGGGTGTACTTGTCATCGTCCGGGCCCGGGACGGGCGCCTGAAGGTCGGCGCGTTCCAGCCGGAGCAGCCGCGGCTCCGGCAGCAACGGCCCCAGGCCCAGATCCACCAGCCGCAGCCGGCCGGTGTGCAGCCGGCCCTGGCCGACCAGCAGGCCGGCCTTCAACGCGCCCATGCAGACGGTGGCAGCCGCCCGGACCGCCGGCCCGGAGACGGCGCCGGTATCCGGATCGACCCCGGACGGGATGTCGACCGACAGCACCGGCGCAGGAGAGTCCAAGCTCCAGCGCACCAGCGGGACCAGCGCCTCGCGCACCGGCCCCCGGGCGCCGATGCCGAGCAGCCCGTCGATGACCAGGTCGGCGGGGCCGGCGTCGGCCAGCGGGACCTGCCGGCCACCGGCGGCGCGCAGGGCGGCGAGCCCACCGGCATGCACCCGATCCGGGTCGGCCAGCACCGCGGCCACCGCCACGCCTCGCCGGCTCAGCTCCGCGCCGGCGTACAGCGCGTCGCCGCCGTTGTCGCCCGGGCCGACCAGCAGCACCACCCGGGCGCCGTAGCTGAAGCCGAGCATTCCGACCGTCTCGACGGTGACCGCCCGGGCGGCCCGGGCCATCAGCGCCCCGTCGGGCAGGCCGGCCAGCAGCTGCCCCTCCGCCGACCGGATCTCGGAGACCGGCCAGACGCCCTGCACCGATCAGCCCTCCGCGATGACGACCGCCGAGGCCACCCCGCCGTCATGGGACAGCGACAGGTGCCAGGTCCGGATGCCGAGCTCGGCGGCCTTGGCGGCCACGGTGCCCTCGACGATCAGGTGTGGCCGTCCGGTGTCGTCGACCAGCACCTGGGCGTCGTGCCAGGACATGCCACCGGGCGAGCCCATCGCCTTGGCGACCGCCTCCTTGGCCGCGAACCGGGCGGCCAGCGACTCGGCGGTCCGTTCCACGCCATGCGCGGTGAACCGCTCGGTCCGGGTGAAGAGCCGCTCGATCAGCCGGGTGGTGCGGACGCTGGCGGACTCGAAGCGGGCGACGGGCACCACGTCGATGCCTACCCCGATGATCACCCGGGCACTGCTGTGGGCGTCCCCGGCGAGCCGGGCACGGTGGTCGGGGTGCCCGGCGAGCCCAGCGTCCCCGGCGGTGCGTAGTCCGACAGGTGCCCCGGGAACACCGAGGCCTTCGGGTCCAGGTACCGCACGGCGTTGTTGACCGCGGTGGCCACCTCGCCGAAGCCGGTGGCGATCAGCCGCACCTTGCCCGGGTACTCGCAGATGTCGCCGGAGGCGTACACGCCCGGCACCGAGGACGCCATCGTGGTGTCGACGACGATGTGCCGCTTCTGCTGGATGTCCAGGCCCCACTCCAGCAGCGGCCCCAGGTTGGCGATGAACCCGAGCGCGGCGACCAGCCGGTCACAGGGCAGCGAGGTGACCTGGCCGTCCACGCTGACCTGCACCTCGGTCACCGGGTTGCCGAGCACCGCGGTGACCTGGGCATCGGTGACGACCTGGACCGACGTCGAGCGCATCACCTCGACCGAGTGCGGATGGGCCCGGAAGGCGGCCCGGCGGTGCACCAGCGCCACCGACTTGGCGATCGGCTCCAGCAGCAGCGCCCAGTCCACCGCCGAGTCGCCGCCACCGACGATCACCACGTCCAGGCCGTGGTACTCCTCCGGATCGGGCACGAAGTGGACCACGCCGCGGCCCAGCATGTCCTCGCCGGTGGGCAGCGGCCGGGGGGTGAAGGTGCCGATCCCGCCGGTGATGATGATCGCGCGGGCACGCACCCGCCGGCCTGACGATGTCGTGACGACGAAGTCCTCGCCGCGCTCCAGCCCGATCGCCTGCTCGCCCAGCAGGTACTTCGGGCTGAACGGGGCCGCCTGGGCGACCAGGTTGGCCACCAGCTCCCGTCCCCGGATGGCCGGGAAGCCGGCGACGTCGAAGATCGCCTTCTCCGGGTACATCGCGGTGATCTGGCCGCCCGGTTCGGGCAGCGAGTCCAGCAGGGCGGTGGACAACCCCCGGACCCCCGCGTAGTAGGCGCCGAACAGGCCGACGGGGCCCGCTCCGACGATGAGGACGTCGACCGAGGTCTGCTCAGCTGGGCTCACAGGTGCGAACCTATTCGACTGTGACCGACTTAGCGAGATTACGCGGCTTGTCGACGTCAAATCCGCGGCTCTGAGCGATCTCGGCGGCCAGCACCTGCAGCGGGATGGTGGTCAGCAGCGGCGACAGCAGGGTCGGCGCCACCGGCAGCTCGATGAGGTGCGCGGCGTGCTTGGCGGCCAGCAGGTCCCCCTGCTCGGCGATCACGATGGTGCGCGCGCCCCGGGCGGAGATCTCGGCGATGTTGGACAGCATCTTCTGGTGCAGCAGCGGCCGGGCAACCGGGGACGGCATCACCACCACCACCGGCAGGCCCGGTTCGATCAGCGCGATGGGGCCGTGCTTGAGCTCGCCGGCCGGAAAGCCCTCGGCATGCATGTAGGCCAGCTCCTTGAGCTTCAGCGCGCCCTCCAGGGCCACCGGGTAGCCGACATGCCGGCCCAGGAACAGCACCGCCCGGGAGCCGGCGATCTCGCGGGCCAGCACCCGCACCGGCTCGACCACCGACAGCGTCTCGGTGATCAGCGCCGGCATCGCCTGCAGCGCCGCGTACTCGGCCGCGATCTCGTCGCCGAACTTGGTGCCCCGGGCCTCGGCCAGCGCCAGCCCCAGGATGAGCACCGCGACGACCTGGGCGCTGAACGTCTTGGTGGCCGCCACCCCGATCTCGGGGCCGGCGTGGGTGTAGAGCACCGCGTCGGCCTCGCGCGGGATCTGCGCGCCGTTGGTGTTGCAGATGGCCAGCACGGTGGCCCGCTGCTCCTTGGCGTGCCGGACGGCCTCCAGGGTGTCGGCGGTCTCGCCGGACTGGCTGATCGCCACCACCAGGGTCTGCTGGTCCAGCACCGGGTCCCGGTAGCGGAACTCCGAGGCCATCTCGACCTCGACCGGGATCCGGGTCCAGTGCTCGATGGCGTGCTTGGCCAGCATGCCGGCGTGGTAGGCGGTGCCGCAGGCCACCACGAAGACCTTGTCGATCTCGCGCAGCACCGATCCGTCCAGCCGCTGCTCGTCCAGGGTGATCCTGCCGTCCAGGTAGTGCGCCCGCAGGGTGTCGGCGACCGCGGTCGGCTGCTCCTGGATCTCCTTGAGCATGAAGTAGTCGAAGCCGCCCTTCTCGGCGGCGGCCAGGTCCCAGTCGATGGTGAACCGCTTGCCCTCGACCTCGATGCCGTCGAAGCCGATGATCCGGTAGCCGTCGCGGGAGATCTCCACCAGCTGGTCCTGGCCGAGCTCGACGGCCTCCTTGGTGTAGCTGATGAAGGCCGCCACGTCCGAGCCGAGGAAGTTCTCGCCGTCGCCCAGGCCCAGCACCAGCGGCGAGTTGCGGCGGGCGCCGACCACCGTCTCGGGATGGTCGCGGTCCAGCAGCACCAGGGTGAAGGCGCCCTGCAGCCGGCAGCACACCCGCCGGGTGGCCTCGGTGAGGTCCGGCGCGCCGGCTGCGAGCTCCGCGGCGACCAGGTGCGAGACCGTCTCGGAGTCGGTCTCGGACACCAGCTCGACCCCGGCGGTCTCCAAGGCCGTCCGCAGCTCGCTGAAGTTCTCGATGATGCCGTTGTGCACCACCGCGATCCGGTGGCCGGTGTCGATGTGCGGGTGGGCGTTGAGGTCGTTCGGGGCGCCGTGGGTGGCCCACCGGGTGTGCCCGATGCCGGTATGCCCGGTCAGCGTCCCACCGGTCCGCTCGCTCTCGCGCTCCAGCTCGGCGTCGAGATTCTCGATCCGGCCGGCCTTCTTGGCCGTCCGAAGCTCACCGGACTCGCTGATCACCGCCACACCGGCGGAGTCATAGCCCCGGTATTCCAGCCTGCGCAGGCCCTGCATCACCACCTCGAGGGCAGATCCGGGACCGACGTAGCCAACGATGCCGCACATGCGCTAGAGCGTACGGGAATTGTGAAGCGACACCGGTCAACCGCCCGAAGATGCGCCGGAGCTGCTGCCGGTCCCGCTGGTCACGCCGTCGCTGGAGGGCAGGGTCGGGGCGCTGCTGCCGGGCGGCGGCACGGCGGGCTGGGTGGCCGACGGCGTCGCCGAGGGGGTCACCGTCACCGTGACGGTCGGGGTGGGCACGCTGGTGCCGGACGGAACCGAGCCGGAGCTGCTCGGGGCGCTGCTCGGGGCGGTGCTGGAGGCGCTGCTGGAGGCGGGAGGGGGTGTCGAGCTGGCCGGCGCCGGGCTGGCGCCAGGCCCAGCGTCCTGGTTGCCGCCCAGGACGCTGACCCCCGAGCCGCGCTGGCCTTCGACGCTGGCGGCGACCGGCTGTCCGGTGAGCAGCTCGAAGCCGGTGATCAGGCCGATCGTCAGCACGAACAGGGCGCCGGCGCCGAGTGCCAGGCGTTGCGGGGTGAGCGCCACCCGCAGCCGGTGTCGGCGGCGGCCGGCCGGGGAGCCGGTCTCGTCGGGCGGGTTCTGGTCCGGCGGATCGCCGGGGTCGGCTGGGCCGCGGCCGCCCTGTCGCCTGGCCGCCGCCACCGCCAGGGTGAGTCGCATGGCCTGCCGGGAGCGTTCCAGGGACCGGGCGTAGAGCACGCCGCCGACGACGCTGATGGCGCTGCCGAGCGCCGCGCCGATCAGGGTCCCTGCCACCCCGAACACCGAGGCGGCGATCGAGGCGCTCACCGCGGCGAGCACGCTGGCCATCAGCTGGGTGAACGACAGCGACACCCGTTCGGGCTCGGGCTTGGGCCTCACGTCGGGCTCGGGGTCGGGCTCGGTGTCAGGCTTGGTATCGGGCTTGGGAGTCGAATCAGTCATCTCTGGTTCCAACGCGGCGGCACGCGAGGTCGGTTCCACCTCGGCCAGGAGGTAACGCAGCTAACAGCCGGACGGGCGCTAGACGGCGCTGACGACCTCGGACACCCGGCGCGCGATCTGCTCCGCGCGCTCCTGGCTGGCGGCTTCCACCATGACGCGGACCAGCTGCTCGGTACCCGAGGGCCGCAGCAGGATCCGGCCGTCCTCGCCGAGCTCGGCCTCGGCGGCCGTCACCGCGGCCCGGACGTCGGGCGAGGCGGCGACGGTGTCCCGGTCGGCGACCTTGACGTTGATCATGACCTGGGGCAGCCGCTGCACGATCGCGGCCAGCTCGGCCAGCGGCCGGCCGGCGGTGGCCATGCACGACATCAGCCGCAGCGCGGTCAGCAGGCCGTCACCGGTGGTCGCCGCGTCGGTGAAGATCACGTGGCCGGACTGCTCGCCGCCGAGGCTCAGGCCGTTGCTGGTCAGGCTCTCCAGCACGTAGCGGTCCCCGACCGCGGTGGTGAGCACCTTGATGCCGGCCTCGCGCATCGCGTGGTGGAAGCCGAGGTTGCTCATCACGGTGGCGACCACGGTGTCCTGGGCCAGCATCGAGCGGTCCTTCAAGGCGCGGGCGCAGATGGCCAGGATCTGGTCGCCGTCCACCACCGTGCCGGCGGCGTCCACCGCCAGGCAGCGGTCGGCGTCGCCGTCCAGGGCGATGCCGAGGTCGGCCCGGTGCTGCAGCACGATCTGGGAGAGGGAGTCGATGTGGGTGGAGCCGACCCCGTCGTTGATGTTCTCCCCGTCCGGCTCGCCGGCCACCACGATCGCCTCGGCGCCAGCCCGGCCGAACAACTCGCCGGCGACCGCGGAGGCCGCTCCGTTGGCGCAGTCCACCACGACCTTGAGGCCGGCCAGCGAGGTGGGCGCCGATGCCAGCAGGTGCTCGACGTACTCGGCCGCGCCGGTCTCGGCCACGGTGACCCGGCCGATCGCCGCTCCGGTCGGGCGCGGGGTGCGCCAGCCGCTCTCGATCTCGGCCTCGATCTCGGCCTCGATGTCATCGGGCAGCTTCTGCCCGCCGCGGGCGAACAGCTTGACGCCGTTGTCGGGCATCGGGTTGTGGCTGGCCGACAGCACCACCCCGAGGTCAGCGGCATAGCGCTGGGTCAGGTAGGCCACCGCCGGGGTGGGCAGCACTCCGGCGAGCCGGACGTCGGCGCCGGCCGAGGTCAGGCCCGCGACCACCGCGGCCTCCAGCATCTCGCTGGAGACCCGTGGATCGCGGCCGACCACGGCGACCGGGCGGTGCGAACCGTCGTGATTGGCCAACACCCGGGCGGCGGCGCTGGCCACCGCCAGCGCCAGCTCGGGAGTCAGATCGGCGTTCGCGCGACCGCGAACCCCGTCCGTGCCGAAGTATTTGGCCACGAACGGTGCGCGGTTAACGCTTGGAGTACTGGGGAGCCTTGCGGGCCTTCTTCAGGCCGTACTTCTTGCGCTCCTTGATCCGGGCGTCCCGGGTCAGGAAGCCGGCCTTCTTCAGGGTCGGACGGTCGTCGGGCTCGATGTTGATCAGAGCCCGTGAGATGGCAAGCCGCAGCGCGCCGGCCTGGCCGGTGATGCCGCCGCCGACCAGGGTGGCGGTGATGTCGTACTGGCCGTCCCGCTCCAGGGTCACCAGGGGCTCACGGATGAGCTGCTGGTGCACCTTGTTGGGGAAGTAGTCGTCCATGGTGCGGCCGTTGAGCTTGAAGACGCCGGTGCCCGGGACGAGCCGGACACGGACGACGGCCTCTTTGCGGCGGCCTACGACGGGAACTGGGGTAGTCAACGCGAATTCTCCTAGGTGGCTGATCCGCGCTACTGCGCGACCTGCGTGATCTGAAATTCCTTGGGCGTCTGCGCGGCGTGCGGGTGGCTCGGTCCGCTGTAGACCTTGAGCTTCTTCAGCTGCGCGCGCCCGAGGGTGTTCTTGGGCAGCATGCCCTTGACCGCGAGTTCCACCAGACGCTCGGGCTTGGACTCGAGCAGCTCGCCGACGGTCCGCTTGGACAGCCCGCCCGGGTAGCCCGAGTGCCGGTAGCGGAATTCGCCGAGCTTCTGCGGGGCGACCGCGACCTTGTCGGCGTTGACGATGATGACGAAGTCGCCGGTGTCGACGTGCGGGGCGAACTGCGGCTTGTGCTTGCCGCGCAGCAGGCGGGCGGCCTGGCTGGCAAGCCGGCCCAGGACGATGTCGCTGGCGTCGATGACATGCCAGGACCGGACGACGTCACCGGGCTTGGGGGTGTAGGTAGGCAAGGCGCGCTCTCTTCTCGTCGGTCTTCACGACGCAGCCGGTGGCTGGGCGTCGCTCCCGCGGTCCCACCGAGGGCTCTCGGCGGTCGACCCCGGAACATGGCCGTCCACACGCGCCGCTGGGCGAACGCGTGCCAAAAGAGCACGATACCGCCAGGGCGGGGACGCCTCCAAATCGGCGCAGCCGGCCGTGCTGGCGTCAGCGCGGCCGGGCCACCCGGGCGCTGTCGAAGACCGGTTCGCTGGACTCGGCCACCACCCCGTCGGCGCCGAAGATCAGGAACCGGTCGAACCGGCGGGCGAACCACCGGTCGTGGGTCACCGCGATCACCGTTCCGTCGAAGGTCTCCAGCGCGTCCTCCAGCGCCTCCGCCGAGAGCACGTCGAGGTTGTCGGTCGGCTCGTCGAGCAGCAGCAGGGTCGCTCCGGACAGCTCCAGCAGCAGGATCTGGAACCTCGCCTGCTGTCCCCCGGACAGGGTGCCGAACGTCTGGTCGCCCTGGGAGTTGAGCTCGTAGCGGCGCAGCGCCGCCATCGCCCGCCCGCGATCCACCCCCGGACGTCCCGGCTCGCCGTGCCAGAGCAGGTCCACCAGGGTGCGGTCGAACCACTCCGGATGGGTGTGGGTCTGGGCGAACAGGCCCGGGACCACCCGCGCGCCGAGCCGCCAGGAGCCCTGATGGCGCACCGGCTCGCTGCCGAGCAGCCGCAGGAAGTGCGACTTGCCGGCCCCGTTGGAGCCCAGCACCGCCATCCGCTCGCCGTAGAAGACCTCGAGGTCGAACGGCTTCATCAACCCGGTGAGCTCCAGCCGCTCGCAGGTCACCGCCCGCACCCCGGTGCGGCCACCGCGCAGCCGCATGGTGACGTTCTGCTCCTCCGGCTTGTCCGGCGGCGGGCCGTCGGCCTCGAACCGGGCCAGCCGGGTCTGCATCGCCCGGTAGCGCGAGGCCATGTCGGGCGAGATCTTGGCCTGCTGCTGCAGCGTCCGGACCAGCTCGATCAGCCGGGCGTGCTCCTCGTCCCAGCGCCGGCGCACCTCGGCCATCCGCTCGTGCCGGTGCGCCCGGGCCTCGTGGTAGGAGGCGAACCCGCCGCCGTGCACCCAGGCGGTGCCGCCCTCCAGGGTGACCACCCGGTCGGCGGCATTGGCCAGCAACTCCCGGTCGTGGCTGACGAACAGCACGGTCTTGGGGGTGGAACGCAACCGCTCCTCCAGCCACTGCTTGCCGGGCACGTCCAGGTAGTTGTCCGGCTCGTCCAGCAGCAGCACCTCCGCCGGCCCGCGCAGCAGCGCCTCCAGCGCCAGCCGCTTCTGCTCGCCACCGGAGAGGGTGGCGATCTCGCGGTACTTGCAGTTGTCGAAGGGGATGCCGATCGCGGCCACCGTCACGGTGTCCCAGAGCACCTGGGCGTCATAGCCGCCGGCATCGCCCCAGTTGGTCAGGGCGTGGGCGTAGCGCAGCTGGGTCTTCTCGTCATCGGCGCTCATCATCGCCAGCTCCGCGGCGTTGAGGTCGGCCCAGGCCTGCCCGACCGCGGGCGCGGCCAGGCCCACCAGGAACTCCTCCACCGTGGTGCTGTCGCGCACCGAGCCGATGAACTGCCGCATCACGCCCAGGCCGCCCGAGCGCGCCACCGCTCCGCTCTGCGGCGCCAGATCGCTGGCGATCAGCCGCAGCAGGGTCGTCTTGCCGGCGCCGTTGGCGCCCACCAGCGCGGCCTTCGCGCCCTCACCGACCCGGAAGCTCACGTCCTCGAGCAGCATCCGGCCATCGGAGAGCTGGTGCCGGATCGACTGCACATCCACATAACCCACACCGGCAAGTCTCCCGCACCCGCGCAATCGCAAAACCCTGGGCGCACAATCAATCACCATGACCACCCCGCTCGACACGCTCGCCGCCGACCTGCCCGCCGACGCGCTGGTCACCGACCCGGCGCTGATCGAGAACTACCGCTACGACTGGGCCCGGGACCCCGGCGCGGGCATGCCGCTGGCCGTCGTGCGGCCCCGCGACACCGCCGAGGTGCAGATCGCGATGCGGTGGGCGGCCCGGCACCGGATCCCGGTGGTGCCCCGCGGCGCCGGCAGCGGCCTGTCCGGTGGCTCGTCGGCGGTCGCCGGCGGCATCGTGATCAGCCTGGACCGGATGCGCGCGGTCCGGATCGACCCGGACTACCGGGTGGCCGTCGTCGAGCCGGGCGCGCTGAATGCCGAGGTGAAGGCCGCCGCCCGCGAGCACGGGCTGTGGTACCCGCCGGACCCGTCCTCGTACGAGATCTGCTCGATCGGCGGCAACATCGCCACCAATGCCGGCGGGCTGTGCTGCGTCAAGTACGGGGTCACCACCGACTACGTCCTCGGCTTGGACGTGGTGCTGGCCGACGGCGTCGCGATCAGCCTCGGCGGGGCCCGGCTCAAGGACGTGGCCGGCCTGTCGCTGATCAAGCTGTTCGTCGGCAGCGAGGGCACCCTGGGCGTGATCACCCGGGCGGTCCTGCGGCTGGTGCCCGCGCAGCAGCCGCCGAGCACCCTGGTGGCGCTGTTCGCCAGCGTGGCGGCGGCCGCCGACGCGGTGGTGCGGATCAGCCGGCTGGCCCGGCCGGCGATGCTGGAGCTGATGGACCAGGCCTCGATCAACGCCGTGGAGGACTACCGGTCGATGGGCCTGGACCGGACCGCCGGCGCGCTGCTGCTGGCCCAGTCCGACGCCGGGACGGGCGCGGCGGCCGAGATCGCGGTCATCGCCGAGGCCTGTGCCGCCGCGGGCGCCGGCGAGGTGTTCAGCACCGACGACCCGGCCGAGGGCGAGGCCTTCGCGCTCGCCCGGCGGAGCGCCTTCCCGGCCATCGAGCGGCGCGGCTCGCTGATGCTGGAGGACGTCGGGGTGCCGGTGCCACGGCTGCCCGAGCTGCTGGCCGGCATCGCCGATATCGCCCGGCGCAACGAGATCGAGATCCCCACCGTGGCCCATGCCGGGGACGGCAACACCCACCCGATCGTGGTCTACGACGCCGCCGATCCGGCCTCCACCGCGCGGGCGGGTCGCGCCTTCACCGAGATCATGGCGCTGGCCATCTCGCTGGAGGGCACGATCACCGGCGAGCACGGCGTCGGACGGCTGAAGAAGGCGCAGTTGCCCGACCAGCTGGGCCCGGACGTGATGGCGCTGACCCGCCGGATCAAGCACGCGCTCGACCCGCTCGGCATCCTCAATCCCGGGGCCGTGTTGTAAGGCCCAGATAGCGCCCTCGTGACCCGGAGCTGGCTAGTCTGGCGCCAAATGACAGCGGCTGGGTGGGTCTGGATGGCCGTCGCCGCCATCCTGGCTGTGCTCGACTGGGCGGCGGTGGCTGCCGGATCCCGGCTGCTGGAGCGGTGTTTCAAGCCTGCCGTGCTGCTGGCCCTGCTGGCCGCGGCGCTGACCGCGAAGCCGGAGCACTCCGGGGTGCACGGCTGGCTGGTGCTGGCGCTGTGCTTCGGGCTGATCGGCGATGTCGCGCTGTCCTTCGCCCCGTCCGGCCACCCCGAGCCGCGCGGCGCGTCCTCATCCGAGCAGCCGGCCGCCGCGGTGTCGATGGCCGAGGCGGTCAGGTCGGACACCGGAGAGCTGGTGGCGACCGCCCGGCCGGTGGCTCCGGCAGCCCGGCCGGCCGGTGGCGCGCACCGTGCCCCGCCGGCCAGGCCGGACGCCGGGCCGCGATCCCCGAACCCGTTGTTCGCCGCCGGGTTGGCCAGCTTCCTGCTCGGCCATCTCTGCTACTGCGCGGCCCTGTTCGGCTACGGCGCCGACCAGCTCAGCCTGGGCTTCGGCCTGGTGCTGGTGCTGTTGGCGTTGCTCGCCTTCGGCCACCGGATCCTCGCCGGCGCCCAGACCGAGGGCGGCAACGCGCTGACGATCGCGGTCGCGGCCTACATCGCCGTCCTCGGCTCGACGGTGGTGCTCGGGATCGGTACCAGCTCGTTGTGGCTGGCCGCCGGCATCGTGCTGTTCGGCTTCTCCGATCTGGTGCTGGCCACCGACCGGTTCGTGGTGCGGCGCGGATGGGCTCCGCTGACCGTCGCGATCAGCTACCACCTCGCCCAGGCGCTGCTGCTGCTCGGCCTGGTGCGCTGAGGCTGCCCTGTGCGCTGAGGCTCCCGGTGCGCTGAGGCCGCTGGTGCGCTGAGGCCGTCGTAAGCTGCGCTGATGCCCCGCCGACCCACCCGTACCGTGCCCACCGTCCTGCTGCCGGGCCCGCTGGGCGCCAGCGAGCAGGACTGGCAGCACTGGCTCGCCGGCCGGCTGCGCGAGGCCGGCCGCGAGGTGCGGGTGGCCTCCTGGCCGGCTCTGGACTCCGCTGACCTGGCCGGTTGCCTGGCGGCCTTGCGCGAGTGCCTGGCAGGCCTGCCCGACGACGGCTTCGACCTGCTCGCGCACTCGGCCGCCTGCCTGCTGTGGATGCACCATGCGGCCGGCAGCGCGGCCCCTGACCCGGCGGCTGGCACTGATGCCGGAGCCGCCGCGCCGAGACCGTCCCGGGTCGCGCTGGTGGCGCCGCCGGCCCCGGACCTGCCGGTGCCGGGCTGGGACTTCCTGCGCCCCGTGCCGCTGCCGGTGGACGCGCTGCGGCGGGCCGCCGACGGCACTGTGCTGGTCGGCGGCGACGACGATCCGCACTGCCCGAGCGGGGTGGCTCAGGTGTTCGGCACCCGGCTGAAGATGGCGGTCACCGTGATCGCCGGGGCCGGCGCGCTCACTGCGGCCACCGGCTACGGGCCTTGGCCGGCAGCCCTGGACTGGTGCGGGCGGGACAACCTGGCCTTCCGGGCCTGAAGGGTAGGTCAGCACCGCGGCGAACCCACCCAGCGGTGGTCGTACCGGCCGGCCAGAGCCACGATGAACCGCTCGATGCCCGGCCGGTCGACCTGCTCGAAGCGCTCCAGCCTCCCCCATGCCGCCAGCGCAATACCCTTTGTAAGGGCCGGGTAGGGAGTCATCAGCACATCCCCTCGGTGGGCCTTGGCGATGTCCTTGAGCGCCGACACCTGGGCAGCCGGCAGCGAAGGCGAGTAGGTGATGATGACGTGGCCGTGCTCCTCGGCGTGCACGAAGGAGCCTGTCTGCAGCGGGGTGTCGTAGATCCCCGGAGTAGGCGGAATGGGGAAGTGCGGTCCGGAGGTCGGCGGAATGGAGTTGTACTGGACCTTTTCCAACGCGGCGACCGACAGGTGCGGGCTCTTCATAATGGCGACGGCGGTGCCGGGCAGGCACGGCTCGCTTCGCTCGGACGCCGACGCCGAGCCGACCGCTGACCCGGTCAGTCGCGGCAGCTGCTGTTTCACCGCGACGCCGACCGCGGCGCACATCAGACCGGCGATAACCAGCCACCAGCCGAGGCGGCGAAGGGCGACCGCGTTCACGACAGCCTGCCCAGCCGCCGTAGCCGGCGCTCCCGGAGCGCCAGCGGGAGAGGCGCGAGGGTGCTCGCTGCGCTCAGCAGCGCGACCGCTACCGACTCCCAGAAGGCGAGGCTGCCGGTACTCAAGCTCAGAATATTGGGGATCATCCAGGAGAGCCCTCCCACGGTGGCAGGCAGCAGGAAGGTCAGCAGGAACCAGAACAGGCCGAACATGCCTACCAGGTAGAGAATGCTGAACCACTGGGCGACCGAGCGATCGCGCCGGCTGGCCGATTCCAGTTCTGCCGACTCCTCGGCAGACATCGGAAGCAACCGTTTCTTCATGGTCAGCCAGCTGGTCCGATACAGATTGTCACAATGCAACGCGCAGGCCAGCACCGCGTACAGATCGGTGCGCAGGAAGATCGCACACTGCAGCACCAGGTTGACGATGGTCATCAGGATTAGCGTGCCGAGCAGCCGTGCCAAAACGTCGGGCAGCGGCAGGCCCAGGTCGAAGTAGGCCCAGCGCAGACCGATTGCCAGCGCGAGCAGGCTGATGTCGAATGCCGGCCCCGCCAGCATCGGCCCGTACCGCTGGCGGCGCGGGCGGGTCAGCAGCAGCGACAGGTCGGTCTCGGCCGCCAGGAAGATGCCTCGGTAGCTGAGCCGGAACCGCGCCGGCACGTCGATCGCCCGTCCTGCCAACCAGTGCCAGGCCTCGTGCACGATCATGATGACCACCGAGATGGCGTACGCGCAGAGGATGCACAGCACCGGGTCGGGCAGGAACAGGTAATCCTCGAACGATGGTCGCAGCGCGGGCTCAGCCGCCAATGCCACCAGCACGAAGACGAGGGCAAGGGCATAGCAGAACCAGGCCACCTTGCCGAACAGCGGACGGGCCAGCCACGACGGCACACCGCTGACCCACCGGACTTCGCCGGAAAGCGCGGGGCCCTCCTCATAGACCAGGATTCCCGCCTCCTCGAGGGTGGCGAGGAAGTCCTCGACGTCCACCTCGACCTGGCTGTGCTCGAAGGCAGCAGCGGCTGCCTCGGTAACCGAGCGTCCGTCCGCAAGCGCCGACAGCACCACTCCGCCTACCGCTGGCACGGCGACGAAGGTGGCGGTAGCGGGGTTTCCCACCAGAACGTCATCGCCCTCGGCGACGAGCGAAAGTCTGGCGGCAGCCGCCTGCACGGCGGATGCTTGCCGTTGAGAGATCGTCATATCTGTCCTCGGTTCCGAGGTCCGAGCGGTGAGTCCGCAGTGGCGCTCCCACCGCTCGTGGCCGTGCTAGCGATCAGCTGTCGCAGGGGTCGAGGTCGATGCGGCAAGTCGACGTAAGGCGGGTTTGCTCCACCTTGCGTACCTGGATCTTCATGGCAATCACCTCCTATTCGCAGGTAGGAATGTGTAGGGGAACCAACGCTCGACACCTGGTCGGTTTTATCCGCCGGCAGCTAGGGGTCGACCACCGCATATCACGCCGCATAGCGCGGGGCGGACGAGTGACCGACTGGACTGGACTTCGAGGTTCAAGCGGTGAGACCGCAGCCGCGATCTCACCGCCCGAAGCGTTGCTGTCGATCAGCTGTCCCAGGGGGTGCAGCCCAGCTCCGGATCACAAGGAATCGTCAGGCGGACCTGCTCCACCTTCCGTACTCGGATCTTCATGTGCGATCACCTCCTTTGCATGGGTAAGGGCGCGTAACACCTGATCAGAGAGGTGTGTTCGCGAAGATGGGCCTGGTGAGCTCCGAACGGTGCGGCCGCGGCGCGATCTCACTGCTCGTCGCCTTGCTGGTGATTTAGCTGTCGCAGTAGCAGCAAGCCTGGGGGTCCGAACATGCTGATAGGCGGGTCTGCTCCACCTTCCGTACCTGAATCTTCATGGCAATCACCTCCCTCCCATGCCCGAATAGGTAAACCGCATAACGTTAAACGGAGAGGCCTATTCGCAAGATCGACCCAGTGAGCTCCGAGCATTGAAACCGCAGTGCGGTCTCACCGCTCGTTGCGTTGCTGGCGATCAGCTGTCGCAGTTGAACTCGACCTTGCAAATGCTCGTCAGGCGGGTCTGCTCGATCTTGCGTACCTGGATCTTTATGTCGAATCACCTCTTCCATGGGGGCGGTACAGAGTTGATCACCGGTCCGGCTATCCGCCGGCAGCCGCGACCGCTTCGGGTTCCGGCGCCGGTAGCTCCGAGCCGCATACCGGGCAGTCCGGCCGGCGTGAGCGAGCAGTGATGGTGAGGTCGCAGTCTCCGGCCAGATCGATGACCACAGACGCGCCCGCGTAGCGCGGAGCGGTGAACCCCGTGAGATATCGCAGGAGCTCGAATGAGACGAGCGAGCCGAGCAGGGTCGCGACCGGCCCGGCGCCTCGGTTGATCCGGGCCACGCCCTGTTGGTGCAGAAGAGAGTTGGCGACCCGACCGGAGCTGTCGTCGGAGTCCGTCGGGCACGCGAGGCACGCGCTCTGACCCGGCTGCACCGACCAGATGACACCTTCGGTGACCATCATGCCGCCCCGTACGAACGGAACACCGGCCCGGACGCAGGCAGCGTTGACCCACTGGTCGATCTCGGCGGGGGAGTCCACCCCCGCGCACACCGCATCCGGGCGCGTCGAGTCGACCACCTCGGCGACGCTCGCGGCATCGGTGAAGTCGGCGCGGATGGTCCGCACCTTGATCTGCGGATCGAACTCCCGTACCCAGTCCGCGGCCCGCTCGATCTTCGGCCGGCCGATGTCCTGCGCGCGGTAGACGAATTGGCGCGCGAAGTTGCGCGGCTCGACGTCGTCTCGATCCACCAGCGTCAGCTGGCCGACACCGAGGCCACAGAGGTTCTGCAAGACATTCGAGCCGAGGCCACCGACGCCGAGCATCAGGACGTGCGAGTCGCGGAGGCGGCGGACCATCGTCTCAGCGCT
The DNA here is from genome assembly GCF_036388195.1 of Jatrophihabitans sp. Taxonomy (GTDB): domain Bacteria; phylum Actinomycetota; class Actinomycetes; order Mycobacteriales; family Jatrophihabitantaceae; genus Jatrophihabitans_A. The sequence continues at coordinate 10,039 of NZ_DASVSG010000121.1, read as the reverse complement.
CGCCTCGAGGGTGGAGAACGTCCGGAGAAAGGCCAGGTTGCTGAAATGGCGCAACCTCTCGTCCTCGGTCAGGTCGCCAGTCCGGTCGCGGTCCTCGATCAGGCGCAGCTCGTCCAAAGCCCCGATCGCGTCCAGCACGTCTTCCCGCGACACTGCCGGGAAGGCGGGGTTGAGTGCGTGGTAGAGCCCGGCGGCATCGTGACGACCCTCGGTCAGCAGCGTCAGCAGAGCAGCGATCGAGCCGTCCTCGTCAGCCAGTTCGATCGATTCCCGCGGATCCAGCACTATCCGCACACCCGATTCGATCGACTCCCAACCGAGCGGTTTCAACACCGGGATCATGTCGCCCCCCGAGCCCTTCAGTATAGACAAAATGTCTATTGCGCCGAAGAGTACCCCCGGAAGAAGAAAATGGACATAGCGTAAATAAAGATCTAATGCCTAGTCAGTAGGCTCCCGTTTAGCGCGGGTTTGCTGGGCACGGCCCGCCAGCTCATTCTCCGGCGGGTACCCCACCGCGAGCAGGGTGAGACCTTGCGGCGGGGCGACAACGACCTCGTCGGCACGCTGGTCCCGGCTGAGTAACTCGGCCGGCCAGCCCGCCGGGCGGGTGCCTTCACCGACCGCGGCCAGCGCACCGACCAGCGAACGGACCATCGAGTGGCAGAAGGCGTCCGCCTGCACGGTCAGCTCGATCAGGTCACCGGTGCGCGCCACCTCCAGTCGCTGGAGTGACCGGATGGTGGTGGCGCCCTCCCGCCGGCGGCAGAACGCGGCGAAGTCATGCAGGCCGAGCAGGTTCGAGGCGGCCTGTTGCATCGCCGTTTCGTCCAGCCGTCGTCGCCAGCCCACGGTGTCCAGCCGCCGCAGCGGCTCCGGGCCGTGCTCGGCGTCAGAGATCCGGTACCGGTAGCGGCGCCACAGTGCGCTGAACCGGGCGTCGAAGTCCGCCGGCGCCGCCGCCACCGAATGCACCCGGACGTCCGGCGGCAGCAGCCCGGCCAGCCTGCGGATGATCCGGTCCCGCTGTTGCTCCCAGCCCTCAGCGTCGACGTCGCAGTGGCAGACCTGGCCGCTGGCGTGCACCCCGGCATCGGTGCGCCCGGCCACCACCACCGGCACCCTGGGCACTCGGAACAGCGTGCCCAGCGCCTCTTCCAGGACGCCCTGGACGGTCCGCAGCCCCGGCTGCACGGCCCAGCCGGCGAAGCCGGTCCCGTCGTAACCCAGATCCAGCCGCAACCGGACGAGCCCGCCTCCCCCGGTGGGGAAGGCGGGCTCGGCCGGTGTGCTCATGCGCTGCGCCGCCGCGGACGGCGGACCGCCTACTTGCCCTCGTCCTCGGCAGCCTCGGTCGCGGCAGCATCGTCGGCCACGGCTTCCTCGGTCGCCGCATCGCCGGTCAGCGACGCGTCGACGACAGCGTCGTCGGCCGTGCCGGACTCGACCGCGTCGGACTCGCCGAGGTTGGCGCCGCCTGCTGAAATAACGTCGGACTCGCCGACGTTGGCCGAGCCTGCCGAAACAGCGTCAACCGCGCCGCTCTCGTCGACGGCCTCGGCGCCGTCGTTCGAGGCAGCTTCAGCGTTCGAGGCTTCAGCGTTCGAGGCAGCTTCGGCGTCGCCGGCCACCCGAGCGGCGGTCGGTGATTCGCTGGCCGCGTCCTGGGCGATCTCGGCGGTACGGCCGGTCGGGGCCTTGGACGGCGCGACCTTGGTGCCGCGGGACCGCTCGGCCTCCCGGACGACCCGGGCAGCCGCGCTCAGCTCCTCCACCAGCTCGATGACGGCCATCGGGGCGTTGTCGCCCTTGCGGGGGTTCACCTTGATGATCCGGGTGTAGCCGCCGGGACGCTCGGAGAACTTCGGGCCGATCTCGGCGAACAGCTTGTGCACCACGTCCTTGTTCCGGATGACCTTGAGAACCTGGCGACGATCGTGCAGCTCACCGTGCTTGGCGAACGTGATCAGCTTCTCGGCCAGCGGGCGCAGCCGCTTGGCCTTCGCCTCGGTGGTGGTGATCCGGTCGTGTTCGAACAGCGCGGTCGCGAGGTTCGCGAGCAGCAGGCGTTCGTGTGCCGGACCGCCGCCGAGGCGAGGACCCTTGGTGGGCGTGGGCATGACTTGCTCCTAGAGGAAAGGTTTCTCGGGCCTGGACCGCCGGTCCTCCCGGCGGTCACCGGCTGCGGTCAACGTGGGAGTTACAGCTCTTCGGTCTCGGCGTAGTCGGTGTCGTCGCCGAACTCCTCGCCGCCGTAGGAGTCCACCACCGCGTTCAGGTCGAATCCGGGCGGACTGTCCTTCAGCGACAGGCCCAGGCCGTGCAGCTTGACCTTGACCTCGTCGATGGACTTGGAGCCGAAGTTGCGGATGTCGAGCAGGTCCGCCTCGCTGCGGCCGACCAGCTCGCCGACCGTGTGGATGCCCTCACGCTTGAGGCAGTTGTAGGACCGGACGGTGAGGTCCAGCTCCTCGATCGGCATCGAGAACGCCGCGATGTCGGCCACCTCGGTCGGCGACGGGCCGACGTCGATGCCTTCGGCCTCCTCGTTCAGCTCGCGCATCAGACCGAACAGTTCGACCAGGGTGTGACCGGCGCTGGCGACGGCGTCGCGCGGGCTGATCGAGGACTTGGTCTCGACGTCGACCACCAGCCGGTCGAAGTCGGTGCGCTGCTCGACGCGGGTCGCCTCCACCGCGTAGGTGACCTTCAGCACCGGGGAGTAGATCGAGTCGACCGGGATCCGGCCGATCTCCTGGCCGGGCTGCTTGTTCTGCACGGAGGTGACGTAGCCACGGCCCCGCTCCACGATCAGCTCGATCTCGAGCCGGCCCTTCTTGTTGATCGTGGCGATCTTGAGGTCCGGGTTGTGCACCTCGACACCGGCCGGCGGCGCGATGTCGGCCGCGGTGACCTCGCCGGGGCCCTGCTTGCGCAGGTACATCACGACCGGCTCGTCGGAGTCGGAGGAGACGACGAGCTCCTTGAGGTTCAGGATCAGGTCGGTGACGTCCTCCTTGACGCCTTCGACGGTGGTGAACTCGTGCAGCACGCCGTCGATCCGGATGCTGGTCACCGCCGCGCCCGGGATGGACGACAGCAGGGTGCGCCGCAGCGAGTTGCCCAGCGTGTAGCCGAAGCCCGGCTCGAGCGGCTCGATGACGAACTTGGAACGGTTGTCCGCGACGACCTCTTCGGTCAGCGTCGGACGCTGTGAAATCAGCAAGGTGGTGCTCCTTCGCACACTCTTGAGCGACCGCTATATGACGCTCGGGTGAGGTATTCAGTTGTGCGGCCAGGCCGGGAAGGACCCTCCCGATACGGGACGGCCCTCCCGGCCTTGACCGGGCTTACTTGGAGTACAGCTCGACGATCAGCTGCTCGGTGATCGGGATGTCGATCTGCGCCCGCTCGGGAAGCTGGTGCACCAGGATCCGGAGCTTGGACGGGATGACCTGCAGCCAGGCCGGGGTGGGCCGGTCGCCGAGGGTCTCGCGGGCGATCAGGAACGGCGTGGTCTCCAGCGACTTAGGACGGACGTCGATGATGTCCAGCGGGCTCACCCGGTAGCTGGGGATGTCGACCTTGTGGCCGTTGACCAGGAAGTGGCCGTGGCTGACCAGCTGGCGGGCGGCGCGGCGGGTACGGGCCAGGCCGGCCCGGTAGACCACGTTGTCCAGCCGCGATTCGAGGATCTGCAGCAGGTTGTCACCGGTCTTGCCGGTGCGCCGGGTGGCCTCCTCGTAGTACCGGCGGAACTGCTTCTCCAGCACGCCGTAGGAGTACTTGGCCTTCTGCTTCTCCTGCAGCTGCAGCAGGTACTCGCTCTGCTTGATGCGAGCCCGGCCGTGCTGTCCGGGCGGGAACGGGCGGCGCTCGAAGGCGGCGTCGCCACCGACGAGGTCGACGTTGAGACGGCGCGAGATGCGGGTCGCGGGTCCGGTGTAACGAGCCATTTCTATCTCTCCTTAATCCTCAGACCCGACTCAGACCCTCCGCCGCTTGGGCGGACGGCAGCCGTTGTGCGGCTGAGGAGTGACGTCGGAGATGGTGCCGACCTCGAGCCCGGTGGCCTGCAGCGACCGGATCGCGGTCTCGCGGCCTGATCCCGGGCCCTTGACGAACACGTCGACCTTCTTGACGCCGTGCTCCTGCGCCTTGCGGGCGGCGTTCTCGGCGGCCATCTGCGCGGCGAACGGAGTCGACTTGCGGGAGCCCTTGAAGCCGACGTGGCCGGCCGAGGCCCAGCTGATCACATTGCCGGTCGGGTCGGTGATGGAGACGATGGTGTTGTTGAACGTGCTCTTGATGTGAGCGTGGCCGTGCGCGACGTTCTTCTTCTCTTTGCGACGGACCTTTTTCACGGCGCCTGTGCCGCGAGTCTTGGGAGGCATCTGCCTTTAGCTCCTGAGGGTTGATCGGAACGAAGTCGGAGGGCGGACCGCGGCGTGCGCCGGGGGCCCGGGGCGACGAGCTACTTCTTGGCCTTCTTCTTGCCGGCCATCGTCTTCTTCGGGCCCTTGCGGGTACGGGCGTTGGTCTTGGTGCGCTGTCCGTGCACCGGCAGGCCGCGGCGGTGCCGCAGGCCCTGGTAGCAGCCGATCTCGATCTTGCGGCGGATGTCGGCAGCGACCTCGCGGCGCAGGTCACCTTCGACCTTGTAATTGCCCTCGAGGTAGTTGCGCAGCTTGACCAGGTCCTCGTCGCTCAGGTCACGGGCTCGCAGGTCCGGGCTGATGCCGGTCGCTTCGAGGGTTTCCTTCGCACGGGTCGGTCCGACGCCGTAGATGTAGGTGAGCGCGATGACCATCCGCTTCTCGCGGGGCAGGTCAACGCCGGCAAGACGTGCCATTCGGGGCGATCTCCTTCGTTCCTTCGGAGGTGTTGTGCGCATCCGTCCGCTGTTGCCCCACCGGGTGCTGACGGATCAGCCCCGATGCAGCGGCCCCGGCCTCCGACCGGGGGTGACCCCGCTCCGCACCGGGCTGGCCGGGTGGAACGGGGAGGAGTGCGCGTGCTGGGGTACTGCTGGGTGGTGCTACCGCTAGCCCTGACGCTGCTTGTGGCGCAGGTTGTCGCAGATGACCATGACTCGGCCATGGCGACGGATGACCTTGCACTTGTCGCAGATCGGCTTGACGCTGGGCTTGACCTTCACGTCTGTTGCTCCTGGTTTCGAACGCGATGGCCGCCGCACTCGGGCGGCAGCCATCTTCATCGGTCGGCTTACTTGTAGCGGTAGACGATCCGCCCGCGGGTGAGGTCGTACGGTGAGAGCTCCACCACGACCCGGTCTTCGGGCAGGATGCGGATGTAGTGCTGGCGCATCTTGCCGCTGATGTGAGCAAGCACCTTGTGCCCGTTGCTCAGCTCCACCCGGAACATCGCGTTGGGCAGTGGCTCGACCACCTTGCCTTCGACCTCGATGGCCCCGTCCTTTTTGGCCATGTCCTCCGCTTTTCGTTGCGTATCGTCTCTACAGTTCGGGCGCAGTCAGCAGGCACGGGGTTACCGCATCGACGAACTGCGTCCGGCGCTTGTCGATGAGGGCCGATCACCACTCGCGGCCACAGCGAGAGACCCAGAAACCTGGGCATGGAAACCGACGGCATGCGCCAACGGTTGAGTTTACTCACGAGTCGACCCGATACCAAAACGCGGCCGACCGCCCCGGGGCCGGAAGCTGACCACACGGCCCAGGGCCGGGAAGATCGCCGGCGACCGGACGGTTGCAGCCGACGTGAAGCATGTTCCGTTATCCATTCTGGATCTGGCGCCGGTCAGCAGCAAGGGCGACACCACCGAGGCCTTGCGCAACACCGCCGAGCTGGCCCGCAGGGCCGAGAGCTGGGGCTACCACCGCTTCTGGGTGGCAGAGCACCACAACATGCCCGCGATCGCCAGCTCGTCGCCGGCCGTCCTGCTGGCCCACCTGGCAGCCGTCACCAGCACCATCCGGGTCGGGTCCGGCGGGGTGATGCTGCCCAACCACGCGCCGCTGGTGGTGGCTGAGCAGTTCGGCACCCTGGAGTCGCTGCATCCCGGCCGGATCGATCTCGGGATCGGCAGGGCGCCGGGCACCGACCAGCGGACCGCCCTGGCGCTGCGCCGCACCATGCAGGGCCTGTCGGCCGAGGACTTCCCCGCCGAGCTGGCCGAGCTGATCAGCATGCTGGCCGGCGACCCGGCCCGGTTGCAGGCAGTGCCCACCGCAGCCGCGCTGCCCCAGGTCTGGCTGCTCGGCTCCAGCGACTTCAGCGCGCGGCTGGCCGGGCTGCTAGGCCTGCCGTTCTCCTTCGCCCATCACTTCTCGGCCGCCTACACCGAGCCGGCGCTTGAGGTCTACCGGCGCAGCTTCCGGCCGTCGCAGTGGCTGGACGAGCCCTACGCGATGGTGGCGGTCAGCGCGACCTGCGCCGACACCGACGAGCGTGCCGAGTACCTGGCCAAGCCGGGCTGGCTGGCGTTCCTGCGGCTGCGCGCCGGTGCGCCGATCCGGCTGCCGAGCCCCGAGGAGGCCGCCGGCTACGAATTCAGCCCCGCCGAGCGTGCGTTCGTCGAGCAGCGCAAGGTCGGCCAGGCGCTCGGCTCGGCCCGGACGGTGGCCGGCCAGCTCGAGGAGCTGCTCGGGCGCACCGGCGCCGACGAGCTGATGATCACCACCCAGATCTACGACCTCGAAGACCGGCTGCGTTCCTACCAGCTGATCGCCGAGCTCAGCGAACGGCAGGCCCTGGGCCAGACCCTGTGCCTCAGCGTGTGAGCGCGCCGGCCGGGCGGCAAGCCCGACCGGCGCGGACGACCGCCTGAGTCAGCTGTCGCCACCTCCGGCCCGGGTTTCGGAGTCGGCCCACAGCCGGTACATCGCCAGCCGGTCGGCGTCGGTATCCGGCGAGAAGAGCAGGCCGGGTGGACAGTCGAGCGCTCGTTCGATGGCGACGGCGGTGCGCAGCGAGCAGCTGTTGCGCCGGCCTGTGACGAGATGGTTCACCGTGGAATGACTCAATCCGGCGCTGCGCGCCAGTTGCCGCTCTGAGACCCCCAAGAGGTCGATGTAATCAGCGAGTGCCCGCCGACTCCGCAGTTGCATGAATCCCCCGTTCGACACACTGCATCCGGCATCGGCCGGATTTTGGGACTCAAAGTACCCGAAATGTCTGACGTCCTGTCACTTATCAGACACTCTGTGCCGTGTCCTACGCGACAGCCCGCATGATCCGGGGCGTCCACCGTGGTATTCAGACGGTTCAGCTAGTGCCGCCAGACGCTTCGTCCAGCGGTCACCAGCGCGCGGAGATGCCTGCTGACTCCCGGCGCGCCATGAGGTCTGACCCTGCCCGGAGCAGCAGCTCGCCCAATCCTTCCCCGACGCTGATCGAGACGCCGACCACGCAGGCGATTCCGGCCTGGTCGAGCCTGGCGCGGACCCGCTCGGTGACGATGATGCCGACGGCCTCCATGTCCACCTGGACCAGCGCCGCGACCTGCCGGGTTCCGTACCGGCCCACCGGGTCGCTGGCCCGCAACACCCCGCGCAGGCACTGGGCGATCGCTGCTTCGCTGCGGGGTTGCGCCGGATCGATCAGCACCAGCGCCACGCAGCCCGGCGCGGTCGCGATGCTCTCGGCGGCCTGGACCCGCCAGCCGGACTCCGACCACATGCGCACGCTCGCGTCGTAGGCCGAGGTGGTCCTGATCGAGTCCCGCAGCGCCAGCCGGTGTCCGGCCAGGACCAGCGGCAACACCACCAGGCCGGTGACGGGGTGCCAGCCCACGAGCAGCGCGAGCACGACCCCGGTCAGCTTGGTGAGGGTGTCGGCTACCTGGTTGCGCAGGCCGAGCAGTTGCCGGAGCAGACCACGGTCGTCAGACCCCCACACCACCGCCGCGATGAGCACCGAATTGACGGCGGTCCAGGACAGCACCGCCGCGGCGATGCCGAGCGGTCCGGTGGTGTGCTGGCGCACTGTCGCAGCAGCGCACGCCGCGGCGATCACGATGGCCACGCTGATCAGGTAGCGCGCGGGACGGCCACCGTTGACACTCTTGCGGGACGGCCATTCGGCGCCGTAGGAGATCAGGACCAACGGCACCACCAGCGCGGTCGGCAGCAGCAGCGCTCCGGCCACGGTCCACACGTCCAGCAGGTTGTGCACCTTGCCCTCGGTGAGGCTGCGCCGCAGGCGCTCGATGTGCCGGGCCGTAAGGGAGTGGGAGACAGTGAGGGCTGCCAGCAAGATGAAGATGTCGATGTGGTGAGCGGTCATGCCGGCCACCGCGGGTTGCTAGCGCAGGGAGGGGTGGAGCATGAAGAGCATTGAATGGCCCTGATGAGAGGTACCCGGCAGCGGGGGTACGTGGTCATTTTCAACCGTGCACCCCTGCTTCCGGTGAGAAAATTCCGTGCGGTCTGTTTCGAGTGTGACAGACGCTACATCACCCCAAATGGTCTGTCACTGGCAGCGTTCTGGGTGAGGAAGCGCGTCCCGGCCGGCGCTGTCAGCCACCTCGATCCGTCGCTGCCTCCGGGTTGCCTACCCCCGGCAGGACGGCGTCCGGTGCCGCCCGCGACGCGTCCCGACATCACCTTCGCCAACTGGCCCGGCAGTCGGTATGACCCGATACTGTCTACATCATGTCTGCACGTACCGGATCCGCAGCCGGCCGCGGCGGGTGGCCGTTCTCGGCCAGTCCGCGATGAGCGCGCTGTCAGAACTGCTCCAGGCTGAGAACTCCACGGGCCTCAGCGCTCGCGCCATCTCACAGGCGGCACGAGAGCTCGGCTTCACCCTGAATCACGACACCGCTGCCCGCTACCTGCGCGGCGAGCACGGCACCCCCGACGAGTCGACGCTGCAGGCCTTCTCCACCGTGCTCGGAGTCTCGCTGGGCAAGCTGCGCCGAGCCGCCTCGCTGCCTGCCGATGTCACCGAGCCCTACCGGCCGCCGGCGGAGGCCGACCGGCTCAGCCGCCGCCAGCGTCGAGCGGTCGACGAGGTCATCCGGGCGATGCTTCAGCCGGCCCCGGCCAGCCAGCCGGTCACCGATCTGGAGGCCCGTCGCGGCAGCCGGCCGGCGCGTGGCAAGGCCGCCAGGCGCGGCTCGGCGGAGCCGCCCGGACGCTGACCCGTCCTACCCGCTCCTTGCCGGGCCGGCGCCGGCCGGATGCGGCGCGGCGGCACGGTTGCTGCACCAGACCGGGCGATCGCCCGCATTGCCGAATCTCCGAGCCGCTACTGTCTACAACATGGCTGCACGACGGAACGTCCACGACGGGTTTGGATCGACGAAGCGCGAGCCGGCTCGATGACCGCATTGTCTGAGCTGTTGCAGGCCTCGAACACCGCCAACCTGAGCGCCCGCACCATCGCTCGCACCGCCCGGGAGCTGGGCTTCAGCCTCAATCACGACACCGCGGCACGGTACCTGCGGGGCAACCACGGGACCCCCGACGAGTCCACCCTGCAGGCGCTGTCGAAGGTTCTCAAGGTCCCGATGACCAAGCTCCGGACCGCGGCCGCCCTGCCCAACGAGGTGACCGAGCCGTACCGGCCACCGGCCGAGTCCAGCCGGCTCAACCGCCGGCAACGACGCGCGGTGGACGAGGTCATCCGAGCGATGCTCCAGCCCACCACCGCCGCCAGCAAGCAGGTGACCGAGCTGGACGGCAAGCGGGCCTCCAAGGCAGCACCGAAGACAGCCACGAAAGCGACGTCGAAGGCGGCTGCGAAAACAGCGGCGCCGAAAGCGGCCCGCCGTGGCTCGGTGGAGCCCCCTCAGCGCTGAGGGGGCACCCGCACAGGATCGTCAGATGCCTGCTCAATAATCCCCCCATGACCTCGCCCCCCAGCACCCGGCGCCTTCCGAGCAGCGCCGCGGGCCTCGCCGCCCCCTACGATCCCTGGGCCGATCTCCGGCAGAACTGGCCGCACGTCAAGGTCGTCATCGAGCGCATGACCGGTGACCTGCTGGGTGAGGTACGCGACGACGGCCGCCTGATCGCGCTGCGTGCCGACACCTCCGCAGCCCAGCGACGGTG
>NZ_DASVSG010000120.1:0-6809 GCF_036388195.1 Jatrophihabitans sp. | reverse complement strand
GATCCGGTCACCGGGCACCGCGCCCTGCAGCGCCTGGCCGAGCGGGCTGTTCGGCGTCACGACCTCGTCGTCGCCGAGGGCCAGCTCATGCGGCAGCAGCACGAACGTCTCGCACGTGCGGCCGCCGTCGAAGCTGACCCGGACCTGGCTGCCGACCTCGATGGTGCCGGCCGGGCGGCTCTTGCGGCCGGCACGGCGAGGCAGCCGGATGCTCTTGGGAGCCTGCAGCATCAGTTCCAGCTCGGTGATCCGGGCCTGCAGGTCTTCGATGGTGATGGCCAGCTCGACGTTGGCGCACCGGTCAGCGGCGTCGCCGCAGGAGCCGGGCGGGCTGTAATTGGCAAGCGCCTCGGCGCACTGGGCCCTCAGATCCTCGAGCCGGCGGCGGATGGCGTGCTCCACCGCGTCCGGAGAGGGGTGCTGGGGGGAGACCGCCGAAGTCGATCCGGAAGCGGAGGCCGCAGCGGCAGGCTTGCGGCGGGGCGACTTGCGGGCGGTCGGGGCAGGAAGGGTTGAGGTCATGGCGGAATGCTCCGGCGGAGTGGGGCTGAACTGGCGAAACCACCTGCTGGGCCGACCCAATTCTGAAGTAGACGGTACGGCACGCCTGGGCGCGTTGCCACTCCTGATCAAGGCGCACAAGTTGCGTGTCGCCCTCGGCTTGTCGCCGGTTGTTCCGCAGATGGGGACAACGGACGATTGCATTGGATTTATCGTCAAAAACGGTTACCGTTTAGCCGGGTTGAACCGCGCAGCCACCGGACCTCCGCAGAGCGCTTGTCCCACAGGGGACGGCGGCGCTTCGCGAGCTGCCAATCACGGAGGCTCGGATGGCCACGGACCTACCCCACTCGAACGGCTCCCACTCGAACGGCTCCCACTCGTTCGGCTCCCACTCCCACGGCGATGCCGAACGGCCGAGCTTCACCTTGCGCGTCGGTGGCAGCGATCCGGAACGGGTGATCTTCTTCCTCGGCGGAGACCTGCTCGGCCCGTCGTGCCTGCCTTTCGCGCACTTCACCGAACGCTGCATCGACGCCGGAACCCGGCGGCTGCGGCTCGATCTCACCCGGCTGCAGTCGCTCGACCTGGACGGGGTGGACACCCTGGTGGCGATACATCAGCGGCTGTCGGCCGAAGGCGGCCGGCTGTTGCTCACCAACGCCAATCCCGAGGTCATGTCGGTGCTGCGGTTGTTCGGCAGGCCGCTGCTGGCGACCGAGACCTCGGCCGTCTTCGCTCCCGCCGTTCCCCGGCGGGGCGAGCGGCGGGCCAGGCGGCGGCTGGCGGGCTGAGGGCCCGCCGCTGACGGACGGCGACCCCGGACGGTAGCTGTTGACCGTCCGAGGCCTCGGCTGACTCGCTGGCGCCACAAGTTGACAGCCGATTCACGGTAGCCAAGCGGGCGTGTCACCACCGTCGCAGCAGCGTCACACCTCATCGCACAAGGCGTCATCCGCGCAGGGAACCGCTCAGGACTGCAGCTGGGGGATCTCCCCGGTCATGGCCACCTCTTCGGCGATGTCGCGCAGCTTGCGGTGCTTGTTCTGGCTGACCTTGCGCAACATGTCGAACGCCTGCTCGTCGGTCAGCTTGAGCCGTGCCATCAGGATGCCCATCGCCGTGCCGATCTGCCGGTTGCTCGACAGCGCCCGTTCGAGATTGGCCGCCTTGTCCTCGGCGCGGTTGAGCGCGTACTCGCGCAGCCTGGCCAGCTCGTGGTGGGTGCGGATCCGGGCCAGCAGCTCCTGTGCCGAGAACGGCTTGACGATGTAGTCATCGGCGCCGGCCCGCAAGCCCTCCGCTGCCGACTCCGGCCCCACCCTGGCGGTCAGCAGGATGACCGGGATCCGCATCAGCGTGGGGTTCGCGCGCATCAGCCTGACCAGCTCGATGCCGCTGCGGTTGGGCAGCATCACATCGGAGAGCACCAGCTCCGGCGTCGTGGACGTCGCCAGCGCCTCCTCGACCGAGCCGACCGCCTCGACCTGCCAGCCATCGGCGCGCAGCAACCGGGTCAGGTAGTCACGCATGTCGACGTTGTCCTCGACCAGCAGGATGCAGCCGCCTGGCAGCGCGTCCGGGTCGGACGGCTCGGGCTGGCCGGCCTTGGGGGGAACCGGATCGCTGCGGGTGGCGGCCGACCAGGTACGCGCCTCGGCGAGGTAGGCCGGCGCGACCGTGGCGATGTCCTCGGTGACGGCATGCCGGTGCGGCGCCACCGTAGCCCGGGGAAGCCGGACGGTGAACTCGCTGCCGCGGCCGGGCTCGCTGCGCACGGTCACCTCGCCGCCGTGGGCGCGGGCCAGGTCACTGACCAGCGACAGGCCGATGCCGGCGCCCTCGCGGCTGCGGGCGCCCACGGCCGATACCTGGTAGAACCGCTCGAAGACCCGGGGCTGCTCCTCGGCCGGGATGCCGAGGCCGGTGTCCGACACCGTCAGCCGGACCTCGTCGCCGCCTTCAACCAGCCGCAGCGAGATCGTGCCCTGCGGGGTGAACTTCACCGCGTTGGACAGCAGGTTCAGCAGGATCTTGGTGACCATCTCCGAATCGACGGCGATCGGCTCGGTGACGGCAGCGGTGTCCACCGTCAAGGTCAGACCGGCGTCCTCCACGACCGAGCGGAACATGCTGGCCACATCGGCGCTCAGCAGCGCCAGGTCGGTCGGCTCCAGCTCGGCTCGCAGTTCATCCGCTTCGGCCCGGGCGAACTCCAGCAGGGTGTCGACCAGCCTCTTCAACCGCAGCACCGCCCGTCGGGCGGAGGCAAGATCGGCTCGGCGCTCGGGCGGCAGGGTGAGCTCCGAATCGTCGAGCAGAGCGTCCAGCGGCCCCATCATCAGGGTGAGCGGCGTCCGGAACTCGTGGCTGATGTTCTCGAAGAACCGGGACTTGGCCGCATCCAGCTCGGCGAAGGCCTCGGCGCGCGCCCGCTCGGCGTCGTACGCGGCGGCGTCGGTCAGCGCGATCCCGAGCTGCCGGGCGGCCAGGTCCAGGAACCGCAGGTAGGCCTCGTCCAAGGCTCGGTAGGGATTGCAGCCGACCGCCAGCACCGCCCCCGGCTCCGGGTGCCCGCTCAGCCAGACCGGCTGCAACCGGATGATCCCGGGGGTGGCCGGCCCGAGCGGCGACGGCAGCGGCGCCGCGCCCGGTGCGAAGCTGGCGAAGTCGGTGAGTTCGGGAACCCCGGTGCTCAACACCTGGCCGAGCACCGCAGAGTCAGCCGGGAGCACCGCAGGCAGCTCGGCTCCGCCATCGGAGAGCCCGTAACTGCCCTGCAACCGGCCCTGGCCATCCTCGGCAACGACGTAGACGGCTGCGAACGGAATGCTGTCGCGGTTGCGGGCCATGACCTGCAGCGCCTGCTCACAGACATTGTCGTCCTCGGTCACCGACAAGCCGCCGAGGTCGCGCAGCGTCCGCATCCGCTTGCCCGACACCTGCCGGTGGGTGACGTCGGTGGTGGCTACGAAGACGCCCAGCACCTCACGCGCATCGCCGCTGATCGGCGAGTAGGAGTAGGTCCAGTAGGTCTCCTCCTGGTACCCGCTGCGCTCCATGAACAGCAGGTCGTCCTCGAAGTAGCTGGCGCCCTCGCCAGCCAGCACGCTGACCGCTCGAGGACCCATCGACGCCCAGACCTCGGCCCAGCACTCGGCGGCCGGCTGGCCGATCGCGGCCGGGTGCTTGTTGCCGAGCAACGGGCGGTAGGCGTCGTTGTAGAGCTGGATCAGGTCGGGGCCCCACCAGATCATCATCGGGACCTTCGACGCCAGCACGATGCGCACCGCCGCCTTCAACTCCGCAGACCACTGGCGCACCGCTCCGAGCGGACTCGCCGCCCAGTCGACATCGCGGAGCAGGGTCATGGTCTCGTCATCGCCGGCGAACAGGTCCGCCGCGTCCCCGCCGTGCTCCGGCACGGCGTCGGCCAGCGGAGGAACGACCTGTGCTCGACGCTCCTCATCAGCTGCCAGCAGCTGCTCACGCAGGTCTGCCACCTCGGCCATCAGCTCACTGATCTCGGGGCTTGCCTCCGCTGCGGCCAGCTCGGCCAAGCGGGAGTGCACTGCCCGGAGACGGGCGGCAAGGAACTCGGAGAGTCCGGAAGACGATGTCATGAACTCCCCATGGCGGCGGTACCCATTCACGGACAGCTGTCTTCTCAACTGCCACGACGTGGGATCTAAGTTATACAACGTGCGGTGACGGCGATGAAGCAACCGGTCCGATCGCGGGCGAATCTGGCCGATCCGGCCCCTCGCGGAAGTGACCCGCTGTCAGGCCACCGCGGGCCGTCCGGTGGGCGATCCGGCCAGCCGATATGGTCGGCGGGTGGCAGTCACAGAGCTGATCTTGATACGGCACGGCGAGAGCATCGGCAACGTCGCCCGGGAGGAAGCCGAGTCCTCCGGAGCGCCGGTGATCTCGATGCCGATGCGCGACGCCGACGTCCCGCTGTCGGAGACCGGCGTGGAGCAGGCCCGCGCGGTCGGGCAGTGGCTGGCGGCTGACCCCGGCCGGCTGCCTGACATGGTCTGGTCGTCGCCCTACCTGCGAGCTCGCCAGACCGCCCAGACGGCGCTGGCCGAGCTCACGAATCCGCCGGCGCTCCGCCAGGACGAGCGGATCCGCGACCGCGAGCTCGGGGTGCTCGACCTGCTCACCCGGCGCGGCGTCGAGAGCCGGTTTCCGGCCGAGGCCGAGCGGCGCCAGTGGCTCGGCAAGTTCTACTACCGGCCGCCGGGCGGCGAGTCCTGGGTGGACCTGGTGTTGCGGATCAGGGCCTTCCTGGCCGATCTGGAGCGCACCGGGCACGGCCGGCAGCTGATCGTCTCCCACGACGCGGTGATCCTGCTGTTCCGCTACGTCTGCGAGCAGCTGGATGAGGACAGGGTGTTCCAGATCGCCCGGACCGGCTCGGTGACCAACGCCTCGGTCAGCCGGCTGGTGCGCCAGGACGGCGAACCAGGCTGGCGAACCGCTGTCTACAACGACCACCAGCACCTCGAGGCCTTCGGCGCCCGGCCCACCGAGCATCCGGGAGAGCTCGATGCAGCCCGTTGATCAGATCCTGACGCCGGCCGCGCTGCGCCACTGGCCGCTGCCGATCCCCGACGGCGACAAGACCAGCCGGGGACGGGTGCTGGTGATCGGCGGCGCGCGGACCGCGCCGGGTGCGGTGATGCTTGCCGGCCTGGCCGCGCTGCGGGTCGGCGCCGGGGTGCTCACCCTGGCGGTGGCGGAGTCGGTGGCCGGCCCGGTGGCTGCCGCCGTTCCGGAATCCGCGGTGCTGTGGTTGCCCCAGACCCCGACCGGGTCGGTGGCCGGCAGCGCGGCGGAATCGATCCGCAGTGCCCTGGACACCGCCGCGGCGATCCTGATCGGCCCGGGGCTCGACGATGTCGACGAGACCGCCGAGCTGATCGCCGGCCTGGTCCCCGATGCGCCCGAGCACCTGCCGATCGTGCTCGACGCCTATGCCATCGGCGCCATCGGCCAGCTGTCGGCCGCCACGCTGGAGGCCCTCGCCGGCCGGCTGCTGCTCACCCCGAACCACAACGAGCTGGAACGGCTGCTGGCGGCCTCGGACGAGCCGGCCGACTCCGATGATCCGCAGCACCTGCTCGCCGAGCGCTACCAGGCAGTGCTGAGCAGCGACAACCGGATCGTCGCGCCGTCCGGCGACAGCTGGCTGGCGCCGGCCGGGCATTCCGGGCTGGGCACCTCGGGAAGTGGCGATGTGCTGGCCGGCGCGCTGGTCGGCCTGCTCGCCCGCGGCGCGTCACTGACGCAGGCGACCTGCTGGGCGACCTACCTGCACGCCGCGGCGGGCGACCGGTTGGCTGCCCGGGTCGGGTCGCTGGGCTTCCTGGCCCGCGAGCTCCTCGACGAGCTGCCGCTGGTGCTCACCGAGCTACAGGCCTGACTCGGCTGCGGGCTCAGCCGTCCAGCCGGACGTCCTGGACCGACTTGTCCGGCCGCAGCCCCCGCCACACCGGGTGCCGCAGCCGGCCGTCCGGTGTCCACTCGCCGAAGCCGACCTCGGCGACCAGCCGCGGCTCGACCCACTGCGCGGAGAGGGTCTCGGCCCGCGGCGGCGGGGTGGCCAGCGCCGGCGTCGGGCGGGCCAGGGCGCGCAGCTGACGGTGCAGGACGGTGAGCGCCGCCTCCGTGAACCCGGTTCCGACCTTGCCTGCGTAACGAAGGCCTGCCCCGGATCCGCGCCCCTCGGTCCCGCTCGGCACGCCGACCAGCACCGATCCGATGGTGCCGGCCCGCCGGCCGTTGCCAGGCTGCCAGCCCAGGACGACGACCTCCTGGCTCCGGATGTTCTTGATCTTGCGCCAGTCCGGAGATCGCCGGCCGGGCCGGTAGGAGCTGTCCAGCCGCTTGGCCACCACGCCCTCCAGGCCCAGCTCCTGGCTGGCCCGCAGCAGGCTCGCCCCGTTGCCGGCGAAGTACGGCGGGCACTGCCAGCTGCCGTCGTCGAGCCCCAGGCCGTCCAGCAACTCCCGGCGCTGCCGGTAGGGCAGCCCGACGGTGGCCTCGCCGTCCAGGTGTGCCACGTCGAAGATCAGGTACCGGATCGGGTCGGTGCCGCTGAGCCGCAGCGCCTCGCTGGCCCGGCCGACGTGCATCCGCCGCTGCAGCCGGGCGAAGCTGGGCCGGCCGTCGGCGCCGAAGGCCACCACCTCGCCGTCCAGGATCGCCTGCCGGCCGTCCAGCCGGGCGCCCAGCCCGGCCAGCTCCGGATAGCTGACCGTGACGTCGAGGTCATTGCGGGAGCGGAGCCGGACCCGGCC
>NZ_DASVSG010000119.1:0-4382 GCF_036388195.1 Jatrophihabitans sp. | reverse complement strand
CGGAGGTGCAGCGGCTGCGCGCCGTGGCCGCCGAGGCGGGCGTCGCCGACCGGCTGGTCTTCACCGGCGCGGTGGCCCGTGCCGACGTCCCGGGCTGGATCCGCTCGGCCGACGTCGTGCTGGCGGTGCCCTGGTACGAGCCGTTCGGCATCACCCCGCTGGAGGCGATGGCGGCCGGCCTGCCGGTCGTGGCCACCGCCGTCGGGGGATTGCAGGACACGGTGCTCGACGGCATCACCGGACGGCTGGTGCCGCCACGGCGTCCGGACCTGCTGGCCCGGGTGCTGAATCAGCTGCTCACCGATCCGGCGCGGCGGCTGGCGATGGCGCAGGCCGGACGCGAGCGGGTGCTGGGCCGGTACGGCTGGAACCGCATCGCCGAGCAGACCGAGGCGTGTTATCGCAGCGTGCTGGCCGAGCGGCGGCTGCCCTCTTCCCTGCCCGGACCGGACACTGCCGGCCGGTTGACCGACGTGACCGCGGAGGTGGCGCGATGACCGAGCTGCTGAGTACGACACCGGCCCAGGCCCATGTCCAGGCGCTGACCCAGGCGCTGACCGAGTTCGGCCCGGCCACCGAGATCGCCACCGACTGGGGGATCAAGCTGGCCGGCGCGCTCAGCTCCGGATCGCGGCTGCTGGTTGCCGGCAACGGCGGCAGCGCGGCGCAGGCTCAGCACCTCAGCGCGGAGATCGTCGGCCGGTACCACTCGGACCGGCGCCCGTTCTCCGCCGTCGCGCTGCACAGCGAGCCGTCCGCGCTGACCGCGATCCTCAACGACTACGGCATCGAGGAGGTCTTCGCCCGGCAGGTGCAGGCACATGGCAGGCCGGGCGACATCTGCGTGCTGATGTCCACCTCCGGCCGCAGCCCGAACCTGGTCGCGGCGGCCATCCGGGCTCGCGACTGCGGACTGCGCACCTGGGCGATGACCGGTCCGGTGCCCAATCCGCTGGCCGCGGCGGCCGATGAGGTGCTGCCGATCTGCTGCCCGGCCACCGCCACCGTGCAGGAGCTGCACCTGGTCGCGCTGCACCTGGTCTGCGAGGCGATGGACGCCGAGCTCATCCGGCTGGCCGGCGCCGAGCTGGCCGAATCGGGGGCGGCGCCATGACCGCTCCGCTGGTGGTGGTCGGAGATGTGATGCTCGACATCGACCTGATCGCGGAGTCGGCACGGCTGTCACCGGAGGCGCCGGTTCCGGTGCTGCACGATCCGGTCGAGCACCGGCGTCCGGGCGGGGCCGCGCTGGCTGCCCTGCTCGCCGCCGCGGGACCGCGTCCGGTGGTGCTGGTGGCGCCCCTGGCGACCGATGAGGCAGGCCGGCAGCTGCGCCGGATGCTGGCCGGCCGGCTGGAGCTGGTCGCGCTGCCCTGGGGCGGCAGCACCCCGGTGAAGACCCGATTGCGGGTGGCTGAGCATCCGGTGGCCCGGTTGGACCGGGGCGGGGACCGCGGGCTGATCGGCCCGCTGCCCGAACGCGTCCGGGCCGTGCTGGCCTCGGCCGCCGCGGTGCTGGTCTCGGACTACGGCCGGGGCGTCACCGCCGACGCGGAGGTCCGGGCCGCGCTCACGGGGCTGAGCTGCCCGCTGGTCTGGGACCCGCACCCCCGAGGCGCGGCGCCGGTGCCCGGCAGCACCCTGGTCACTCCCAACCTCGCCGAGCTGGCCGGCTTCGTGGCGATGGATGCCTGCGGGTCGCTGGCCGCCATCCGGCGCGGCGCCCAGCAGCTGGCCCGGCAGTGGCAGGCCGGCTCGGTCTGCGTGACGCTCGGCTCCCGGGGCGCGATGTTCTGCCTGGCCGACAACGCCCCGCACCTGGTCGCTGCGGCCCAGGTGGCCGCCGGCGACACCTGCGGCGCGGGGGACTGCTTCGCCGCTGCCGCGGCCGCGGGGCTGGCCGACGGCGTGCTGCCCAGCGAGGCGGTCGCACTCGGCGTCGCCGCGGCCGGCCGGTTCGTGGCCGCCGGGGCGGCGGCGGGTCTCCGGCTCGACCCGTCCGGGGCCGGAGTTCCCCCAGCCGCCGAGCACGAAGCTGCTGAGACCGAAACCACCGGGGCCGGAGTTCCCCCGGCCGCCGAGACCGAAGCTGCCGAGACCGCAGCTCCCCAGCCCCAAGCGGCCGAGCCCGAAGCTGCCGCCGCTGGCCCGTCCAGGCCTGAAGCCGCTGCCGACCCGAACGAGCTGGACCGGCTGCTGGACGGCGTCCGCAGCCGGCACGGCGTCGTGGTGGCCACCGGCGGCTGCTTCGACCTGCTGCACGCCGGCCACATCGCCACCCTGCAGGCCGCCCGGGCAGCCGGCGACTGCCTGGTGGTGTGCCTGAACTCCGATGCCTCGGTGCGCCGGCTCAAGGGTGCTCAGCGGCCGCTGCAGCCGGCCGCGGACCGGGCCCGGGTGCTGGCGGCGCTGGAGTGTGTCGATGCCGTGGTGGTCTTCGAGGAGGACACCCCGGCCGCCGTGCTGCGCCGGATCCGGCCGGACATCTGGGCCAAGGGCGGTGACTACTCCGGAGTCCCGCTGCCGGAGTCGGCGGTGCTGGCGGAGTGGGGCGGGGAGGCGGTGACGGTCCCGTACCTGCGGGGTCGCTCGACCTCCGCCCTGGTGGAGCTGGCCAGGCAGGCCGAACTCACCGGCGGATCCGCGTTGTGACCTCCTCCGAGCGGCCGGTCGTCCTCGCGTTGCGCGCGCTGGGCCTCGGGGACTTCCTCACCGGGCTGCCCGCGCTCGGCCTGATCAAGCAGGCGCTGCCTGGCCATGAGGTGGTGTTGGCGGCGCCAGCGGTGTTCGCGCCGCTGGTGCCGCTGATCCCGGCGGTGGACCGGCTGCTGCCGGCGGCGGAGCTGGCGCCGATCAGGCCGGCGCCGCCCCGGCTGGACGTGGCCATCGACCTGCACGGCAACGGCCCGGCCAGCCGCCGGCTGCTCAGCGCCCTCGAGCCCCGGCAGCTGTACGGCTTCGCCGATCCGGCGGGCGGGCTGAGCGGGCCGCGCTGGCTGGCCGGCGAGCACGAGGTCAGCCGGTGGTGCCGGCTCGTCACGGAGGTGCTGCCGGCGCCGGCCGGCGCCCCACCGGGCGGGTGCCGGGCGGTGGGATGCCTGCGGCTGCCAGCGGTCGCGATGCCGGACTCGCTGACGGTGCTGCATCCGGGTGCGGCCGCCCCCGCCCGGCGCTGGCCCGCGGAGCGGTTCGCGGTGGTGGCCGCTGCGCTGCGGAGCCAGGGTCATCGGGTGGTGATCACCGGTGGCCCGGCCGAGGCCTCACTGGTCCGGACGGTGGCCGACGACGCGGGTGTGCCGGCCCTGCTGGGGCTGGAGCTGCCGGAGCTGATCTCGCTGGTCGGCCGGGCCAGGCTGGTGGTGTGCAGTGACACCGGTGTCGCGCACGTCGCCTCGAACTTCGGCACCCCGTCGGTGCTGTTGTTCGGTCCGGTGTCGCCGGCCAGTTGGGGACCGCCGCCCGATGGGCCGCACCGGGTGCTGTGGCACGGCGACGGAACCGGGAACCCGCACGGGGAGCAGGTCGATCCGGCGCTGCTGGCGATCACCGTCGAGGAGGTGCTCGACGCGGTGCGCGAGCTGACCCGGGACCGGGCGCGGGATCGGCTCAGCAGCGTCCAGCCGTTCAGTCCAGCGAATCAGCTCTGAAGCCAGGAGGCGTTATGCGGGCACTCGATCAGCGCGTTGTACTGATCACCGGCGGCGGCAGCGGCCTGGGGCGCGCGCTGTCCCGGCGGCTGGCAGCCGGCGGCGCGCATCCGGTGGTCGCCGATGTCGATGTCGAGGCCGCCGAGGCCACCGTCCGGCTGGTTTGCGACGCAGGGGGCAGCGCCTCGTCCTGCCGGCTGGACGTCACCGATCCGGCCAGCGTCGCCGAGGCGATCGACGCCACCGCGGCCCGGTTCGGCGAGCGCTTCGACGGGTTGATCAACAATGCCGGCACCGACCGGGGCGCCGGCATCCTCGACATCACCGACAAGCAATGGCAGGACGTCGTCGCGGTGAACCAGTCGGGTCCGTTGTACACCACCCGACAGTTCCTCAGGACCCTCGGTTCCGGCGAGCGCAGCTACCCGGCCGACATCGTGAACATCATCTCGATCTCGGCCATCACGGTGGGCGCCGACGCCGCTGCGTACAACAGCTCGAAGGCCGCGCTGGCGATGCTCACCAAGATCATGCAGCGGGAGGCCTATGAGTACCGCTGGCCGGCCCGCATCCACGGCGTGATGCCGAGCGCCATGAACACGCCGATGATGGAGCAGTGGCAGCTGTCGGATGAGGTGATGATGGATCCGGACACCGTTGCCAGCGCAGTGGAATTCCTGCTGACGCTGCCACCGGACACCTTCGTCCAGAACCTGGTCATCAACTCCCGGCGGG
>NZ_DASVSG010000118.1:0-8796 GCF_036388195.1 Jatrophihabitans sp. | reverse complement strand
CCCGCGGTCGTCGACCCCGATGTCGACCTCGGCGATCCGGCGCAGCGGCCGGCGGATCCGGCCCGGCAATGGGATCTGCTGGCCGCCACGGCGATCGGCGGCATTCTCGGCGCCGAGGCCCGTTACGGGTTGAGCGCGGTGGCGCCCCACCACGATCAGCAGTTCCCGTGGTCCACGCTGCTGATCAATGTCACCGGCAGCCTGCTGATCGGAATTCTGATGGCGGTGCTGCTGGCCTTGCCGTCCCCGCACCGGCTGGCCCGGCCGTTCCTCGGTGTCGGCGTCCTGGGCGGCTACACCACGTACTCGACCTTTGCTCTGGACGTGCAGCGCCTGCTGCTGCATCACCGGCTGCTGGTAGCCCTAGACTACGTGGCGCTCACCGTGCTCGGCTGTGCAGCCGCGGTCTGGCTGTCCAGCACGCTCACCGGTCGCATCGTCGCGGCGGCCCACCGGTGACGCTGTTGCTGATCGCGCTCGGCGCGGGGGTGGGCGCGCCTGCCCGCTACCTCACCGACCGGGCCATCCAGTCCCGGTTCCGGACGCTGTTTCCGTGGGGCACCGTGACGGTCAACGTCCTCGCCTCGCTGTTGCTCGGAGTGATCACCGGCGCCGGGCTCGGCACGGACGTCACGCTGCTGGCAGGCACCGGCTTCTGCGGCGCGCTGTCGACATACTCGGCCTTCAGCTACGAGACGCTCCGGCTGGGCCAGCGTGGAGCCGGCTGGCTCGCCGCCGGCAATGTCACGCTCTCCCTCGTCGCCGGGATCGGGGCAGCCGCCCTCGGCTGGTGGCTCGGGCTGTCCTTGGGCTGATCCCGGTGGTGGACCGGCGCCTGAGCACTCCGCCAGCTGGTCATACCAGCCTGGTTCATAGACATCGCCGGGTTTGCGGCAACGCATGCGAGGCATTTGACTCAGCAGCATGGCTACCAGCCCGCCGTCGACGGAGAAGCTCGCCAGCTACCGGCGCAAGCGCGACTTCAGCCGTACCTCCGAGCCGGCGGGGGACCCGTCCGCCCCCGCCGCCGAGCCGGCCGCACGCCGCTTCGTGGTGCAGCGGCACCGGGCCAGGCGGTTGCACTACGACGTGCGGTTCGAGATCGACGGCGTGCTGGTGAGCTGGGCCGTTCCCAAGGGCCCGACCCTGGATCCGGCCGCCCGGCATGCCGCCTTCCATGTCGAGGACCACCCGATCGAATACATCGATTTCGAAGGGGTCATCCCGGCCGGTGAGTACGGCGGCGGCGACGTCATCGTCTGGGACGCCGGCACCTGGGAACCGGCCAAGCCCGGTGATCCGGCCGCCGCGGTGGCCGGCGGCGAGCTGCAGGCCGAGCTGCACGGAACCAAGCTGCGCGGCCGCTTCATCCTGGTGCGGACCGGCCGGGATTCCGGAGGCAAGGAACAGTGGCTGATGCTGCACAAGCACGACGACTTCGCCGTGGCCGGTTGGGATCCTGAACAGCATCCGCGCTCGGTGCTCAGCGGCCGGACCAACGACGAGGTGCTGGCCGACCCGGACCGGATGTGGCGCTCGGACCTGCCGGCCGGCGAGGCCTCGATCGCCCTGAAGGACGCGGGAACCGGGCGGCCGAGCCCTGCCGAGCTGACAGCGCTGGAGGAGCTGCCCGCGACGGGCCGGTGGGAGATCTTCGGCCGCGAGCTCAAGGTGACCAATCTCGACAAGGTGCTGTTTCCCGGATCGGCCGAGCACGAGCCGATCACCAAGCGGGAATTCCTCCGCTACACCGCGCAGATCGCCCCGGTCGCGCTGCCGTACCTGGCTGGCCGGGCCCTCAACATGCACCGCTATCCGCAGGGCGCTGCCAGCAAGGGCTTCTGGCACAAGGAGCTTCCGGACTGGGCGCCCGACTGGCTTCCCAGGTGGGAGAACCCGGACGCCGATCCCGGGGAGTCGCGCACCTACCTGGTCGTCAACGAGCCGGCCGCGCTGGTGTGGGCCGCCAACTTCGGCGCCCTGGAATGGCACGCCTGGACGTCGCTGACCGACCGGCCGCAGCAGCCCAGCTACGCGCTGATCGACATCGACCCCGGCGACTCGACCTCGTGGCAGGACGTGCTGGTGCTGGCCCGGCTGCACCGGACCGCCTTCGAGCACCTGCAGCTGCTCGCCGTGCCCAAGGTGACCGGCCGCCGCGGCATCCAGATCTGGGTGCCGATCAGCCGCGGCCCGAGCTTCTCCGAGACCCGGCAGTGGGTGGAGCAACTGTCCAAGACCGTCGGGGCGGTGGTGCCGGAACTGCTGAGCTGGAAGTGGGGGGTACGCGACCGGGGCGGCAAGGCCAGGCTGGACTACACCCAGAACGCGATCAACAAGACGCTGGTCGCCCCGTACAGCGCCCGGCCGGCGCCCGGAGCCCCGGTGTCGATGCCGATCAGCTGGGACGAGCTCGATGATCCGGAGCTGAAGCCGGATGGCTTTGCGATGCGCGTGGTTGCCCAGCGCATCGCCGAGAAGGGCGACCTGTTCCGCCCGTTGCTCAACACCGACCAGCGATTGCCGCGGCTCGGTTGACCAACCCTGACGCCAGCGCGGCTGGCGGTCGACTGACGCGCCGGCCGCCGGGTCAGGCGCCGACGGTGGAGGGATCTCCGGCGACGTCCTCGGCCGCGACAGGCTCTGCTGCTTGCAGCACCGGGGCGGCAGGGCCTCGCTGGCCGGCCGCCATGGTGAGGAACGCAGCGCCCACCCCGGCGGCCAGCGCAGCCACCGCCCAGCGGGCGCCGGTCCGCTCCATGCCGAGGTAGTGGTCCAGTGACACCGGGCCGGGTCCGGTCTCGGCAAGCGCGGTGAGGGCCGCGATCAGCACCACGTTGTACTCCCAGCCGCCGTTGGCCGCCCACGGCCCGTTCGGCAGATGCACCTTGCGGATCGCCGTGGTCATCACGCCGGTCAAGCTGGCCGCCGCCAGCGGGGTGGCCAGGCCCGCGGCGATCATCGCGCCGCCGGCGGTCTCGGTGACCCCGGCCAGGGTGGCGTGCACCTTGGCCGGACGCATCTGCAGCGCCTCCATCATGCCCTCGGTGCCAGCGCGGCCCGGGCCGCCGAACCAGCCGAACAGTTTCTGGGTGCCATGGCCGATGAACAGGCCTCCGATGACGGCGCGGGCCGCCAGTCTTCCTACGCTCATGTGCATCTCCGGTTAGGGCGCCACGTTCGAGGCCCCAGCCCAGCCCGAGGCTGGCGATGGGGGCCGGCTGGGTTGGGTTCACCTCACACCGCGCCTGCAACGTTACGCTGCTGCTGCCGAGACCGGTCGCCCGCTGCGCCGGGGCGCTGAGGCGGGCCTTGGGACCGCCAGCGGCAAGGGTTACGGTGGGATCACGGACCCTGGGTCCCCGCGGATCAACAGCGATCCCACGTGCGCCGCGAGGCGCGCATCGCCTTCTCCTTCCTTGGGAGTTCTTGTGCTCTTCAACACCGTTTCCCGCTCGATGCATGACGTCGGCCTGGCCGCCTGGTTCGGCGGCACGCTGGCCAATGCTGTGGCCCTGAACCCCGCAGCGGCAGAGGCCGGCAACTCCCGCGCGGCCGGCGCGGTCGCCAACGCCGGCTGGGACCGCTGGACGCCGGTGAACGCCGCCGCGATCGGGGCGCACCTGATCGGCAGCGTCGGTCAACTGGTGAGCAACAGCGACCGGCTGGCTGCCCAGCAGGGCGTGGCCACCATGTCGCTGGTCAAGACCGGAGTGACCGCCGCCGCGCTGGCAGCCACCGGCTACTCCCGGATGCTGGGCCGCAAGGTCTCCCAGCAGCATGCGGTTCCGGCCGCGGACGGCACGACGCCGACCAGTGAGACCCCCTCAGACGTGGCTGCGGCGCAGAAGCAGCTCACCGCCCTGCAGTGGGCCATCCCGGCGCTCACCGGCGCCCTGGTCGTCATCAGCGCCTTCGCCGGCGAGCAGCAGCGTCCGGGCAACGTCCTCAGCGGCCTCACCCGCCGGCTGGGCGCGGCGTAACCCCGGCGGATCACCCGACACCGACATAGCGGCCCGGCTGCCTGCAAAGGTGGCCGGGCCGTTCGGCGTGGTGGGTTCGGCCTGCCGGATCGCGCGGCGCTGGGCAGCGCTGCCCCCGTGGGATTAAGGTTGCGCTCCGGCCAGCCGATGTGGTCGGCGATTGAGCAATGCCGACACGACGGGGAAGGCCGCGGAAACGGTCCATGACATCTTCGAGCTCCGGCACGGATCAGCCTGAGTACCGGCCTGAGTACGAAGGCCCGCCGCGTCCCTCCGAAGCGCCGCCGCGCCAGATCTTTCCGCACGAGGTGTTCCCGGCCACGGTCTACCTGCCGCCCCCGCCCCAGCCGCCGGCGTCCGGCACCCGGACCAAGAAGATCATCGCCGGCGCTGCCGTGCTCGCGGTGCTCGCCGGTGGAGCGGTAGCCGCCTACGCCTACACCACGCTGGCCAGCCACGGCATCCAGCCCGAACGGGTGCTGCCCGCGACCACGGTGGCCTTCGCCAAGCTTGACCTCGATCCGGCGGCCAGCCAGAAGATCGCGGCCTACCGGCTGTCGTCGAAGTTCCCGGCGGTGTCCAAGGGCGCGCCGAACATCGACGCGGAGAAGAACGCCCTGCTGTCCAAGTTCTTCGGCGACCAGAGCGACTTCGACTACGCCACCGAGATCAAGCCCTGGCTCGGCGACCGGATCGCCGTGGCGGCCGTGCCCGACGCCGCCAGCGAGGCCGGCCTGGACCCCGTCCTGGCGGTGGCCTACACCAACGAGGCGAAGATGAAGGCCGCGCTGAGCAAGGCGGCCCGGACCCAGAAGGACCTCGGCTACGTCACGACCGAGGGCTACGTCCTGATCAGCGACAGCCAGTCCCACGCCGAGGCGGTCCTGGCCGGCGTCAAGCGCGGCACGCTGGCCGGAGTCAAGAATTACCGCGCTGACCTCGCGGCGCTGCGCGGTGATCAGATCGCGGTCGGCTGGGCTGACATGTCCGCCGCCGTCGCGGCGTTGAAAGCGGCCAGCGGCCCGGCAGCCAGCGACCGGCTGGGGTCCCTGCAGGGCCTGAACGCGCTGGCGGGAACCGAGGCCCGGATCATCATCGGTGCCCACGCGAACTCTGATTACCTCGAGATCTCCGCCGTGTCGCACGACGGAGGCGCCGGCTCCCGGGTGGGCCGCAAACCGGTGAACGGCACGCTGGCCAAGCTCGCCGCCGAGGACACCAGCGCCGCGCTGGAGGTCACCGGCCTCGGCGACGCCCTCAGCCAGGCGTGGAACAGCGCATCGGCGACTCTCGGGCTGCAGGAGCAGTTCGAGGAGCTGATCGAAGAGGCCGGCCTGCAGCTTCCCGAGGACCTGAAGGCGTTGTTCGGCACCGACGCCACTGTCTCGCTGCGGTTGCCGCACGGAGCCAGCGCAGAGCCCGAGATCGCCGCCCAGGTGGCTACTGACGATGCCAACCGGGCCGGGCAACTGCTCGATTCGCTGGCCCAGCCATTCGGCTTCCTTACCGAAGACCTGCACCCCCAGATCACCGGCGACGGCTACCTGGTCAGCACCAGCCCCGGCTATGACCCCAGGGCCCGCCCAGGCGCTCGAACCCTGGGGGACGACCCGGCCTTCCAGAAGGCGGTTCCTGACAGCGCCGGCGCCAGCATGATCGCCTACGTCAACTTCGGCGGCATCCTCGACTCCGACCCGGGGGCCTCGGCGAAGGACAAGGCGGACTGGAAGCACCTCGGCGCCTTCGGGATGAGCGTGGTGCCGACCTCGGACGGCACCCGGATGACCATGCGGCTGACCACCCGGTAGGACTGACCCGCGCCGATTCGTCCGAACCGGGAGTCACCGACTACCGGGAGGATTGCCAGAATCAGCACCGCTGCTCACCTGAGGGCAACCTATCTCCGACTAGGCTGGCAGTACCGGGGATTTCGCCTGCCAGCCATCGGGCTGGTATGCAGGCAAAATTGCCAGACCAGCCCCAAAAGCGGGCAGATCGGCGCTTCACATGAGTTCTTCCGACAGCTTCACCCCATCCGGCACGGCACGCGACGAGAGCCACAACACCCAGATCAACACCGTGGCGGCGCAGGCCCACCGATGCGGCATGACCCACCTGGCCACCGGCCGGATCTGCCTGCTTCCCGAGCGGCATTCCGGGTCCTGCGACTTCGCCACCCGGCAGAACCAGGTCGAATCCGCGGTGACACCGGCCTGAGCCGGCCTCGCCCTGGACGGGGTCCGGTGACTGTCGAGTAGGTTCCGGAGGATGCGCCACGGAGTCTCGGTTCCCTGTTTCGGGTCAGGACTGGACGCCGCCCTGGTGGCGGAGTGGGCGGCCGCCGCCGAGTCCGCCGGGTGGGACGGCTTCTTCCTGTGGGACCACCTGTTCGCCTTCGCGCCGGGTCCGGTCGATGTGGTCGATCCGTGGATCGCGCTGACGGCGGCGGCCTGTGCCACCGAACGGATCCGGTTGGGCCTCATGGTCACGCCGCTGCCCCGGCGCCGACCGCTCGTGGTGGCCCGCCAGAGCGTCACCCTGGACCGGCTCAGCCAGGGCCGGCTGGTGCTGGGAGTGGGCATCGGCGGTGGCCCGTACGAGTGGGACTACTGCGGCGAGCAGGCCGACGCGGCCACCCGCGGCGACATGCTGGACGAGCACCTGGAGCTGCTGGAGCGGCTGTGGACCGGCAAGCCGGTACGCCACGAGGGCCGGCATTACCGCGTCGCCGGGCCGGACTGGTCGGCGGTCTGCTACCCGCCGCCCTTGCAGCAGCCCCGCATCCCGATCTGGGTCGGCGGCACCTGGCCCGGCGGCCGGCCGTTCCGGCGGGCCGCCCGATGGGACGGGGTGGCGCCGATGCGCCTGGACGGCAAGTGGGAGGTCGCCGACACCGCCGCGGTAGCTGCTCGGATCGCCTCGCTCCGGACCACCGACGCTCCCTTTGACCTAGCCGTGCCGGGTGAGACCGAGGGTGGTGACCCGGCGCGGCTGGAACGCTATGCCGAGCATCGCGGCGCCGGAGCCACCTGGTGGGTGGAGGCGGTGCATCCATGGCGCTACGGCTGGGTCGAGGACGCGCCGTGGCCACTGCAGGAGATGCGGGAGCGTATCGAGGCCGGTCCCTGACGTTCTGCTCGACGCCTGCACCTCGCGGCCGACGTGCGGGGCGCGTGTGCTGCGAGCGCAGTGCTATGGGTTTCCGCGGCCCGAAATGGCATCATGGCTCGGACAGCTTGGGTTGGGACACCGGTCCAAGCCGAGGAGGAACCATGTCTGAACTGCTCGACCGCGCACAGCCCGTCGATCCCAAGCGCAAACCCCAGCCCGCCACCGCAGAGTCGACCCAGCCGGGCAGCTCGGCGAACGCCGCCTTCGCCGCAGCCCTGACGGAGTTGGCGTTGACCGTCCATGCCGGCGATTGCGACCCGGTGACGGTGATCACCCAGTGCGCGGTGGACCTGATTCCGGGCACCGAGTACTCCGCCCTGGTGATTCCGGCCGGCCCGAACCAGGTGGAGCCACGGGCCACCTCGGGCGAGCCGACACCGCAGATCATCGGGCTGCAGAACGAGGTGGGCGAAGGTCCCTGCCTGGAGGCGGTCGCCCACGGCGGCCCGGTGTGGGTTCCCGACCTGTCCCGGGAGACCCGCTGGCCGGCGTTCACCGCCGCGGCCGCCGAGCTGGGGGTGGGCAGCATGATGTGCACGTCCCTGGTCGCCCGGAACCGGATCTACGGCTCGCTGAGCCTGGCCTCGGCCCACCCGCACGCCTTCGACGACGAGTCCCAGACGCTGGCCACCATCTTCGCAGCCAATGCCACCATCGCGCTGGCCGGCCAGGAATGGCACCAGAACATGACGACGGCGCTCACCAGCCGCGATGTGATCGGCCAGGCCAAGGGCATCCTGATGGAGCGGTACCGGCTGACTCCCGATGCAGCCTTCGCCTTGTTGGTGAAGGCATCCCAGCACACCCATACCAAGCTCCGGACCGTCAGCGAGGAGCTGTGCCGAACCGGAGAGCTGCCGCTTTCTGGAGGAGTCAGCCCGGCCGCCGACGGCTGAACCGCACTATTGCCCCATGTCTGGACATACCGCCGCGCTCGGCGATATGTCTAGACGTGTTGGCGTCTGACGGCGCCGAGCGTTAGCGTCGTGCCAACCAGAAGGGACGTTGTCATGGAAACCCTGATTATCGTCATCGTGGTCTTGGTGGTGCTCGCGCTGATCGCGCTGGTCGCCCTCCCCCGGATGCGGGCCAAGACCACCGAACGCAAGCAGGTCGCAGCCCAGCAACACCTGGAGGAGGCCGGCGAGCGCTCTGCCCGGGCAGAGTCGGCGCAGGCCGCGGCCGAGGAGCAGGCGGCCCGGGCCCGTCGCGAGCGGGCCGAGGCAGAGTTGCGGGCGACCGAGACCGAGCGCGAGGCCCAGGAGCGGCTTGCCGAGGCCGAGCGTGAGCGCGCCGAAGCCCAACGGCTGCAGGAGCGGGCCGGCAACCTGGATCCCCGACTGCAGGGTGACAACGCCGTGGACCCCCGGCTGCAGGGGAACCGCACCGACGGCGACCCCACCACCCGCTGAGTGCCCTGCCCGAGTCCGCCGGCGGATTCGGGCAGGAAGCGGTGTCGACCGGGCCGGTCACGAGGGCAATCGTGGCCGGGCCGTTCCTCCGTCCGGGCTCAGCTACCCCGTAGCTGGTCGTTGATCAGCCGGGCGACCCGGTCGAGCCCGGCCTCGATCTCCTCCGGGGTCACCGTGCTGCAGCTGAGCCGCAGCGCGTTCACCGGCACGCCGGGCTCGTAGAAGTGATG
>NZ_DASVSG010000117.1:0-12971 GCF_036388195.1 Jatrophihabitans sp. | reverse complement strand
CTCGACCCTGATCCACGACTGGGTCTATGACAACCGCGCGCAGTACCTCACCGAGCTGACCAAGCTGGGCGCGAAGGTCACCCTGATGGACCCGCACCGGATCTACGTCCAGGGACCGACGCACTGGTCGGGCACCGAGGTGATCTGCCCGCCGGCGCTGCGTCCGGCCGTCGTGGTGCTGCTGGCCATGCTGGCGGCCAAGGGCACCTCGGTGCTGCGCAACGTCTACGTCATCGACCGGGGCTACGAGCAGCTGGCAGAGCGGTTGAACCTGCTCGGCGCCAGCATCCAGCCGTTCCGCGACTTCTGAGCCGGTACCGCCCGGCGCCGCTACCGGACGTTTCGCATCCGTGCGGCATCGGTGACAGGATCTGACACCGTGCTGCTGCCGATGTCACCCGCGGACTCGGTGTTCCTGTCCGTGGAGTCCCCGCAGACCCCGATGCACGTCGGCGGCCTGGAGCTGTTCTTCCCGGCCGAGGACGCGCCCAGCCCCGCCGAGCTGTTCTCCCAGCTCAGCTCCGGCTCCACCGCCAATGACGTGGCGCCCCTGTTCAAGAAGCGCCCCCGGCGCTCGCTGGCCACCGCAGGGCAGTGGGCCTGGGAGGAGGACCGGCAGTTCGACCTGAGCCACCACGTCCGGCACAACTCGCTGCCCCAGCCCGGCCGGGTGCTGGAGCTGCTGGCGCTGTGCTCGCGGCTGCACAGCACCCTGCTGGACCGGCAACGGCCGCTGTGGGAGCTGCACTTCATCGAGGGCCTGGCCGACGGCCGGTTCGCGCTCTATTTCAAGGTGCATCACGCCCTGCTGGACGGGGTGTCGGCGCAGCGGTTGCTGCAGCGCATCCTGACCAAGGACCCGGCGGCCCGCGGCCTGCCGCCGCCGTGGGCGAACCGGCCGGCAGCGCCCCGGCCCGCGCAGCAGCAGCCGGCGCCGCCGTCCCCGGAAGAGCTGGTCGCCAACCTGCTGCGCAGCGCCCGCGAGGTGGCCACCGACGTGGCGGGCATCCCGTCGGCGCTGGTGCGCACCGTCAACCGCGGCCTGCAGTCGCAGAGCGCGCCGATCTCGTTCGCGGCGCCGCGGTCGATGTTCAACGTGCCGATCTCGGGCTCGCGCCGGTTCGCCGCCCAGTC
This sequence comes from Jatrophihabitans sp., assembly GCF_036388195.1. GTDB lineage: Bacteria > Actinomycetota > Actinomycetes > Mycobacteriales > Jatrophihabitantaceae > Jatrophihabitans_A. The sequence goes on along the minus strand of NZ_DASVSG010000117.1, from coordinate 11,837 downwards.
CTGGCCGCTGGAGCGGATCAACCGGATCCGCCGGGGCGCCCGCTGCACCGTCAACGACGTGGTGCTCGCCGCCTGCTCCGGCGCCCTGCGCACCTACCTCAGCAGTATGGACGCGCTGCCCGAGGCGCCGCTGATCGCGATGGTGCCGGTCGCGCTGCGGGTCCGCGACCGCGCCCGGGAGTCCGGCAACGCCCTCGGCGCGGTGATGTGCGACCTGGGGACGCACCTGGCCGACCCGGCTGACCGGCTCCGCACCGTCCGCCGTTCGATGAAGGAGGGCAAGCAGGCGCTGGCCGAGCTCAGCCCGCTGCAGATCGTGGCGATGACCGGGCTGGGGATGAGCCCGCTGTTGCTGCAGTCCATCCCCGGCTACGCCGAGCTGCTGCGGCCACCGTTCAACCTGATCATCTCCAACGTCCCCGGCCCGCGTACCCCGCTCTATCTCAACGGCGCCCGGCTGGACGGCCTCTACCCGCTGTCCATCCCCTACCACGGGCAGGCGCTGAACATCACTTGCACCAGCTACACCGACGAGCTGTCCTTCGGCCTGACGGGCTGCCGCCGCACGGTGCCGCACCTGCAGCGGATGCTGGGCTACCTCGAGGACGAGCTGACCGCCCTGGAGCAGGCGACCGGCTAGAGCAGGCTGGCTAGACCCGCGAGCTCAGCCGTCGGTGGGCAGCCGGGACCAGAGCTGGACGTCGGAGCGCCGGCCCTGCTTGAAGTAGACGGACCGGAGCACGCCCTCGAGGGTGTACCCGGCCCGCTCCGCGACCCGCTGGGAGGCCACGTTGGTGACGTTGATGATCAGGGTGACGCGCAGCGCCCCGGCCTCGGCGAAGGCCCAGGCCGTCAACTGCCGCAGCATCTCGGTGCCCGCACCGCGGCCGCGGGCAGCCGGGGCGGTCAGGTAGCCCAGCTCCATCTCGCGCGCTTCGGCGTCGATGTGGGCGGCCAACGCCACCCCGAGGAACGTTCCGTCCGAACCCACCGCGGCGAAGATCTCCCCGGTGCCCTTCTGCCGGGCCGCCTGGTAGCGCTCGTACCACTCCATGGAGTACCCCGGCACCGGCGGGTCGGGCAGCCGGGTGAACCGCAGCACCTCCGGATCGTCGAGCAGGCGTTCGACGTCGTCGAGATGGGCTTCGGACAGCAGCTCCAAGCGCAGGTCGCTCACGTCGGGCATTGTGTCCCATCCAGCAAGCCGGCCAGCAAGCCGGCCAGCAAGCCGGCCGGCAGGGGACTCAGGCGCTCGGATCGGCGATGAAGCCGGCCAGCAGCGCCGCGAACCGCTCGGGCTCGGCGAGGTGCGGGAAGTGCCCGGCGCGCTCGAAGATCTCCACCCGGCAGCCGGGAAAGCCGGCCTGCGCGGTGACGGCATGCCAGGACGGGATGATCCGGTCCTTCGCGCCCCAGACCAGCATGGTCGGGACGCTGGTCGCCATCGGCAGGTGGTCCCGCGCCGTCACGGTCTGCCCGCCCGGGTCGATGACCGCGCGGACGGTGGCCAGGAAGGCCCGCCGGCTGTCGGCGTCCTCGAGGCAGCCGAGCCCGCGCCAGGCCTCGCTCAGGTCCGCCCCGGCGCGCAGGCCCAGCCGTCCCAGGCCGCCGGCCACCGCGACGGTGCGCTCGCGCAGCCAGCGGGAGGCGAGCACCGGCAGCACCAGCTCCGCGCCCGGCAGCGCGGCCGCGCGCAGCGCCGGGCTGAGTTCCCGCCCCAGGCCGCCGCTGCTCACCAGCACCAGGCGGGACACCCGTTCGGGGAACAGGTAGCTGAACTGCATCGCGATGCCGCCGCCGAGGGAGTGCCCGACCAGCGTCACCCGGCCGATCTCCAGCCGGTCGAGCAGGTCGCGCAGGGTGGCGGCGTGCGCGCCGAGGGAGTAGTCCCCTCTCGGCTTGGCCGAGCCGCCGTGGCCGAACAGGTCCGGCGCGACCAGCCGGCGATCGACCGCCAGCTCGCGCATCAGCTGAGTCCAGTGCCGGTGCGAGCCCAGCAGCCCGTGGACGAACAGCACCGCGGGACCGGCGCCGAGGTCGGCATAGCTGAGCGGATGGCCGTGCAGGTCGACCGTGCGGGGCAGGACCTCGGTCATCGTCCGCCTCCTGACGTACTCGCGAGTAACCTACGCAACCGTAGCTTCGCGAGCGGCAACGCGGCAAGCGGGGCCGGCGCTCACCGGGCGGCGCTAGGACAGCGGCGCCCCCGAGCACTGCGCGGATTTCCGTCGGTAGCTGCCTCTACTATCGGGTTCATGGCCAGCATCGACGCCACGTTCCTCGCCCTGCCAGCCGCCGTCCTCGCCGACGCGGCCCTGAGCCGAGCCCGGGAGCTGGGCGCCTCGCACGCGGACTTCCGGCTCGAACGGGTCCGGGTCGCCTCGCTGGCGCTGCGCGACGGCCAGCTCGACACCAGCACCGACGACGAGGACCTGGGGCTGTCGGTCCGGGTGGTGCACGAGGGCGCGTGGGGCTTCGCCAGCGGCATCGACCGCACCCCCGAGGCAGCGGCCCGCCTGGCCGAGCAGGCGGTGACCACCGCGAAGCTGAGCCGGGTCCTCAGCTCCGACCCGGTGGAGCTGGCCGCCGAGCCGGTGTACTCCGACGCCAGCTGGGTGTCCTCCTACGACGTCAACCCCTTCGAAGTCGCCTCGGACGAGCGCCTGGCGAGGCTGTCGGAGCTGTCCGGCCGGCTGCTCGGCGCGGACGGTGTGGACCATGTGGACGCCCACCTCATCCAGGTGCTGGAGAACAAGTTCTATGCAGACACCGCCGGCACGGTGACCACCCAGCAACGGGTCCGGATGCATCCGGAGTTCACGGCGGTGTCGGTCGACCGGGCCAACGGCGGCTTCTCCTCGATGCGCAGCCTGGCGCCGCCGGCCGGGCGGGGCTGGGAGTACCTCACCGGAACCGGGTGGGACTTCGACGCCGAGCTCGCCGAGCTGCCCGAGCTGCTGGCCGAGCACGCCAAGGCGCCGTCGGTGGAGGCCGGCCACTACGACCTGGTCATCGACCCGTCCAACCTCTGGCTGACCATCCACGAGTCCATCGGGCATGCCACCGAGCTCGACCGGGCGCTGGGCTACGAGGCCGCCTACGCCGGCACCTCCTTCGCCACCTTCGACAAGCTCGGCAGCCTGCGCTACGGCTCACCGATCATGAACGTGACCGGTGATCGCACTGTGGAGCACGGGTTGTCCAGCATCGGCTACGACGACGAGGGCGTGGCCACCGGAGACTTCGACATCATCTCCGACGGCGTGCTGGTCGGCTACCAGCTGAACCGGCAGATGGCGGCGGCCAAGGGATTGGGCCGCTCCAACGGCTGCGCCTTCGCCGACTCGCCAGGCCATATCCCCTTGCAGCGGATGGCGAACGTGTCGTTGCAGCCGAGCCCGGACTCCCGCTCGACCGAGGAGCTGATCTCCGGCGTCGAGCGGGGCATCTACGTCCTCGGCGACAAGTCCTGGTCGATCGACATGCAGCGCTACAACTTCCAGTTCACCGGCCAGCGGTTCTACAAGATCTCCCACGGGCGGCTGGCCGGCCAGCTGCGCGATGTCGCCTACCAGGCGAGCACCACCGACTTCTGGGGCTCGATGGCGGCGATCGGCGGGCCGGAGACCTACGTGCTGGGCGGCGCCTTCAACTGCGGCAAGGGCCAGCCCGGCCAGGTGGCGGCGGTCTCGCACGGCTGCCCGTCGGCGCTGTTCAGCAACGTCAACGTTCTCAACACCGTGACCGAGGGCGGCCGATGATGACCAGCAACACCGAAGCCGGCCCCACCATCCAGCAGCTCGTCGAGCAGGCGCTGGAGCTGTCCGGCGCGACCGGCTGCCTGGTGATCGGCGAGGAGCTGACCGGCGCGAACCTGCGCTGGGCGGGCAACAGCCTCACCACCAACGGCCAGACCCATTCCCGCAAGCTCACGGTGATCTCGATCATGGACGGCGAGCAGGGCGTCACCTCCGGCGTGGTGTCGCGCGCGGTGTCAGGCGCCGACCAGCTCGCCGGGCTGGTCAAGGCCAGCGAGGACGCCGCCCGCGCCGCCTCACCCGCCGACGATGTCGCGCCGCTGATCGAGCCCTACCCGCACTCCGACGACTGGGACGCACCCCCCGCGGCCACCAGCATCGAGGTGTTCAGCGACTTCGCGCCGGCGCTGGGCCGGGCCTTCGCCGCCGCCGAGCGGACCGACCGGCTGCTCTACGGCTTCGCCGAGCACCTGGTGTCCTCCACCTTCCTCGCCTCGTCCACCGGCCTGCGCCGCCGGCACGACCAGCCGACCGGCCGGCTGGAGCTGAACGCCAAGTCCCGCGACCTGACCCGGTCGGCCTGGGCCGGCGCGCAGACCCGCGACTGGACCGACATCGACGTCGATGCGATGACCGCCGACCTGGCCACCCGGCTGGACTGGTCGGCGACCCGGATCGACCTGCCGGCCGGCCGGTACGAGACGCTGCTACCGCCCGCTGCGGTGGCCGACCTGATGGTCTACCTGTACTGGACCTCCTCGGCGCGGGACGCCGAGGAGGGCCGGAGCGTGTTCGCCGCCAGCGACGGCAAGACCCGGATCGGGGAATCGCTGGCCCGGCTCGGCCTCACCCTGCGCTCGGATCCGGCCGAACCGGGCATGCAGGCCGCACCCTTCCAGCTGACCGTCGAGGGCGGCGAGGAATCGATCTTCGACAACGGGGCGCCGGTGCCAGCCACCACCTGGATCGACGACGGCGTGCTGGCCAACCTGCAGCGCACCCGCAACTGGGCCGAGCGCACCGGCCAGCCGCACGTGCCGTTCGTCGACAACCTCATCATGGACGGGCCCGCCGACGGCAAGAGCCTGGAGCAGCTGATCGCCGAGACCGAGCGCGGCCTGCTGCTGACCTGCCTCTGGTACATCCGGACGGTCGACCCGCAGACGCTGCTGGTCACCGGCCTCACCCGCGACGGCGTCTACCTGATCGAGGACGGCAAGGTGCGGGGCGTGGTCAACAACTTCAGGTTCAACGAATCCCCGGTCGACCTGCTGGGCCGGATCACGGAGGTGGGCCGTACCGAGCGGACGCTGCCCCGGGAATGGAGCGACTACTTCACCCGGGTCGCGATGCCGGCCGTCCGCGTTCCGGACTTCAACCTCTCCACTGTGAGCCAGGCCTCATGAGCCCAGGTGTGAGCTAGGCCATGCGCGCCTGATCCGTACCACCAGAAAGACCGGAATGCCGGGATTCCACGCACAGCTTTGTCCCGTTCTGCGCCTTTGTGACCCGTGCCGCAGGCTGCGGACGGGCTTGTAAGCGCTGCCGCTCGTTACCCTTTGATCACTGCCTGACAGGACTGTGGCGCGAATCCGTCGCCCGTCCTGAGGCGCCCCCGCCAGTCACCGTCGACTGACAAGGAGTTTCGATCATGACGAGCACCATCGTCCGCCTCGATCCCGCCCCCACCGACCACCCTGCTCTGCTGCGCTGGGTGCGCGACATCGCCGAGCTGACCGAGCCGGACGAGGTCGTGTGGTGTGACGGGTCTGCCGAGGAGTGGACCCGGATCACCGAGCAGCTCGTCGCGGCCGGCACTCTGACCCGCCTCGACGACGCCAAGAAGCCCAACTCCTTCTACGCCGCCTCCGACCCCACCGACGTCGCCCGGGTCGAGGACCGTACCTTCATCTGCTCCCAGGACCCCGCCGACTGCGGTCCCACCAACAACTGGATGGACCCCGGCGACATGAAGGCGCTGCTGACCGAGCGGTTCCGCGGCTCGATGCGCGGGCGCACCATGTACGTCATCCCGTACTGCATGGGGCCGCTCACCGCCAAGGAGCCGATGCTCGGGGTCGAGCTCACCGACTCGGCCTATGTGGTCGCCTCGATGCACATCATGACCCGGATGGGCTCCAAGGCCCTCGAGCTGTTCGTCAAGGACGGCGTCAGCCAGCCCTACGTCGCCGGCCTGCACTCCCTCGGCGCGCCGCTGGCCCCCGGCGAGGTGGACGTGCCCTGGCCGTCCAACGAGACCAAGTACATCGTGCACTTCCCGGAAGAGCGGATGATCTGGTCCTACGGCTCCGGCTACGGCGGCAATGCCCTGCTCGGCAAGAAGTGCCACTCGCTGCGGATCGCCTCCGCCCAGGCCCGCAGCGAGGGCTGGCTGGCCGAGCACATGCTGATCCTGAAGCTCACCAGCCCGCAGCAGAAGTCGTACTTCATTGCGGCGGCGTTCCCGTCCGCCTGCGGCAAGACCAATCTGGCGATGCTCGACCCCACGCTGGAGGGCTGGAAGGTCGAGACCATCGGCGACGACATCGCCTGGATCCGGTTCGGCGAGGACGGCCGGATGTATGCGGTCAACCCCGAGAACGGCTTCTTCGGAGTCGCGCCGGGCACCGACTGGCACACCAACCCCAACGCGATGCGCACCATCGCCAAGGGCAACTCGCTGTTCACCAACGTCGCGCTCACCGATGACGGAGACATCTGGTGGGAGGGCATGGGCGAGCCGCCGGCGCACCTGACCGACTGGAAGGGCCGCGACTGGCAGCCCGGCTCCGGCGAGGCCGCCTCGCACCCCAACTCCCGCTACTGCACGCCGATCGAGCAGTGCGACACCAAGGCTCCCGAGTGGGACGACCCGCGGGGCGTGCCACTGGACGCGATCTTCTTCGGCGGCCGGCGCAAGGACACCATTCCGCTGGTGACCGAGGCGCGCGACTGGCAGCACGGCGTGTTCATGGGCGCCACCCTGTCCTCGGAGACCACCGCGGCCGCCGCCGGCAAGGTCGGCGTGGTGCGCCGGGACCCGATGGCCATGCTGCCGTTCATCGGCTACCACGCCGGGGACTACTTCCAGCACTGGATCGAGGTCGGCAAGAACGCCGACGCCGTCAAGCTGCCCAAGATCTTCTACGTCAACTGGTTCCGCCGGGACGCCGACGGCGGCTTCCTGTGGCCCGGGTTCGGGGAGAACATCCGGGTGCTGAAGTGGGCGATCGAGCGGATCGAGGGCCGGGCCGCCGCGGTGGACACCCCGATCGGCCGGGTCCCCGCTCCCGACGCGCTCGACGTCGAGGGCCTGGAGATGACCGAGGAGCAGCTGACCCAGGCGCTGTCCGTCGACCCCGAGCAGTGGCGCGCGGAGATTCCGGCCATCGAGGAATGGTTCGACAAGATCGGCGACAAGGTGCCGACCTCGCTGCGCGACGAGCTGGCCTCGCTCAAGCTCCGCCTGGGCTGAGGCCGTTCCGGCAACGCGACACGCCGTCCCTGCCAACGCAGAACGTCCCGGCCTGGTACCAGGCCGGGACGTTCTGGTTGGTGGGGCTAACCGTTGTGAGGGCTAACCGGATCACGCAACGGCGCTAGGGCCGCTGCGGGAAGATCCCCTCCAGCGCGATGATGAAGCTGACGGTCAGGTAGGGCGGCATGTTGTTGTGCGGCTGGCTGCCACCGGTCGGCAGCACGGTTTGGGTGCCCATCAACATGTTGGGTTGCTGACCGGTGCTGTACAGGTTCTCGCCCAACCGGCCCTTCAGCGACTGTGCCCAGGTGTTGTTGGTCGGCGAGGTGCTGTCGCCGCTGTCGTCGTAGGCCAGGGCGGTGTGGGTGTGCATCGGCATCTCGGCATTGATCAGGGTGACCGTCGGGGTGCCGCCCATCTCACCGAGGTAGCGCGGCGTCAGCCCCGCCCCCTGGCCCTGCTGCATCGGGGCGCTGCCCTGCAGGTTGGGCAGGCCGAAGGTGACCCGGCCGTCACCGCCGTAGGTGGTGCCCAGCAGCGCGAAGAGCGCGGTGTTCTGCGAGATCGACATCAACTGGCCGTTGCACAGCGCCCAGCCCCTGGGTGCGAAATTGCCGCCGAAGATCCTGATCTCGGCGAGGAAAGGGTCAGTCACGGTATGCGCTCCGTCTCTAGTTCCGGCTCGGGAAGATGCCCACCAGGGCGATCACGTAGTTCAGCACCAGATAGGGCGCCTGGTTGTTGTGCGGCTGACTGCCTCCGGTGGTCGACACCGCTAGCGGGTTCATCGTCGTGTTCGGGGCGGACGCGAAGGCCGCGGACCCCGTGGTGGCCCAGATCGCGCCAGCCGGGCTGACACCCGGGTTCGAGGCCGTCGCCTGGGCGACGGCCGGGTGTACGTGGCTGGGCATCTCGTTGATCGTCAGGGTGTGCGCCACCTCGCCGGCGGCCTGGCCGACGACGTAGGTGCCCTGGTTGATGCCTTGGTGCACCGGCATCCGGCCCTGCAGGTTGGGCAGCGCGAAGTTGGTCTGGCCGTTGCCGCCGTACATGGTGCCAAGGATGGAGAACAGCGCCTGGTTCTGGTTGATGGGCAGCAGCTGGCCGTTGCAGAACGCCCAGCCTCGGGGCGGGTAGGTGAACGAGATGACTTTGATCTCGCCGATGTAGGGATCACTCATGTGCGGTTCGCTCCGTCTCGACGTCAGTTCGGGGGCGGGTAGATGCCCTCGGTCGCGATGATGAAATTGATCGCGAGGTAGGGCGGCATGTTGTTGTGCGGCTGGTTCCCGCCGGACGGGCTCAGCGCGTTCGGCGCCATCGGAGCGGCCGGCGCCTGGGTGCTGAAGTCCATGTTGGCGTAGCTGGCCCAGTAGTTGTTGTTCGGCGACGTGCTCTGGGCGACCATGGAGCCGACGGGCTGGTGGGTGTGGATGGGGAGCTGGTTGGTGGTCAGGGTCACCGTCTCCACCCCGCTGACCTGGCCCAGCGGGAAACCATTGGTCGCGTGGATCGGGATCCGGCCCTGCAGGTTGGGCAGTTGGAAGCTCTGCTGGCCGTCGCCGCCGTAGGTGGTGCCGATCAGGTTGAACAGCGCGTCGAACTGCGAGATGGGCAGCGTCTGGCCCTGGCAGAGCAGCCAGCCCACCGGGGCGAAGTTGCCCCCGAACATTCGGATCTCACCGATGTAGGGATCACTCATGGCGCATTCTCATTCCTCCGTCAGTTGGTTGAAGACCGCGTGGAATTCCACGCCGTCCGGGGTGGCACGCACGGGGACCAGGAAGATCGGGCTCGGGCCGAAGTCCTCCCGGCTGAGCAGATAGCTGCCTTGCTCACGGGGGGCGTCCGGGCCGCCCCGGAACAGCAGGCTGAACGAGCGCGACCGGCCGTGGGAAGCGCCGAGCGTGCACTCCAGCAGGACGAGCTCGCCGGCGCCGTCCCCGGCCGAGCGCTCCTGGCCGGCGCCGTCCGCGCCGGAGCGCTCTTCGGCGGAGTGTTCTTCGCCGGAGCGCTCTTCGGCGGAGTGCAGGGTGAAGGACTGCCCGATCCGGGGGTGGAAATCCTCGAAGCCCAGCGGGGCGCTCATCGCGCGCCGGCTGACGGCTGGCTTGCGGCGCCGGCTGACGGCTGGCTTGCGGCGCCGGCTGGCAACTCCAGCTCCAGGTAGCCGTTGCCGAGGTCACCCGGCTCGCCGCCCGCGCCGCCCACGTCCGGAGCGGGCCTGAAACCGAACTCGCGGTACAGCGCCAGGGCTGGGGAGTTCTCGCGCCAGACCGAGAGGCGGACCGGCTTGCCGGCAGCCACGGCCCGGGCGCTGAGCTCGCCGAGCACCGACCGGGCGATGCCCCGGCGCCGGTGCTCGGCCAGCACGGCGATGTCGAGCACCCGCAGCTGCTCGGCGCTCTCGCTGAGCCAGCAGGAGCCGACCGGGATGCCGTCCCGGCGGATCAGGTACTCGACGGCGCCGGGCTGCATCCGGTACTGCCCCTGCCGGGCCTGGAACTGCATCCGGATCAGACCCTCGAGGGCGGCCGGCTCCAGCGCCAGCAGCTCGAAGCCGGCGCAGTGGGACTCGGCGAAGATCCGCAGCAGCAAACCCTCATCCGAGCTCTCGGCCGGTCGAAGTGACGGTGTGGGCTCGACCGTCGACGTCCCGTCGCTCGTCAAGGTGGTGAACCTGGGTATTTCATCGGCACGTCAGCGACTCCTTGCTGGGATCGGTCTGGATTTGCGCCAGTTTCGGCACCGATTACGAGGGAATCGCAACTGTGCAAGGTGCTTTATAACACAAAGATCACCGGTAGCTCGGCAGATTTTTGTGGCGATTTGCCAAGGAATGCTAAGGTCTGGCGTTAAAGTTCTGTAGCAACCGGGTATCTAATTCTGCTGGGGCTAGATACAGTTGGGCGCCCGTTGACATTTGCGCAAGCTTGCGTTACCGAGCGTGGTCGACCACCCTCCATTTCATATTTACAGCGGCGTAACACCCGCTACGGGGCCTCAAAGGGAAAATCCATGCCGCACATCCGCTCGTCATCGCTGCCCGCCCTGCTTGCCCGCGCCGGTTTGGCGCTGGGGCTGGCGGTGGCCGGTCAGGCGGTGTTCATGCCCACCGCCTCGGCAGCCACCCTGACGGTCACCTCGACAGCGGACGTGGCCACCAACTTCGGCGCCTGCGCCCCTGGCAGCCCGCAGACGACGTCGAGCGGAAGCCTGCGCGAGGCGGTCTGCGCGGCCAACAACGCCGGCGCGACCTCGTCCACGATCACCGTGGCGGCCGGCACGTACACCCTCACCAACGGTGAGCTGCAGATGGGCAAGGTGTCCGGTAGCAACATCACCCTGAATGGCGCCGGCGCCGCCAGCACGATCATCAACGGAAACAACGCGAGCCGGGTGTTCAACCTCGACCCGTCCCTCGTCGGTGGGGTGACCACCAGCATCTCCGGCGTCACCATCACCAACGGCGCGGTCACCACCTTCGGCGGGGCGGGCATCATCGCCGGGTCCGGGAACGCGGCCACCCGTGACACCCTGACCATCAGCAACTCCACGATCAGCAACAACGACGTCAACTCCGCGACCACCAACAAGTACGGCGGCGGCCTGCAGTTCTTCGGCGGCTCGCTGACCATCACCAACTCGACGTTCAGCGGCAACACCAGCGGCAGCAGCTCGGGTTCGGCCGTGGCGTACTCAGCTGAGGGCAGCGCGTCCGGGCAGCAGCTCACCGTCTCGGGCACCACGTTCAGCGGCAACAGCACGAACGCCTCCGTCGCCAACATCAACGTCGGCGGTGCGCTGCACCTCAGCGGTGTCAATCCTCCGGTCTCCGTGACCAACAGCCGGTTCATCAACAACACGGTGGTCGGCAGCGGCACGGGCATTCCCCAAGGAGCTGGCATCTTCTCCGAGAGCGGCGCCCTCACCGTCACCGAATCGACCTTCACCGGAAACTCCGTCACCGGCGGCGCAGACAGGTTCGGTGGCGGGATCTCGGTCATCGGCGGCTCGGCGCAGGTGCACTACAACCGGTTCACCGGCAACGTCGCCACCAACGGCTCGGGTGTGTCCCTGGGTGTCTCCAGCGGCGCCACCCTGAACGCGACCGACAACTGGTGGGGTTGCAACACCGGCCCCGGCACCGCCGGCTGTGACACGGCGGCCGGCGGCCCGACCGTCTCGCCGCGGCTGGTGCTGACCGCCACCGCGAGCCCGGCCACCGTGGTCGGCCCGAACGCCACCTCCACCATCACCGCCGCGCTCACCCAGAACTCGGTCGGCTCCGCGATCGGCGCGTCGAACCTGGACGCCTTCGCCGGGCTGCCGGTGGGCTGGAGCGACCCGCTGCCCAGCGGCGCCACCCTCGCGGCGGCGTCGTCCAACCTCAGCTCGGGCTCGGCCAGCACCACCTACAACTCCCAGGCCACCAGCGGTCCCGGCCACGTGCTCGCCACCCTGGACAACGGCACCGCGACCGCGACGGTCACGGTCAACCGGACGCCGGCCATCACCAGCGCCAACACCGCGTCCTTCACGGTCGGCACGGCAGGATCGTTCACGGTGACCACCACCGGCTACCCGGCGCCCGCGATCGG
>NZ_DASVSG010000116.1:0-1562 GCF_036388195.1 Jatrophihabitans sp. | reverse complement strand
GTCGCGGTAGACCTGGATGGTGGCGCCCATCTTGTTCAGCGCCTCGGTGTAGCCGAGGCGCTGCTCGTACACCGTCTCGTGCACGATCGACAGGCCGCGGGCCTGGGTCAGCGCGACCACCAGCGGCTGCTGCCAGTCGGTCATGAACCCGGGGTGTACGTCGGTCTCCAGCGCCACGGCCTTCAGCTCGCCGCCGGGGTGCCAGAACCGGATGCCGCCCTCCTGGCCGAGCACGCCGGTACGCGACGTCCGGGCGTCGGTGATCTCGAACTCACCGCCGATGGAGCGGAAGACGTTCAGGAAGGTCATCATGTCGGCCTGCTGGGCGCCGAGCACCTCGACGTCGCCGCGGGTGGCGAGCGCGGCGGCCGCCCAGCTCGCCGCCTCGATCCGGTCCGGGATCGGGCGGTGGTGGTAGCCGTGCAGCTTCGGCACGCCGTGGATCTCGATCACCCGGTCGGTGTGCACGGTGATGATCGCGCCCATCTTCTGCAGGATGCAGATGAGGTCGACGATCTCCGGCTCGACGGCGGCGTTGCGCAGCTCGGTGACGCCCTCGGCCATCACCGCGGTGAGCAGCACCTGCTCGGTCGCGCCGACGCTCGGGTACGGCAGCTCCAGCTTGGTGCCGTGCAGCCCGTTGGGCGCGGTCAGGTGCATGCCCTCGGGCGCCTTGTCGACGATCGCGCCGAACTGGCGCAGCGCCTGGATGTGGAAGTCGATCGGGCGGGGGCCGATGTGGCAGCCGCCGAGGTCGGGGATGAACGCGTGACCGAGGCGGTGCAGCAGCGGCCCGCAGAGCAGGATCGGGATGCGGCTGGAGCCGGCGTGCACGTTGATCTCGTCGCTGCTGGCGCTCTCCACATTGGTGGGATCCATCACCAGCTCGCCGTCGTCGACGCCGTCGCTGACCTTCACGCCGTGCAGCTCGAGCAGCCCGCGGACGACCTCGACGTCGCGGATGCGCGGCACGTCGAACAGCCGGCTGGGGCTGTCCCCCAGCAGGGCGGCCACCATGGCCTTGGAGACGAGATTCTTGGCGCCACGGACCCGGATCTGTCCGTGCAGCGGCGTACCGCCGTGCACGATCAAGACGTCGTCGGTCAACGCAACCTCCAGGGTTGGGCGTCGGTGCCCAGTAGGGACCAGGGGGATGGGGCAGTGCCCACCGGTGAGCGGCGGGGCCGGCACGGGTGGGGGGACCCACGGCTGCCGCCCGGGCAGCATAGCGCTGAGTGACAAGTACGAAAATCGCACAACGCCCAGGCGGGCAGGAAACCCTGATGATCAGCCCATGCCAAACACGTACGGTGCTGCAACGTGACGACGAGTTACGGCAGGGCGAGCATCCGCTCCAGCGCGACCCGGGCGTGGTGGGCGGTGTCGCCATCGACGGTGATCTGGTTCGGCACCCGGCCGGCCACCAGCTCCTCCAGGGACCAGACCAGGTGCGGCAGGTCGATGCGGTTCATCGTCGAGCAGTAGCAGACCGTCTTGTCGAGGAACATGATCTGCTTGTCCGGGTGCGCCAGGGCCAGCCGGCGGACCAGGTTGAGCTCCGT
>NZ_DASVSG010000115.1:0-29475 GCF_036388195.1 Jatrophihabitans sp. | reverse complement strand
GCGGCCCGCCCCTTCCGCTCGTCCGGTGTGCTTGTTGGTCCAGGCCACTCCGATCGGGCCACCCCGGCCGGTACCAGATCCCCCGCTGCTGGTCACGACCCGCGGTGGAGGAACGCGCTGCTCGCGACGACCGGGCCCGGTGGGTGCTCACCGGTACCGGCCGTCCGGGATGCGGTCCTCACCAGGGCAGAGGCAGCCAGCCGCCGCGCTGATACCTCGTCCCGGAACGAATTTCTGTCACCCACCCGAAGCCGCCGGCAGACCTAACGCCCGAAGCGGTACATAGATTGCGATGTATCAACGGGGCTGCCGCAAGCTCCTTGTCATGTAGTGAAAACGTCCTAGGCTCAGCCTCACCGGACCCCGGTGGCAGCAACTCGACACCGGGAAGCGCAACCGACGGATGTGGCAACCATGATCAATGCCGAAGCTGAACAAGGAACGCTGGCCAGCCGCGCGGGTGAGGTGTTCCAGCGCTACCGCGACGGCGACTCGCAGGCGATGGGGGAGCTGGTCGCGATGCTGACCCCGATCCTGTGGCACACCGTCCGTGCCCAACGGCTGGACAAGGAATCGACCGAGGACGTGCTGCAGACCACCTGGCTGGCGTTGGTCCGCAGCGCGGAGGGCATCTCCGATCCCCGTGCGGTGCTGCAGTGGCTGATCGTCTCCGCCCGCCGGGAGGCGTGGCGGGTGATGCGAGGCCAGTCACGGCAGTTGCCCTACGAGATCGACGAGGATGCCATCCAGACCTCGGACGAGGAGCTGCCCGACAGCATCGTCCTGCGCGGGACGTCGGAGAAACTGCTCTGGTCCCACGTGGCGGCGCTGCCCGAACGCTGCCGGGCGCTGCTGCGGGTGATCGCCTTTGCCGACCGTCCTGACTATCCAGAACTGGCCCGTTCGCTGGGCATGCCCATGGGAAGCATCGGCCCTACCCGTGGCCGGTGCCTTGCGAAGCTGCGCGCTTCACTGTCCACCGATGCTCGTTGGGAGCTGCGATGAACACCTCCGAGATTCCTGCTGAGGACATGGCCGGAGCTCCACTTGACGCCTCGGACGCGATCGTCCTCAGCATGATCGCCGATCTCTACGGCTACATCGACCCGGTGCCGTCGGATCTGGTGGACCGGCTGCAGTTCAGCATCACGCTGGACGCGCTCAACGCCGAGCTCGCCGAGCTGCAGCAGCTGCCCGAGGCCGTGCTGGCTTCCCGGGCCGAGCAGGCCAGTGTGGTCAAGACGCTCACCTTCACCAGCGACAGCCTCACCACGATGGTCTCGATCAGCCCCGACGGCCCGGACCGGGTCCGGATCGACGGCTGGATCGCACCCGGCGCCGAGGCCACCGTCGAGTTGCACCAGGGCGGGCTGACCCGCGAGGTGTCGGCCGACGCCGACGGCAGGTTCGTGTTCGAGGACCTCGCGCACGGGCTGACCCGGTTCGTGGTGCGTCCTGCCCAGCCCGAGGCACACCCGCCGGTGATGACGCCTGCCGTCGAGATCTGACCAGCCGGCAGAGGCTTCTGACCAGCCAACAGCGGCTGTTGTCGAACCAGCTACGACGAGGTAACCGATGAGCTCACCCCAGACGCCTGAGGACATGGGGACCGCACCGCCCAAGCGCCGCCGGCGCGAGCCGAGCCTGCACCCGCCGGCCGAGGTGCTGAACAAGCACGGCGGCCGGGTGCTCGATCCGTCCAGCGCCGTCCGGCTGCCCGGCCAGCCGCCGATCCGTCCCACCGTCTACGTGGGGTCGCGGTTGCTGGTGCGCTCGGTGCGGCTGGACGACGAGGTGCTGCCCGCCCTCAACCAAGCTGCCACCGAGGCGAACCTGCGGCTGGTCTTCGACGAGGCCGACGCCAGGCTGCTGGAACTGGCCCGGCGGGCCGGCCTGGAGGAGCTGGCCCTGCGGGTGCTCGCCACCCGGGTACGGCTGGAGCCGGCCACCGACAAGCCGGCCGCGCCGCCGGATGCCTGGAAGGTGCTGCAGAACTTCCGGTCCATCGTCGGGCCGACCAGCCCGGCCGCCAACCAAGTCAGCCTGGACCACCTGCTCACCGCGACCGACCCCGGCTCCGCGGGCATCTCCGGCGTGCCGTACATGGGTGGCGCCCCCTATATGGGAGGTGCTCCGTACCTGGGTGGCGCTCCGTACATGGGAGGCGGCGGCGTCGGCGGCGCGCCCGACGGCGTGCCCTACATGGGCGGCGGCAGTGTCGGGATCAGCTCGCAGTACGGCATCCCGGGCCACGGCGGCCGGGCTCCGGTGACCTGGCTGGGTCCGGCTCCCACCCGGGTCAAGCAGGAGGATCTGCCCTGCCGCCGGCCGGTCGTGGCGGTGCTCGACACCGGCGTCGGCAAGCACCCCTGGCTGCCCGCCTCGATCGTCAAGCGCCATCCGCATGTCGGCAGCCTTCCGATCGGCCAGACCGATCCGGCGACCGACCCGGAGGTCAGCGGGCAGCTCGGCAGCCCGCTGGAGGGCACCCTGGACCCCGATGCCGGCCATGGCACCTTCATCGCCGGCCTGATCCGCCAGATCTGCCCGGATGCCGACATCCTGGCCATCCGGGTGATGTACGGCGACGGGGCGGTGCCCGAGGGCGACCTGCTGGAGGCGCTGAACCGGTTGTTGCTGCGGCAGGCGCTGGCCCACGCGCTGGACAAGCCGGGCTGGCTCGTCGACGTGATCTCGCTGTCGCTGGGCTACTACCACGAGCTGCCGGCCGACTTCGCCTTCGACCAGTTGCTGCTCGAGAGCCTGCGCGCGCTCGGCGAGCTCGGCGTCGCGGTGATCGCCGCCGCCGGCAATGACGCCACCCCCCGGCACTTCTACCCGGCCGGTTTCGCGCCGCACGCGGGCGGGCAGTTCAACGCCGTCGAGCGCGACGTGCTGCCGGTGGTCAGTGTCGGCGCGCTCAACCCGGACCTGCGCTCGGTCGCGCTGTTCAGCAACGCCGGCGACTGGGTGTGCTGCCACCGCCAGGGCGCGGCGCTGGTGAGCACCATGCCGACCACCTTCGACGGCTCGCTGCAGCCGGCGGCCGCCGTGCAGATCAACGGCGGGCTCCGGTCCACCATCGACCCGGACAACTTCCACGGCGGCTTCTCCACCTGGAGCGGGACGTCCTTCGCCGCGCCGATCCTGGCCGCCGAGGTGGCCCGGTGCCTGTGGGAGTCCCAGGAGCTGGACACCTCTGACCCGGCGACGATGCTCAGCCGGGGCTGGAGCGCCCTGGAACGGCTGGTCGACCTCCGGCGTCCCGAGGCCAGCCCGCTGTCGAACGGCCGGGCTTCGATACCCGCGCGCTGACGCGTCCCGGCCTGCCGGGAAGCTGCGGGCAGCCGCGACGGCTGGCATGCCCGCAGCCACGCCGGCGTTCGCGGGGGGTAGGTCCAGCAAGGCGCACTCGGTAGGGTCGGCGCATGATCCGCACCGGCAGCGCCGGTCTGGCCGAAGCGAGGCGGCTGCACGCGCTGGGCGTCGAGCACAACAACGCAGGCCATCCGCTGCGCGCGATCAAGCTGTTCCGGCGCGCGCTGTCGTTGCCGGCGCTGGGCGAGGGCGCCGGCGAGGAGGCCCGGCTGGTGGCCGCCCGGATCTGGATCAGCGTGGCGATGAGCGAATCGGAGCTCAAGAGCCCCGAACGCGGGCTGGCCGCGCTGGCCGAGGCCGAGCGCCTGGTGGAGCTGGCCGAGCACCCTCAGCTCAGCGCCCTGCTGCACCTGCAGAACGGCTACATCCGGGTTCGCGCCGGGCACTTCGAATCCGGCTTGGCGCACCTGGACTCCGCGGTGGCCCTGATCGAACACGCCGAGCCCGCGCATGCCAGCAACATCCTGCTCGACCGCGGCAGCCTGCACATGTACCGGGGGCAGCTGGCCGCGGCCCGGCAGGACCTGAGCCGGTCGGCGGAGCTGGCGGCCGAGCACGGCCTGCTGGTCGAGGAGTTCAAGGCCAAGCACAACCTGGGATACCTGGAATTCCTGGCCGGCAACCTGGCGCTGGCCCTGAAGACCATGGACGACGCCCAGGCCATCAACGCCAAGGTGTCCCTCGCGGTGGCGCTGCTGGACCGGGCCCGGGTGCTGCTGGAGGTCGGCCTGCACCGGGAGTCCGACGACGCGCTGATCGAGGCGGCGGCGATGTTCCGGGCCGACAGGCTGTACAAGGAGCTGGCCGAGGTCGAGCTGGCCAGGGCCGAGTGCGCCCTGCTGGACGGGGAGATCGCGGCGGCCCGCCGGCTCGCGGCCACCGCCCGGGACCGGTTCCGCAGGCGGTCCAACGACCGCTGGCGCCGCGACGCCGAGCTGGTGCTGCTGCATGCCGACCTGGCCGCCGGACGCCCCGGTTCTCGCCTGGTCGGACCCGCGCTGCGGCTGGCGGCGGAGTTTCGCGGCGCCGGCCTGGAGACCCAGGCCCGAACCAGCCAGCTGGTCGCTGCCGAGGCGCTGCTTCGGGCCGGGCGGATCGAGCAGGCCCGGACGGTGGCCGGCGAGGCCGGTCCGGTCCGGGCCGCCGACCCGGTCTCGGCCCGGCTGCACACCCGGCTGGTGCGGGCCAGGCTGTCCATCGCCGCCCGGGACGCCGGGGTCGCGCGTCGGGAGATCCGTACCGGGCTCGCCGAGCTCGCCCACCACCAGGCCCAGTTCGGCAGCATCGACCTGCAGACCGCGAGCGCGGTGCACGGCCGCCAGCTGGCCGAGCTGGACCTGTCGCTGGCCCTGGCCGAGGGCAAGCCGGCCGGGGTGCTCGCCGCGATCGAGCGGGGCCGGGCGACCTCCAGCCGGCTGCCGAGGGTCAGCGCGCCCGCGGATCCGGCGGCCGCCGACCTGCTGGCCGAGCTGCGGCATGCGGTCGATGGGCTGCGTGCGATCCGGTCCGACGCCGCGGCCACCGAGCAGGCTGCCGTCCACCGCCGCCGGGTCACCGAGCTGCAGCGGGCGCTGCGATCGCGGGCCTGGCAGGCGGCGGGCTCGGGAAGCGCGCCGCGGCCGGCGCCGCTGGGCCAGATCGAGGCCGAGCTGAGCCGGACCGACACGGCGCTGGTGTGCTATTTCGACGTCGGTGGCGTGCTGCAGGCCGTCGTCCTCGCCGGCGGCCGGCCCCGCATCGTGGGCATCGGCGCCAGCGTGACGGTGTCGGAGATGATCCGCCGGGTCCGCGCCGATCTCGACGTGCTGGCCCGCGGCTGCCTGCCCGACGTGATGCAGTCGGCGGTATGCGCGACCTTGAACCGGTCGCTGGCCAGCCTGTCCGAGTTCCTGCTGGGCCCGCTGGACCTGCCCGAGCACCGGCTGGTGATCGTGCCGACCGGACCTCTTGCGGCACTGCCGTGGACGAGCCTGCCACCGATGAAGCACCGTCCGGTCGTGGTGGCGCCGTCGGCGTCTGCCTGGCTGGCAGCGACCCGGCACGCCGAACGGGGGAACGGGGCGGTGGTAGCGGTCGCCGGACCCGACCTGGTGCACTCGGAGAAGGAGGTGCTCGCGATCGGCCGGTTGTGGCCGCGGTCGCAGGTGCTGGCCGGCCCGGACGGCGGGCGGGCCGGGCTGGTGTCGGCGCTGGCCTCGGCCACGGTGGTGCACGTGGCCGCCCACGGCCAGCACCAGGCGGAGAACCCGCTGTTCTCCTCGATCCGGCTGGCCGACGGGCCGCTGTTCGCCTACGAGCTCGACCTCACCGGCCCGGCCGCCGAGCACGTGGTGCTGTCGGCGTGCGAGCTGGGCCAGGCGACGATCCGGGTCGGGGACGAGGCGCTGGGCTTGACCAGTGTGCTGCTGCGGCTGGGCACCCGATCGGTGATCTCCGGGGTGGCCCGGGTCCACGACGACGTCGCCGCCGAGGTGATGACCCGCTATCACGCGGCGCTGGCCGCCGGCGTCGACTCGGCACAGGCGCTGGCCGGGGCCTGCTCGGGTTCCAGCACGCCGGCTCCGTTCGTCTGCTTCGGCTCGGCCTGGTGAAGCCGTCCCGGTGAGAGCGGCCCGGTGAAGGCGGCCTCGTGACGGCGGCCTGGTGAAGCCGGGCCGGTGAGCTGTCGGCCGCCGGCGAATTTGGACGCCCGTCCGTTCTTAAGTAGCATCGACTTCCGAACCACCCGAAGACCGCTGGTCACGCATGCGCACATGCGATCGAACAGCTCCGGAACGCGCCGGAGCGGCCCGCGCAGGATGGCGGTAAGCGATGAGTCTGTTCGCCCCGTGCGCCCTGCGCCGGGGCGTTTCTCGTGTTCTGGGCCTGTTCGTGAGCTGACCGCTCATGGCCGGACCGGCGCAGACGTGCAAGAGAGGAGGGACATGCCGAACAAGGAAAAGCTCGGTGCGGTGGCCGAGATCGTCGAGCAGTTCAACGGATCGTCGGCGACGGTGATCACCGAATACCGCGGGCTGACCGTCAAGCAGGTCACCCAGCTTCGCCAGGCGCTGGGCGGGGACACCACCTACACGGTGGTCAAGAACACCCTGACCAAGCTGGCCGCGGCCGAGGCCGGAGTCAGCATCGATGACAGCCTGCTGGTCGGGCCGACTGCCATCGCGTTCGTCAAGGGCGACCCGGTTGCGGCGGCCAAGGGCCTGCGTGAGTTTGCCAAGACCAACCCGCTGCTGGTCATCAAGGGCGGCGTGCTCGACGGCCGGTCGCTGAGCGCGGCCGAGGTCCACCAGATCGCTGACCTGGAATCCCGCGAGGTGCTGCTGGCGAAGGTGGCCGGCGTCCTCATGGCGCTGCCGACCCGAGCTGCCGGCCTGTTCCAGGCGCCGCTGTCCCAGGTCGCCAGGCTGGCCCAGGCGCTGGCGGACAAGACCCCCGGCGACGCTGCCGGGCAGGCGTCCGACGCTCCGGCTGCGGCTTCTGACACGGCCGAGGCTGCTGACACGGCTGCGGCTTCTGACACGGCCCAGGCTGCTGACCCGACCGAGGCGCCCGCCACGGCTGACGTCGCAGCAACCGATACTCCCGCCGAGCCGGCGGAGCAGTAACCAACCCATCTGCCGGCTCTCCCGGCGATACAGAAAGGACGCCACATCATGGCGAAGCTCAGCACCGACGAGCTCATCGACGCGTTCAAGGAGCTCACCCTTCTCGAGCTGTCGGCATTCGTGAAGCAGTTCGAGGAGACCTTCGACGTCACCGCCGCCGCCCCGGTCGCGGTTGCCGCGGCTGCCCCGACCGGCGGCGCGCCGGTCGAGGCCGAGAGCGAGCAGGATGAGTTCGACGTCATCCTCGAAGCTGCCGGTGACAAGAAGATCCAGGTCATCAAGGAGGTGCGCACCCTCACCAGCCTCGGCCTGAAGGAGGCCAAGGACCTGGTGGACGGCGCTCCCAAGGCGGTCCTGGAGAAGGTCAACAAGGAAGCGGCCGACAAGGCCCGCGCGGCGCTGGAAGGCGCTGGCGCCTCGGTGACCGTCAAGTAGCCCTGCAGCACCTGACATACAGCCTTACCTGGGGCGGTCCGCGACAGCGGGCCGCCCCAGCTGCTGTTCTCGGCCGGTTGTAACCATTTCCCGCGCGCCCAACCGCCCAGCTGCGGCTACTCTGTGCCAGGATCCAGCCGCTCAGCGTGATCGGGTAACCGAACACCGGCTAGGTCGTTGGTTACGAAGACGCTGCTTCGCCTGCGGAACAGCGCGCCCTTTTCTCGGCAGAGAAGTCCGCGGGCGAGGGAGGAGCCGGGGTGGGAGTCGAGGTTGCTGTCGAGGGCTTGACCAAATCCTTCGGCAAGCAGGTCATCTGGGGTGACGTCACCCTCACCCTGCCCCCCGGCGAGATCAGCGTCATGCTCGGGCCGTCCGGCACCGGCAAGTCGGTCTTCCTCAAGACGCTGGTGGGCCTGCTCA
Source organism: Jatrophihabitans sp. (assembly GCF_036388195.1). Taxonomy (GTDB): domain Bacteria; phylum Actinomycetota; class Actinomycetes; order Mycobacteriales; family Jatrophihabitantaceae; genus Jatrophihabitans_A. The sequence goes on along the minus strand of NZ_DASVSG010000115.1, from coordinate 21,634 downwards.
AGCCCGACCGCGGCTCGATCATGATCAAGGACGTCGACCTCGCCCGGTGCAGCGAGCACCAGCTGTACGAGACCCGCAAGCTGTTCGGCGTGCTGTTCCAGGACGGCGCCCTGTTCGGGTCGATGAACCTCTACGACAACATCGCCTTCCCGCTGCGCGAGCACACCCGCAAGAGCGAGTCCGAGATCCGCAAGATCGTCTCCGAGAAGCTCGAGATGGTGGGCCTGACCGGCACCGACAAGAAGCTGCCCGGGGAGATCTCCGGCGGCATGCGCAAGCGGGCGGGCCTGGCCCGCGCCCTGGTGCTGGACCCGGAGATCATCCTGTTCGACGAGCCGGACTCCGGCCTGGACCCGGTACGGGTGGCGTACCTGAACCAGCTCATCGTCGACCTCAACGCCCAGACCGACTCGACGTTCCTGATCGTCACCCACGACATCGGCACCGCACGCACCGTTCCCGACAACCTGGGACTGCTGTTCCGCCGCGAGCTGGTCATGTTCGGCCCCCGCGAGGTGCTGCTGACCTCGGAGGAGGCGGTGGTGGAGCAGTTCCTCAACGGCCGGCGCGAGGGCCCGATCGGGATGTCGGAGGAGAAGGACGCCGGCCAGGTCGCCGCCGAGCTCGCCGCGATGAGCAATGACGGGCCGCCGGCGCCGGGAACCGGCCCGAAGGGCGCCACCGGCAGCGGGGTGCCGCCGCAGCTGCTGCCCTCGCCCGGGCTCCCCGAGCGCAAGGCGGCCAGGCGGCGCCAGGAGCGGGTGCTGCAGATGCTGCACACCCTGCCGGAGAAGGCGCAGCAGGCCGTCACCCAGGCGCTGGACGACGAGCACCGGTCCCGGCTGCCCGGTTACCGATCGCCGGAGCACGAATCTGCTGAGCACAAATCTGCTGAGCACGAATCTGCTGAGCACGAATCTGCTGAGTACGAATCGGTGGCCGAATGAGCTCTCTGTCACCCGCGGCCGGCATCAGCCACGCCGGCCGGCTGTTCGCGCTGTTCCTCGACGTCGTCCGGTTGAGCGTCAAGCGGCCGTTCCAGGGCCGGGAGTTCGTCCAGCAGGCCTGGTTCATCGCCAGCGTCACGATCCTGCCGACCGCGTTGGTGGCGATCCCGTTCGGCGCGGTCATCGCGTTGCAGCTGGGCACCCTGACCAGGCAGCTGGGCGCCCAGTCCTTCACCGGCGCCGCGTCGGTGCTGGCCGTCATCCGGGAGGCCAGCCCGATCGTCTGCGCGCTGCTGATCGCCGGCGCCGGCGGCTCGGCGATCTGCGCGGATCTGGGCAGCCGCAAGATCCGGGACGAGATCGATGCCATGGAGGTGCTCGGCATCTCCCCGGTCCAGCGGCTGGTAGTGCCGCGGGTGCTGGCCTGCATGCTGGTGGCCGCCGCGCTCAACGGCCTGGTGAGCGTGGTCGGGGTCGCCGGTGGCTACTTCTTCAACGTGGTGCTCCAGGGCGGCACACCGGGCGCGTACCTGGCCAGCTTCTCCGCGCTCGCGCAGCTGCCCGACCTGTACGCCGGCGAGCTGAAGGCGGTGATCTTCGGACTGATCGCGGCCGTGGTGGCCTCGTACAAGGGCCTGAACGCCGGCGGCGGCCCGAAGGGGGTCGGCGACGCGGTGAACCAGTCCGTGGTCATCACCTTCCTGCTGCTGTTCTTCGTCAACTTCGTGATGACGGCCGTGTACTTCCAGGTCGTCCCGCCGAAGGGGTCTTAGGTGGCCGGCGCCGCGCTGGGCTCGGTGAGGCGGGCGGCCGGACGGCCGGTCGGCGCGCTGGACGACCTCGGCGAGCAGCTGCTGTTCTACGTCAAGGCACTGGCTTGGACCCCCCGGACGATCCGCCGCTACAAGAAGGAGGTGCTGCGGCTGCTGGCCGAGGTCACCTTCGGCACCGGCGCGCTGGCGGTGATCGGCGGCACGGTCGGGGTGATCGCCTTCCTGTCCTTCTTCACCGGCACCGAGGTCGGCCTGCAGGGCTATGCCGCGCTCAACCAGCTGGGGGCCGCTCCCTTCACCGGGTTCATCTCCGCCTACTTCAACACCCGCGAGATCGCCCCGCTGGTCGCGGGCCTGGCGCTGTCGGCCACCGTCGGGTGCGGCTTCACCGCCCAGCTCGGCGCGATGCGGATCTCGGAGGAGATCGACGCCCTGGAAGTGATGGCGGTCCCGTCCCTGCCGTTCCTGGTGACCGCCCGGCTGATCGCCGGCTTCATCGCGGTGATCCCGCTGTACGTGATCGGCCTGCTGTGCTCCTACCTGTCGTCCCGGACGATCGCCACGGTGTACTACGGCCAGTCCACCGGGACCTATGACCACTACTTCCGGCTGTTCCTGCCGCCGACCGACGTCCTCTGGTCGTTCTTCAAGGTGCTGGTGTTCGCGATCGTGATCGTGATGACGCACTGCTACTACGGCTACACCGCCAAGGGTGGCCCGGCCGGCGTCGGGGTCGCGGTGGGCCGCGCGGTCCGGACCGCGATCGTGGCCATCAACATCATCGACTTCTTCCTATCACTGGCCATCTGGGGCGCCACCACCACCGTCCGGATCGCGGGGTGATGGTCGATGAGTCGTGAGACCGGCATGCGCAAGCTGAGGGTCAGGTTGGCCGGCCTGGTGTTCCTGGTCGTGCTCGCGGGGCTGCTGAGCCTGTCGATCGCGGCCTACCGGCAGGTGTTCACCAAGGTCACCCTGGTCACCCTGGACACCGACCACACCGGAGCCCAGCTGCAGCTGCAGTCCGATGTCAAGCTGCGCGGCATCCTGGTCGGCTCCGTGCGCAAGATCTCGACCTACAACGTGCCCGCCCGCGACGGCCAGGAGCCGGAGACCCGGGCCCGGGTGCGGCTGGCGCTGGACCCGTCGAAGGCCAAGCTGATCCCGGTCGGCGCGAGCGCGCTGCTGCTGCCCAAGACCCTGTTCGGCGAGCGGTACGTCGCGCTGCAGGTGCCCAACGGCCTGACCGGCGCCAAGGCCCGCCCGGTCCGCTCCGGCGACACCCTGTCCGCCGGCCGGGACGCGATCGAGGTCGAGCGGGTGCTCGATGACCTGTACCCGGTGCTGCTGGCGCTGCAGCCGCAGGACCTGAAGGCGACGCTGACCGCGCTGGCCACCGCGCTGCAGGGCCGGGGCAAGCAGCTGGGGGACAACCTCGCCGCCTTCAACCGCTACCTGCTCGCCTTCAACCCGAAGGTCCCGACGCTGGCCGACGACCTGGACAAGCTGGGCCAGGTGGCCTCGCTCTACGACGATGCCGCCCCCGACCTGCTGGCCAGCCTGAACAACCTGCAGACCACCAACCAGACCATCACCCGGCGTCCGCAGGCGCTGGACCAGTTGCTCACCGCGGCCACCTCGACGTCCAACGAGGTCGACGCCTTCCTCAACGCCGACGGCGACTACCTCATCCGGCTGGCGGCGTCCTCGTCGAAGATCCTGGGGGTGCTGGCCAAGTTCGCGCCCGAGTACCCATGCCTGGCCCAGGGGCTGGCCGACCTGGAGCCCCGGCTGGAGGACACCTTCGGCGGCAAGCAGCCCGGCCTGCACATCACGCTGGAGTTCGTCCACGGCCGCGGCAAGTACGTGCCCGGCAACGAGCCGCGGCTGGTCAGCGGCTCGCCACACTGCTACGGCCTGCCGAACCCGCCGAGCCCGTTCCCCGGCGTCCACTTCCCGGACGGCGCGCCTCCGGAGGGCCCGGCCGGTCCGTTGCCCAGCGCCGACCGGGCCGCCTACCACGGCAGCGGGGTCGGCTCGGTCGCCGAGACCAAGCTGATCTCGGCGCTGCTGTCGGGAAGCTACGGCGACGATCCGGCCAAGGTGCCGGCGCTGGCCACCCTGCTCGCCGGGCCGCTGCTGCGCGGCAGTGAGGTGGGCGTGGGATGAGCCAACAGGCGACGACCAGCGAGCGAGCATCGCAGGCGCCTCGGCGCCGAGGAGCGGAGCGAGCGGCCGATGAGCGCTCGCGCGAAGAGGAAAAGACATGAGGGGGCTGCTGGCGCCGCTGATCAAGCTGGTCGCCTTCCTGATCGTGACCGCGATGGCGACCTATGTCCTGGCCGCCACCATCACCAATGCCGGGTACGGCAAGGCGACCACCTACTACGGGCTGTTCCACGACGCCACCGGGCTGCTGGTCGGCGACGACGTCCGGGTCTCGGGCGTGCGGGTCGGCTCGATCCAGGGCATCAAGCTGGTGCGCGAGCCGAACACGCCGGATCCGGCGACCGCCCCGTTCGTGGCCCAGGTCAGGTTCAACGTCTCGGTGGACCGGCCGCTGTCGAGCTGGGTGCGGGCCAAGCTGCGCTTTCGCAACCTGGTCGGCCAGCGCTACCTCGCGCTGGAGCAGGGCAGCCAGATTCCCGGGGTGCCCGACGCGCAGCTGAAGCCGAAGGCGGTGATCCCGCTCAGCCAGACCCAGGACGCCCTGGACCTGAGCACCCTGTTCGCCGGCTTCAAGCCGCTGTTCGCCGGGCTCGACCCGGACGAGATCAACAGCCTGTCGATGCAGATCATCCAGACGCTGCAGGGCGAGGGCGGCACCGTGGAGAACCTGATGCGCCAGACCGCTGAGCTGACCTCGGCGATCGCGGACAAGGACAAGGTGATCGGCGACCTGGTGGACAACCTGTCATCGGTGCTGGACACCCTCGGCCAGCGGGATCAGAAGCTGTCGGATCTGATCGTGCAGCTGCAGCGGTGGGTCTCGGGGCTGGCAGCCGACCGGGTCGTGATCGGCGAGTCGATCACCGGCATCAACAACCTGACCTCGGCCACCGCCGGCCTGCTGGACAAGTCCCGCCCGCAGCTCAAGCAGGACATCGAGGACCTGACCGGCCTGGCCCAGACCCTCAACGCCGGCAACAGCACCATCGACGGCGTCCTGCAGCGGCTCCCGAACAAGGTCGCGACGCTGACCCGGACGGCCACCTACGGCTCGTGGTTCAACTTCTACCTGTGCACGATGGAGGGCAGCGTGACGCTGCCCGGCGGCGTCACGCTGACCCCGGGGCTGCCGACACCGTTCCCGCCGGCGAGGTGCGGCTGATGGCTGGCCTGAGATCCAAGACGAAGACCGCGCCGCGCGGGCGCTCGTTCGCCTCGCGCAACCCCACCACCATCGGCGCGATCGGCCTGGTCGTGATCGGCATGCTGCTGTGGGCGGCCTTCAACGCCGCCAAGCTGCCCCTCATCGGCGGCGGCACCCAGTACTCGGCGATCTTCTCCGAGGCCTCCGGCCTGGTGCCCGAGGACGAGGTCCGGATCGCCGGGGTCAAGGTCGGCACGGTCACCGGGGTGTCGCTCAACGGCCCGACCTCGCACACCGTCAAGGTGTCCTTCCGGGTCAAGAAGGCCTTCGTCGGCGACCGCACCGAGGCCATCATCAAGATCAAGACGGTGCTCGGCCGCAAGTACCTGGAGCTGGACTCCCAGGGCGCGCGCAAGCAGGACCCCTCGCAGCAGATCCCGCTGGCCAGGACGCTGACCCCCTATGACGTGTACCCGGCGTTCGCCGACCTCACCAAGACCGTCGGCGCGATCGACACCACGGCCCTGGGCCAGTCCCTGGAAACCATCGCCCAGACCTTCAAGGACACCCCGGCCTCGGTGCGCACCACCCTGGACGGGCTGTCCCGGCTGTCGCGCACCATCTCCTCGCGCGACCAGGCGCTGCGCACCCTGCTGTCCCGGGCCAACCAGGTGACCGGGGTGCTGGCCGACCGGGATGCCGAGATCGCCAAGCTGCTCACCGACGGCAACCTGCTGCTGACCGAGCTGAACGCCCGGCGGGAGGCGATCCGCACCCTCTTCCTCAACACCTCGGCGCTCTCGCTGCAGATCTCGGGCCTGGTCAGCGACAACACCAAGGCGCTCAAGCCGGCCCTGGACCAGCTGAAAGGGGTGCTGGACCTCTTGGAGAAGAACCTGGACAACATCGACCGCGGCCTGGCGTTGCTGGCCCCGTTCTACCGGGTCTTCGCCAACACGCTGGGCAACGGACGGTGGTTCGACACCTACATCCAGAACCTCTCCGCAGGCGGGCTGCTGGGACTGACCACCGGGGTCGGGCAGTGATGGCCGCGCATTCGATGCCCAGGCGGGTCTCCCAGCTGGTGGTGTTGGGGATCCTGGCCGCCGTGGTGCTGGGCGGGGTGGTGTTCCTGCTGCTGCCCGGCCCGACCAAGACGGTGCAGGCCCGCTTCGAGCGAGCCGTCGGCCTCTACGCCGGCTCCGACGTCCGGTTGCACGGCATCAAGATCGGCACCATCACCAAGGTCACCCCGGACGGCGACGGGGTGCTGGTCCGGATGAAGTATGACAAGAAGGTCAAGCTGCCGGCCTACCCCGCCGACGCCAAGGTGGTGCGTGCGGCGATCATCCCGCCGTCGCTGGTCTCCGACCGCTACGTCCAGCTGGCCGACTTCGACTCCTGCACCACCGGCTGCCCGGTGCTGGCCGGCGGCGCGGCCATCCCGATGAACCAGACCGCGACCCCGGTCGAGCTCGACGACATCTACGCAGCGCTCGACAAGCTCAACGTCGCGCTCGGCCCGAAGGGCGCCAACGCGGCGTCGGCCAGCGCCAAGGGCCCGCTGTCGGATTTCATCGATGTCAGCGCGGCCAACCTCGACGGCAACGGGGCGGCGCTCGGCAGCACCGTGGAGAACCTGTCCAAGGCCGTCCGGACGCTGGCCGAGGGCCGGGAGGACCTGTTCGGCACCGTGAAGAACCTGCAGGTCTTCACCGATGCCCTGGTCGCCAACGACGCCCAGGTGCGCAAGTTCAACACCCAGCTGGACCAGGTCACCTCGGCGCTGGCCGAGGAGCGGGGCTCGCTGGCCGCCGCCCTGAAGAACCTGGCCGCCGCGTTGCGCGACATCGACGCGTTCATCAAGACCCACGGCGACAGCATCTCGGCCAACGTGGCCGGCCTCAAGGACGTTGTGGGCGTGCTGAACAAGCAGAAGGCCGCCCTGAACGAGATCCTGGCCGTCGCGCCGGTGGCGCTGTCGAACCTCAACCACACCTACAACGCCTCGGCCGGGACGCTCGACACCCGTGACAACCTCGGCGGCACCCAGAACCCGCTGGATCCCGCGGTGATCTGCTCTGCGCTGAAGGCCACCGGGAACCTGCCGGGCAGCGGCACCATCGCCGACACCTGCGCCGCCATCGCCAAGGTGATCGGTGGGCTTCCGGTGATCGGCGGGCTGCCCGGTCCCGACAACCCGCCGATCGGCCTGCCACCCCTGGGGGGCCCGTGATGACGCCAGCTGTGATGACGAGCGGGATGCTGCGGCTGGCACGCAACCGCGCCGGCCGGGTGGCAGCGCTGGCGACCGCGGCCGCGCTGGCGCTGTCGGGCTGCGGGTTCCACGGCCTGTACTCGGCGCCGCTGCCGGGCGGGGCAGATCTGGGCAGCCACCCGTACCGGGTGCTGGTCGACTTCGACGACGTGCTGGACCTGGTGCCGCAGTCCTCGGTCAAGGTCAACGACGTCACCGTCGGCAAGGTGGAGTCGGTCCGGTTGGTCGGCTGGCAGGCGCAGGCGCAGGTGGTGGTCAACGGCGATGTGACGCTGCCGGCCAACGCCCACGCCCAGGTCCGCCAGACCTCGCTGCTGGGCGAGAAGTTCGTGTCGCTGTCCTACCCACCGGCCGGCGAGGTCAGCGACCCGGTCCCGCTGGCCAAGGCCCCGCATCCGGGGTACGCCTACCCGCACATCGGCATCGGCCGCACCCGCTCCACCCCCGAGCTTGAGGCGGTGCTCGGCGCGCTGTCGCTGCTGCTCAACGGCGGCGGCCTGGAGCAGATCAAGACCATCACCCACGAGCTGAACCAGGCGCTGTCCGGGCACACCGACGACATCCGCAGCCTGCTGACCCAGGCCACCGTCCTGACCACCAGCCTGAACACCCAGAAAGCCCGGATCCTGCGGGCCATCGACAGCGTCGATGCCCTGGCGCGGCGGCTGAACGACCAGAAGCGGGTGCTGGCCGGCGCCCTGGACACCATGCCGCAGGCGATCAAGATCCTGGCCGACGAGAGGACCCAGTTCGTGACCCTGCTGCGCAGCCTGGACAAGCTCAGCACCGTCGCGGTCCGGGTGATCGACGCCTCGCAGGACAACTTCGTCTCGGCGCTGGAGAGCCTGGACCCGGTGATGACGCAGCTGACGCTGGCGGGGGAGGCGCTGCCGAAGTCGCTGGAGCTGCTGGCCACCTACCCGTTCCCGCGCACCGCGGTCAACGGCGTCAAGGGCGACTACACCAACCTCTTCCTGACCGCTGACCTGAACCTGACGCACCTGCTGGACAACCTGCTCAAGCCGCCGCCGACCCCGCTGTCGACGACCGAGCAGCCCAAGACCTCCGGCGCCGTACGGCTGCCCGGGCTGGGTGGGTGAGCGCGGTGATCAGGCGATCCACCAAGATCCAGCTGCTGATGTTCGTGGTGCTGTCGCTGCTCGGGGTGAGCTACGTCGGCTTCAGCTACGTGGGCCTGGGGTCGACGCTGTTCGGCCCGGGTGGCTGCACGGTGAGCGCCAACTTCCCGGACTCCGGCGGCATCTTCACCGACGCCGAGGTCACCTATCGCGGCGTCACGGTGGGCAGGGTCGGCCAGCTGCACCTGCTCGACTACTCCGGGCCCGACGGCCGCCAGATCCGCGGCATCCGGGTGGACCTGAACCTCAAGAGCTGTTCCAAGCCCGCGATCCCGATCGATGCCCAGGCCTACGTCTCGGACCGCTCGGCGGTCGGCGAGCAGTACGTCAACCTCGAGCCCACCAGCACCGAGGGTCCGTACCTCACCGACGGGGCGGTGTTGACCAAGGCCGGCCAGGTGCCGATCGCGACCCAGGTGTTCCTGCAGAACCTCGATGACCTGGTGTCCAATATCGACTCGGCCAAGCTGAACATCGTGATCAGCGAGCTGGGCAAGGCCTTCGGCGGGCGCGGGCCGGACCTGCAGGCGCTCCTGGATTCCGGCGACCAGCTGCTGGCCCGGGCCCAGCAGGCGCTGCCGGAGACGCTGAAGCTGATCGACAACGGCCAGACGGTGCTCAAGACCCAGCTGGACTCCGGCTCTGCCATCAAGGGCTGGGCGCACAGCCTCAACCTGCTGACCGCGCAGCTCAAGGCCAGCGACGGTGACCTCAACGCGCTGCTCAGCGACGGCCCCGGCGAGCTGGAGACCGTGCGCCGGTTCCTGGCGGGCAACCGGTCGAACCTGGATCTGCTGCTGGCCAACCTCACCTCGGTCAACCAGATCATGGTGTCGCACCTGGACGGCATCGAGTCCATCCTGGTGATCTACCCGGCGGCCGTGGCAGGGGGCTTCACCGTCACCCCCGGCGACGGCACGGCGCACTTCGGGGTGGTCTTCAACGTCGATGACCCGCCGTCCTGCCGGGCCGGCTACGAGGGCACCAAAATCCGCAGGCCCAGCGAGACCGGCCCGAGCACCATCAACACCTCGGCGCGCTGCGCGATGCCCCGCGGCTCGGTGACCAGTGTGCGCGGCGCGCAGAACACGCCGGGTGGTGATCCGGTCACTACCGGTGGCGGGAGTACCGTCTTCCCCCGGGCGGCGACTCGACCGGCCGCCGTCGAGCTCGGCGGTTCGATGGCTGGGGCGGGCCTGTTGGCGGACAACTCATGGCTGCCGTTGCTGACCGGTGGCCTGCGCTGAGCGGCGCACTGATCGAGGGAGTCGGCGGATGACCCGACGGTCGCGTGCCGGGGGACGGCGTGCCGCGCTGCTGTGGCTGAGCGTGCTGGCGGCCGGCCTGCTGGTCGCCGCCGTCGTGCTGACCGTCCTGCGACTGGCCAAGCAGCGGGACGGCGCCAGCAACCTGAGCTCGGCGGAGCTGGCCGCGGTCAACGCCGCACGGCAGCAGACGATCAACCTGCAGACCTACCGCCGGGCCAGCTTCGACGCCGACTTCACCGCCGCGCTGGCCGGCCTGACCCCGGCCAAGGCCACCCAGTGGCAGGCCAACAAGGCGACCTTGAAGACCAGGCTCACCCAGCTCAAGCAGGACGCCGGCGCCACCGTCTCGGGCGCCGGATTGGTGAGCTTCGACGGCAAGTCCGCCGTGGTGATGGTGGCCTCGGACACCCTGCGGGTGGATGCGGCGGGCAAGTCCAGCACCGCGGCCCAGAACCGGTCCCAGGTGACCATGAAGCTGATCGACGGAAAGTGGCTGATGGACGACCTGCAGTCGGTGTCGGTGTCATGACCGAGCGTCCCGGCCAGGACACGGCCCCCGACGACCTTCCCGCTCCGGCTCCCGAGCCGGGCCGGTCGACGAGCCCAACTGCGTCCCGTCCCTCGCCGACCTCGCGGGCCCGCCGTACCGCGGCCGCCGCCGCCCCGGACGGGCTGCGCCGCCCCAGGCCCTCACCCCGGCCGGCCCCGGCCGGAGCAGCCCCGCAGGCCAGCGCCACGGCCACCACCGACCACGCACCCACCGACCACCCCGCCGACCCCGCCACCACCGGCGACGATCACCCCGACACCACCCCGGCCGCCTCCCAGGAACCCCAGCAGGCCGCCGAGGCAGCGGACGTCGACGACCTCGACCACCAGCCCGCCGACCTGGTGAGCCGCCAGCCCTCGGCGGCCGAAGCGGGCCGGCGCGTTCCGGCCTGGCTGCTCGCGGCGCTGGCTGTCGTAGTGCTGGCGCTGGCGGCCCTGGACGGCTGGCTGCTGACCTCCCCACCGGACGTGGGCTCCCGGGCCGAGCGCGAGCAGGCGCTGTCCACCGCCAAGACGGCGGTGCCGCTGATCCTGTCCTACGACTACCGGCGCTTCGACGCCGATGTCGCCGCGGCCCGGGCCCGGCTGACCGGCCGGGCGGTCGAGGACTACGTCAAGGCCATGACCACCACGATCAAGCCGACAGCGACCAAGGTGCACGCGGTCGTGCAGGCCCAGACCGACGGCGCCGGGGTGGAGGCGGTCTCGGGTGACGGCAACCAGGTGACCGTGGTGGTCTTCGGCCAGCAGAAGGTCACCAACACCTCGCTCACCGCGGCCCGGATCGACCTGTTCCGGGTCCGGGTGACCCTCGACCGGGTCCGGGATCAGTGGCTGGTGTCCAAGTTCGACCAGATCTAGCGGGGCCCCAACCCCGCGCGAAGACCACGGCGCGACCGGCATGGCCGGGATGCTTGACGTCGGACCTCCGGCGGGGCACCCTGTCTGTGCACTGCATTGAAAGCCCGCAGAGCCATTGACTATCTGAACAACCGGCTGGATCCTTGGCCGAAGAGGCGCTCGGGCTGCTCGTTCCCGACCGCGGCAGAGCCACTGGAAAAGGTGGCCTGGACAGGTGTGCCGTTCTCGGCTAGACTGCTAATTTGCGCTGCCCTCAAACAACCGTTGGCCCGTACAGGGTCTACTTCCTGCTGTCTGAGACGGAACGGAAAACACTGGTAGCACCAGGGCCGGCGCACAGATCAGAAGCTGCATTGCTGCGGGTCCACCCCAGCAGGGCAGCGGTGGACCAAGTCCTCGGAAGGACGCATCTTGGCAGTCTCTCGCCCCGGTAAGTCCGAATCAGAAGGCATGATCGGGGGCATCCCCGGATCCCCTGTTCGTACCTCATTCGCCAAGATCAGGGAACCGCTCGAGGTTCCCAATCTGCTGGCTCTGCAAACGGAATCCTTTGACTGGCTGATCGGCAACGCCGCCTGGAAAGAGCGGCAGGCTCGCGAGGCGAGCTCCTCAGGCCTGGTCGCGCTATCCGGACTGGAAGAGATTCTCGGTGAGATCTCACCGATCGAAGACTTCTCCGGCTCCATGTCGCTGTCCTTCTCCTCACCCCGGTTCGAGGACGTCAAGGCCTCCATCGAGGAGTGCAAGGACAAGGACATGACCTATGCCGCCCCGCTGTTCGTCACGGCGGAGTTCACCAACAACACCACCGGCGAGATCAAGAGCCAGACGGTGTTCATGGGCGACTTCCCGATGATGACCCGCAAGGGCACCTTCGTCATCAACGGCACCGAGCGGGTGGTCGTCTCCCAGCTCGTCCGCTCGCCGGGCATCTATTTCGACCGCAACCTGGACAAGACCTCCGATGTGGACGTCTTCTCCGTCAAGGTGATCCCGAGCCGGGGCGCCTGGCTGGAGTTCGACATCGACAAGCGGGCCACGGTCGGCGTCCGGATCGACCGCAAGCGCCGCCAGCCCGTCACCGTGCTGCTCAAGGCGCTCGGCTGGAGCTCGGACCGGATCCGGGAGCACTTCGCCTGGTCGGAGACGCTGCTGGCCACCCTGGAGAAGGACCACATCCCCGGCCAGGACGAGGCGCTGCTCGACATCTACCGCAAGCTGCGTCCGGGCGAGCCCCCGACCAAGGAGTCGGCGCAGGCGCTGCTGGAGAACCTGTTCTTCAACCCCAAGCGCTATGACCTGGCCAAGGTGGGCCGCTACAAGGCCAACAAGAAGCTCGAGGTCAGCACCGACATCAACCACGGCAACCTCACCGAAGAGGACATCGTCAAGACCATCGAGTACCTGGTCCGGCTGCACGCCGGCGAGGACGGCTACGAGGTCGATGACATCGATCACTTCGGCAACCGCCGGCTGCGCACCGTGGGCGAGCTGATCCAGAACCAGATCCGGGTCGGGCTGTCCCGGATGGAGCGGGTCGTCCGCGAGCGGATGACCACCCAGGACGTCGAGGCGATCACGCCGCAGACCCTGATCAACATCCGCCCCGTGGTGGCCTCGATCAAGGAGTTCTTCGGGACGTCGCAGCTGTCGCAGTTCATGGACCAGACCAACCCGCTGGCCGGCCTGACCCACAAGCGCCGGCTGTCCGCGCTGGGCCCCGGTGGCCTCTCGCGGGACCGGGCCGGCATGGAGGTCCGCGACGTCCACCCGTCGCACTACGGCCGGATGTGCCCGATCGAGACCCCGGAAGGCCCGAACATCGGCCTGATCGGGTCGCTGGCCTCCTACGGCCGGGTGAACGCGTTCGGGTTCGTCGAGACCCCGTACCGCAAGGTCGAGAACGGCGCCGTCACCGACCAGATCGCCTACCTCACCGCTGACGAGGAGGACCGGGTCACCATCGCGCAGGCCAACGCGCTGATCACCGCCCAGGGAACCTTCGCCGAGGACAAGGTGCTGTGCCGCAAGAAGGGCGGCGAGGTCGAGCTGCTCGAACCGGACGAGGTCGACTACATGGACGTCTCGCCGCGCCAGATGGTGTCGGTGGCGACCGCCATGATCCCGTTCCTGGAGCACGACGACGCCAACCGGGCCCTGATGGGCGCCAACATGCAGCGCCAGGCCGTTCCGCTGCTGCGCTCGGAGGCCCCGCTGGTCGGCACCGGCATGGAGCTGCGCGCCGCGGTCGACGCGGCCGACGTGGTCGTCGCCGACAAGGCCGGTGTGGTCGAGGAGCTCTCGGCCGACTACATCACCGTGATGGCCGACGACGGCACCCGCAACACCTACCGGCTGTCGAAGTTCGCCCGCTCCAACCAGGGCACCAGCTTCAACCAGAAGCCGATCGTCAGCGAGGGCGACCGGGTCGAGGTGGGCCAGGTGGTGGCCGACGGCCCGTCCACCGACAACGGCGAGATGGCGCTGGGCAAGAACCTGCTGGTGGCGTTCATGCCCTGGGAGGGCCACAACTACGAGGACGCGATCATCCTCAACCAGCGGATCGTGCAGGACGACGTCCTGACCTCGATCCACATCGAGGAGCACGAGGTCGACGCCCGCGACACCAAGCTGGGCGCCGAGGAGATCACCCGGGACATCCCGAACGTCTCCGACGAGGTGCTGGCCGATCTCGACGAGCGCGGCATCATCCGGATCGGCGCGGACGTCGTGACCGGCGACGTGCTGGTCGGCAAGGTCACTCCCAAGGGCGAGACCGAGCTGACCCCGGAGGAGCGGTTGCTCCGCGCGATCTTCGGTGAGAAGGCGCGCGAGGTCCGCGACACCTCGATGAAGGTTCCGCACGGCGAGGCCGGCAAGGTCATCGGCGTCCGGGTCTTCTCCCGCGAGGACGGCGACGAGCTGCCGCCGGGCGTCAACGAGCTGGTCCGGGTCTACATCGCCCAGAAGCGCAAGATCCAGGACGGCGACAAGCTGGCCGGCCGGCACGGGAACAAGGGCGTCATCGCCAAGATCCTGCCGCCGGAGGACATGCCGTTCCTCAAGGACGGGACCCCGGTCGACATCGTGCTCAACCCGCTGGGCGTGCCCGGCCGGATGAACATCGGCCAGGTCCTGGAGACCCACCTCGGCTGGGTCGCCAAGACCGGCTGGGAGGTCGCCGGCGATCCCGAGTGGGCGGCCCGGTTGCCCGAGCCCGCCCGCATGGGCAAGCCCGGCAGCAACGTCGCGACGCCGGTGTTCGACGGCGCTCGGGAGGAGGAGATCACCGGTCTGCTCGACTCGACCCTGCGGACCCGTGACGGCGACCAGCTGATCGGCCGCACCGGCAAGGCGCAGCTGATCGACGGCCGCTCCGGCGAGCCGTTCCCGGAGCCGATCTCGGTCGGCTACGTCTACATCCTCAAGCTGCTGCACCTGGTGGACGACAAGATCCACGCCCGCTCGACCGGCCCGTACTCGATGATCACCCAGCAGCCGCTGGGCGGTAAGGCGCAGTTCGGCGGCCAGCGCTTCGGCGAGATGGAGTGCTGGGCGATGCAGGCCTACGGCGCGGCCTACGCGCTGCAGGAGCTGCTCACCATCAAGTCCGACGACATCCTCGGCCGGGTCAAGGTGTACGAGGCGATCGTCAAGGGCGAGAACATCCCCGAGCCGGGCATCCCGGAGTCGTTCAAGGTGCTGCTCAAGGAGCTGCAGTCGCTGTGCCTGAACGTCGAGGTGCTCTCCAGCGACGGGGTCGCCGTCGAGATGCGCGACACCGACGACGACGTCTTCCGGGCCGCCGAGGAACTCGGCATCGACCTGTCCCGGCGCGAGCCGTCCTCGGTCGAAGAGGTCTAGTCCGCTCTTCCGGCGGCGCGCGCTTGCGCCGCCGGAGGCGGATGCCACCCGTAACACCCACAGGTTTTACAGACGTAGAAGGTAGGAACCTTGCTCGACGTCAACGTTTTCGACGAGCTGCGTATCGGCCTGGCCACTGCTGACGACATCCGTCAGTGGTCCCACGGCGAGGTCAAGAAGCCCGAAACCATCAACTACCGGACTCTCAAGCCTGAGAAGGACGGCCTGTTCTGCGAGAAGATCTTCGGTCCCACCCGGGACTGGGAGTGCTACTGCGGCAAGTACAAGCGGGTGCGCTTCAAGGGCATCATCTGCGAGCGCTGCGGCGTCGAGGTCACCCGTGCCAAGGTGCGCCGTGAGCGGATGGGCCACATCGAGCTCGCCGCGCCGGTCACCCACATCTGGTACTTCAAGGGCGTGCCGTCCCGGCTGGGTTACCTGCTGGACCTCGCTCCCAAGGATCTCGAGAAGATCATCTACTTCGCGGCGTACCTGATCACCAAGGTCGACACCGAGACCCGGCACCGGGACCTGCCGACCCTCGAGGCCGAGATCAGCGCGGAGAAGTCCACCCTGGAGAAGCGCCGGGACGCCGACATCGACGCCCGGGCCAAGAAGCTCGAGGCCGATCTGGCCGAGCTCGAGGCCGAGGGCGCCAAGAGCGACGTCCGGCGCAAGGTCCGCGAGGGTGGCGAGCGCGAGATGCGCCAGCTCCGCGACCGGGCGCAGCGGGAGATCGACCGCCTCGACGAGGTGATGGACACCTTCCGCAAGCTCGACGTCAAGCAGCTGATCTCCGACGAGATGCTCTACCGCGAGCTGCGCGACCGGTTCGGCGAGTACTTCGAGGGCGGCATGGGCGCTGAGTCCCTGCAGACCCTGATCGCCGGCTTCGACCTCGAGGCCGAGGCCGAGTCGCTGCGGGAGACCATCCGCTCGGGCAAGGGCCAGAAGAAGATCCGGGCGCTCAAGCGGCTGCGGGTGGTGGCTTCGTTCCTCAACACCACCAACTCCCCGCAGGGCATGGTGCTCGACTGCGTTCCGGTGATCCCGCCGGACCTGCGTCCGATGGTCCAGCTCGACGGTGGCCGGTTCGCCACCTCCGACCTCAACGACCTGTACCGACGGGTGATCAACCGCAACAACCGGCTCAAGCGGCTGATCGACCTCGGCGCGCCCGAGATCATCGTCAACAACGAGAAGCGGATGCTGCAGGAGTCCGTCGACGCGCTGTTCGACAACGGCCGCCGCGGGCGTCCGGTCACCGGCCCGGGCAACCGGCCGCTGAAGTCGCTGTCGGACCTGCTCAAGGGCAAGCAGGGCCGGTTCCGCCAGAACCTGCTCGGCAAGCGTGTCGACTACTCCGGCCGTTCGGTCATCGTGGTCGGCCCGCAGCTCAAGCTGCACCAGTGCGGCCTGCCCAAGCAGATGGCGCTGGAGCTGTTCAAGCCCTTCGTCATGAAGCGGCTGGTGGACCTGAGCCACGCCCAGAACATCAAGTCCGCCAAGCGGATGGTGGAGCGGGCCCGTCCGGTCGTCTGGGACGTGCTGGAGGAGGTCATCCGGGAGCACCCGGTGCTGCTGAACCGCGCGCCGACGCTGCACCGGCTGGGCATCCAGGCCTTCGAGCCGCAGCTGGTCGAGGGCAAGGCGATCCAGATCCACCCGCTGGTCTGCACCGCGTTCAACGCCGACTTCGACGGCGACCAGATGGCGGTGCACCTGCCGCTGTCGGCCGAGGCCCAGGCCGAGGCCCGGGTGCTGATGCTGTCGACGAACAACATCCTCAAGCCCGCCGACGGCCGTCCGGTGACCATGCCGACCCAGGACATGATCCTGGGCCTGTACCACCTGACCACCATCCGGCAGAACCAGGAAGGCACCGGCCGGGCGTTCTCCTCGTCGGCCGAGGCCCTGATGGCGCGCGATGCCAAGTCGCTCGGCCTGCAGGCGCCCGTCCGGATCCGGCTGCACGGCGTCACCAGCGTCGACAACGGCAGCGGCGAGCCGTGGGTGGCTCCGGAGGGCTGGCAGCCGGGTGAGCCGCTGCTGGTCGAGACCACCCTGGGCCGGACGCTGTTCAACGACACGCTGCCGGCGGACTACCGGTTCGTGAACTACGAGGTCACCAAGAAGGAACTGGGCCAGATCGTCAACGACCTGGCCGAGCGGTACCCCAAGGTCGCCGTGGCGCACGCGCTGGACAACCTCAAGGCAGCCGGCTTCTACTGGGCGACCCGGTCCGGCATCACCATCGCGATCGACGATGTGGTCACCCCGCCGAGGAAGGCGGAGATCCTCGACAAGTACGAGAAGGACGCCGAGAAGATCGAGAAGCAGTACCGGCGTGGTGTCATCACCGTCGACGAGCGCCGGCAGGAGCTGGTCGAGGTCTGGACCAAGGCGACCGGCGAGGTCTCCAAGGAGATGGAAGCCAACTTCCCCAAGACCAACCCGGTGTACATCATGGTCAACTCCGGCGCCCGCGGGAACATGATGCAGATGCGCCAGATCGCGGCCATGCGTGGACTGGTGGCCAACCCCAAGGGTGAGATCATCCCGCGTCCGATCAAGGCCAACTTCCGTGAGGGCCTGTCGGTGCTGGAGTACTTCATCTCCACCCACGGCGCCCGCAAGGGTCTGGCCGACACCGCGCTGCGGACGGCTGACTCCGGCTACCTGACCCGTCGGCTGGTGGACGTCTCGCAGGACGTCATCATCCGCGAGGACGACTGCGGCACCGAGCGTGGCGTCAAGCTCGCCATCGCGGCCGCCGGCCCCGACGGCCAGCTGATCCGGGACGGCCACGCCGAGACCAGCGTCTACGCGCGGGTGCTCGCCGAGGACGTCGAGGTGGACGGCGTGGTCGTCGCCGCCTCGGGCTCCGACCTCGGTGACGTCCTGATCGAGGAGCTGGTGACCCGCGGCGTGTCCGAGGTCCGGGTGCGCAGCGTGCTGACGTGCGAGTCGGCGCTGGGCACCTGCGCCAGCTGCTATGGCCGTTCCCTGGCCACCGGCAAGCTGGTGGACGTCGGCGAGGCGGTCGGCATCATCGCCGCCCAGTCGATCGGCGAGCCCGGTACCCAGCTGACCATGCGTACCTTCCACACCGGCGGTATCGCCGGCGACGACATCACCCACGGCCTGCCCCGGGTCGCCGAGCTGTTCGAGGCACGGGTGCCCAAGGGTGTCGCGCCGATCAGCGAGGCCACCGGCCGGGTCCGGCTCGACGAGGTCGAAGGCACCGGCAAGGGCTCCGGCCGCAAGATCGTGATCACCCCGGACGACGGCACCGAGGAGATCGAGTACCCGATCCTGCGTCGTGCCCGGTTGCTGGTCGCTGACGGCGATCAGGTCGAGGTGGGCCAGCAGCTGGTCGCCGGTGCGGTCAACCCGCACGACGTGCTGCGGATCATGGGCCCGCGCGAGGTGCAGCTGCACCTGGTGCGCGAGGTCCAGGAGGTCTACCGCAGCCAGGGTGTGGCGATCCACGACAAGCACATCGAGGTGATCATCCGGCAGATGCTCAAGCGCATCACGGTGATCGACTCCGGCGCCACCGAGTTCCTGCCGGGCTCGCTGATCGAGCGGGCCAAGTTCGAGGCGGAGAACCGCCGGGTGGTGGCCGAAGGCGGCGAGCCGGCTTCGGGTCGTCCGGTGCTGATGGGCATCACCAAGGCCTCGCTGGCCACCGAGTCGTGGTTGTCGGCGGCCTCCTTCCAGGAGACCACCCGGGTGCTGACCGACGCCGCGATCTCGGCGAAGAGCGACTCGCTGGTCGGCCTGAAGGAGAACGTGATCATCGGAAAGTTGATCCCGGCGGGTACCGGCATCGCCAAGTACCGCAACGTCGAGGTCAATCCGACCGAAGAGGCCCGCGCCGCGGCGTTCTCGATGGCCGGTTACGACGAGAGCGACTACTACGGCTTCGGCCAGGGTGGCGGCCAGGCCGTTGCGCTCGATGACTTCGGGTACAACGACTTCCGCTGATCCAAGCAGCGACCGCGGGCCGGTAACCCTCTCGGGGATTACCGGCCCGCGGCCGTTTCAGCGTCACTGCCCGCCGTGATGGGCGCGGCGTCAGCGGTGGGGGCGCCAGCGGTGCGGGCGGGTCAGGAGTGCGGGCGGGTCGGGGTGCGGGCGGGTCAGGAGTGCGGGCGGGTCGGGGGGCGGGCGGGTCAGGTGGCGAGCAGCACGCCCAGCAGCAGGGCAAGGATCGCTGACAGCGCGGTAAGCGCTCCGAAGACCGCCAGGCCCGCCTTCGTGCGCGATCGGGCGTGCAGGAAGGCGGCGACACCGGAGATGAGAACGACCACCAGCTTGATGGTGAGGGTGGTGCGGTAGCGGCCGGACGGCTCGTCCTGCTCGGCTGCCAGGTTCCAGATCCCGGTCGCCACCAGCAGCCCGAAGGCGGGCCAGGCGACCTTGTTGAACTGCCGGGCGGCAGCCTTGGGCAGCTCGCCACCATGCCTGCGCAGCACCGGCACCAGCGCGGCCAGGGTCAGCTGCCCGCCGACCCATACGGTGGCCCCGAGCACGTGGAGGAACAGCCGGATCGCGTCCCAGGACAGGCTCAGCATGGGGGCGATGGTAGCTGCGGGCGTGATCGGGCGGTGATCACGGGGTGCCCTGGCCCAGTCGCGCGGGCTGACGCGCGCGACTGGGCGGCCAGGACAAAGCAAAAGGGACCGCACCCTTGCGGGTGCGGCCCCTTCGCGAGGCTCAGACCTTAGAGCGGGCGGACGTTCTCCGCCTGCGGGCCCTTCTGGCCCTGGGTGGTCTCGAACTCGACGCGCTGGTTCTCGTCCAGGCTCCGGTAGCCATCAGCGGCGATCGCCGAGTAGTGGACGAACACGTCGGGGAGGTTGTCGCCGTCCGGAGCGATGAAGCCGAAGCCCTTTTCGCTGTTGAACCATTTGACGGTTCCCTGTGCCATGTGTCTTTCTCCTTGCTGAATGCGGTTCGAAGGCCACACCGCGTGGCCTCCGGGTTGTCGTCTTGTGTACCCCGCCGTTCAGCCGAGAAGAACAAAACGCCCGCTGCTAGTACCCGCGGGCGTTCATAGAAACGATCGTGGAAAACTGCAACTGCAACCACGGAAACCGTAGCACGAATGCGCACCCCGGCGTACAACACCCCCCACACCGGCGTCGGCGGACCCGTTTCGGCGGGCCGCGCGGCAGGCCGGCGCCTGGGCCGGGGCCGATTTTGATCCCGGACGGGGCAACGGTATTGTTTACCTTTGTGCCCGGAGCCTCCGGGTGCTCGCCTGCGCGCATCATGGGCGCCTGCTGAAACAAGCGGGTCGCTGATGCGCCGGGGCCGTCCGGCGTCCTGCGGGGAATTTTCCGCGGACACTCCTGGGATGGGGCGCGACACGCCCGACCCCGTGGACCGGAGGGGGACAACAGCAGAGCAGACACGTTGCCGGGCGGTGAGCCTGGCGCGGCTGGGGACAAGCCAGCGCGCCGGGGGATCTCTCCACGACGTACCGCAGACGAATGAGGAGATTGCAGGCCGCATGCCTACGATCCAGCAGCTGGTCCGCAAGGGCCGGCAGGACAAGATCAGCAAGACCAAGACCCCGGCGTTGAAGGGCTCTCCGCAGCGGCGTGGCGTCTGCACGCGTGTGTACACCACGACGCCCAAGAAGCCGAACTCCGCGCTGCGCAAGGTCGCTCGCGTCCGGCTGACCAGTGGCATCGAGGTCACCGCCTACATCCCCGGGGTCGGGCACAACCTGCAGGAACACTCCATCGTGCTGGTGCGTGGCGGCCGGGTGAAGGACCTGCCCGGCGTCCGTTACAAGATCATCCGCGGCTCGTTGGACACCCAGGGTGTCCGCAACCGCAAGCAGTCCCGCAGCCGTTACGGCGCGAAGAAGGAGAAGTCCTGATGAGCGCTCGCGCGAAGAGCAAGGAGATCAAGCATGCCTCGTAAGGGCCCCGCTCCGCGTCGCCCCCTCGTGGTCGACCCGGTGTACGCCTCGCCGCTGGTGACCCAGCTGGTCAACAAGATCCTGACCGACGGCAAGCGGTCCACCGCCGAGAGCATCGTGTACGGCGCGCTGGAAGGCTGCCGGGAGAAGAACGGCACCGACCCGGTGGTCACCCTCAAGCGGGCGCTGGACAACGTCAAGCCGACCCTGGAGGTACGCAGCCGCCGCGTCGGTGGCGCGACCTACCAGGTTCCGGTCGAGGTCCGCACCCCGCGCCAGACCACGCTGGCCCTGCGCTGGCTGGTCGGCTATTCCCGCGCTCGCCGGGAGAAGACCATGACCGAGCGCTTGATGAACGAGCTGCTCGATGCCAGCAACGGCCTGGGCGCCAGCGTCAAGCGTCGTGAGGACACCCACAAGATGGCCGAGTCGAACAAGGCCTTCGCGCACTACCGCTGGTAGCAGCCCGCCCTCGGGACGGCGTCCAGGCGCCAGCCCGCACTGACATGAAGAGGAATGATGGCCAACAACGTTGAGCTCGCCAGGACCCGCAACATCGGGATCATGGCGCATATCGACGCGGGCAAGACCACCACTACCGAGCGGATCCTGTACTACACCGGCATCAACTACAAGATCGGTGAGGTCCACGACGGCGCAGCCACCATGGACTGGATGGAGCAGGAGCAGGAGCGCGGCATCAC
>NZ_DASVSG010000114.1:0-14491 GCF_036388195.1 Jatrophihabitans sp. | reverse complement strand
CGTCGGTCCGCTCGGACGGCAGCTTGGCCAGCGAGCCGGCCAGCTCCCGCAACGCGCCGCTGACGGCGATGCCGAATACCCCCTGGCCGCCGCGCAGCAGGTCCACCACCTCTTCGGAGGAGGTGCACTCGTACACCGTGGTGCCGTCGGAGAGCAGGGTGATGCGGGCCAGGTCGTCCACCCCGCGCTCGCGCAGGATGTCGACCGCGAGCCGGATGTTCTGCAGCGAGACACCGGTGTCCAGCAGCCGCTTCACGACCTTGAGCACCAGGATGTCCTTGAACGAGTACAGCCGCTGGCTGCCCGAGCCCGCGGCAGAGCGGACCGAGGGCACTACCAACCCGGTGCGTGCCCAGTAGTCCAGCTGGCGGTAGGTAATGCCGGCCGCGGCGCAGGCGGTCGGGCCGCGGTAGCCGACCGAGTCGTCGGAGCCGATGCCGGGCGCGGAGAACAGCTCGCCCTGCTCCGGCGTGTGGTCCAACACATCGATCTCCTAGCTGCCGCGCACATCACTGCGATTGCCCGTACCGCCTCCGATTCGGCTGAACCAGGCGCGGCACCCATCGAATTGCACCGTGGGTATTTACCGAAGGTATGCCGCGGTGGCTGCACCGGTCAATGCGCCTCGCCGGATTGCGCACGAAAAAGTAACTGTCGAGTTCAGGTGCAGACTTCGCGCCGCGGTTCGGACAGGCTTCGGCAGCGTCAGGAGCTGCCGGGATGCGGTTCGTCGCCGCCCTCGGACCCGGCGAAGTCGTCGGCGGAGATGGTGTCGAGGAACTCCCGGAACCGCTCCACCTCGTCCTCGTCCTCCTCCGGGATCGCGATGCCGGCGGTGGCCAGCACGCTCTCGTCGCCGACGATCGGGGTCTCGGTGCGCAGCGCCAGCGCGATCGCGTCCGAGGGCCGGGCGCTGACGGTGGTGCCGTCGGCGAACTGCAGCTCGGCGTAGAAGACGTCGTCGCGCAGCTCGGTGATCGACACCTGCTTCAGCTCGCCGCCCAGCGCGCCGATCACGTCCCGCAGCAGGTCATGGGTCATCGGCCGCGGGGTCTGGACGCCCTGCTGCTCGAAGGCGATGGCCGAGGCCTCGACCGCGCCGATCCAGATCGGCAGGTACCGGGCGCCGTCGGCTTCCTTGAGCAACACCACCGGCTGGTTGGCGGGCAACTCCACTCGCACACCGACAACCTGTAGCGGATGAAGAGTCATCTCCTCAGCCCTCCCTCTGCTGTCGACGCGACGTGGACGCCAAACCCCTTTCAGCGTAGCCGTTGTTGCGTTCAGCCGACGATCTCACGGAGCCCAATCTGCACCAGAGCGGCGTGCAGCCGCACCGACAGCGCCGCCAGCTCGCGCACCGTCTCCTCGGCGCGGGCCCGGCCCTCGCCGCTGCGCTGCTTGGCCATCGGGCCCGCCACCTGGCCGAACAGCCCGACCTCGCGGTCAGCGGCGGACTTGAAGCCGCGCAGGTGCCGGCCCTCGATGCCGAACCGGGCCATCTCGGCCACCACCCGGGCGATCGCCAGCGCGTCGTCGTCGTAGTAGCCACCGGCCCGCTGGCTGATCAGGCCGTACTGCTCCAGCTCGGCCAGCTGCGCCGGGCGCAGGCCCGCGGTGTTGAGCAGCTCCTCGCGGCTGAGCCGCATCGCCGCGGCCGAGGACCGGAAGTGCTCGGGCGTCGGGGCGTTGTCGACGATCGTCGGATGCGCCGCGCGGGGCACCGAGCTGGCCGGCGCCGGGCCGTGGCCGTGCCCCCGGTCGATCGCCTCGAGCTGGTCCTTGATGACCCGCAGCGGCAGGTAGTGGTCGCGCTGCTGGCTCAGCACGTACTTCAGCCGGGCCACGTCCGAGCCGGAGAACTTGCGGTAGCCGGACGGGGTGCGGTCCGGCTGCACCAGGCCCTGGTCCTCCAGGAACCGGATCTTGGAGATGGTCACGTCCGGGAAGTCGGCGCGCAACTGGGACAGCACCTCGCCGATCGAGAGCGTTCCCCGGGACGGCAGGCTCGCGGCGTTCACGAACGGCCTCCGCCGCGGGGCAGCGAGGTCAGGTACACCAGCCGGAACTTGCCGATCTGCACCTCGTCGCCGCCGGCCAGGGTGGCCGAGTCGATGCGTTCCCGGTTGACGTAGGTGCCGTTCAGGCTGCCCACGTCATGGACGGTGAAGCCCGCGCCGTCGCGGCGGAACTCCACGTGCCGGCGGGAGACCGTGACGTCGTCGAGGAAGATGTCGCTGTCGGGATGCCGGCCGGCCGTCGTGATGTCCTGGTCGAGCAGGAAGCGGCTGCCGGCGTTCGGGCCGCGCTTGACCACCAGCAGCGCCGAGCCCGGCGCGAGGGCGTCGATGGCCCGCTGGTGGGCTTCGGGCGAGAACTCGTCGCTGTCGGCGCCGCCGACCGGGGAGAACCCGGCGGACAGGATCGAGGTCACGTCCGGGCCGCTCGGACGTCCGGGTGGTTGGTTGGCGCCGGCCAACGGAGTTCCGCACTGCGCGCAGTATCGGCTCTTGTCTGAATTCTCGGTGCCACACGCGGTGCAGAACACTGGCGCAAACGCCCTTTCTCTTCTGGTGCCGACCCAGCCGGCCTCAGCCACGGATTCGATCGCCCGGCCAGGCCAGCCTGGGAGATCGCCGATGCCGCGAGCCTAGTTCGCCCCGTGGCGAAGGGTCAACGCGAGGTGGAGGTTCACTCGGCGGTGACCTGGCCGTACGCCTCGGCGTCCAGCAGCGAATCGAGCACCGACAGGTCGGCGACCTCGATCTCGGCGATCCAGCCGGCGCCGTACGGGTCGGTGTTCAGCAGCTCGGGCTGGTCATCGAGCGCCTCGTTGCGGGCGACCACGGAGCCGGGGACCGGGGCATAGAGATCGGAGACGCTCTTGGTGGACTCGACCTCGCCGAAGGTGTCGCCGGACTCCACCGTGGAATCCATCCCGTGCACCGACACGAACACGATGTCGCCGAGGGAGCTCTGGGCGAAGTCGGTGATGCCGACCCGGACGGTATTGCCCTGGGTCACCTTCGCCCACTCGTGGTCGTTGGTGTAGCGCAGGTCGGGTGGGATCTCTGCCATGTCGGGGTCACCTCGTCAGCGAGAAGAGCGGAAGGAAGCCGGGTCGGTGCTGGTGCGCCCTCCGGGTGCGGGCGACCTTACCGCCTCTGCCCGGCAGGAGATCACTTGCCGGTCGGGGTGGCGTACTTCGGAGTCGGGATGGTTCTGGTGGCGGTGATGCTGAGCGAGGACTGCTCGGCGATGTGGACCTCGCCGCCGGCCGCGTGCACCGTGTTCACCACCCCGCCCTGGATGTTCAGCGCGGTGTCGAGGGTATTGGGGTCACCGATCGCCAGCACCTCGTAGGGCTCCTGCAGCAGCGTCGCGTCCAGCGAGATCCCGGAGCCCGAGTCGGTGAACGCGCTGGACGTGCCGATCCGGACCGGGCCGAACTGGATCACCTCCGCCCCGGCGCCGCGCAGCTCCTCCACCACGTCGAGCAGCTCCTCGGCCCGCAGCGCGTGCTGCGGGTCGGTGATGCTGATCCGGATCCCCGGCCCGTGCGCCGGCGCCGCGCCGGTCAGGACGGCCAGCGCGTCGGCCTGCCGCTGGGCCTCCTGGCGGGCCGCGGCGTTGTTGCTGCCGCTTTCGGACAGCCGCTGCTTGGCTGCCTGCAGGTCATCGATCTGGCCCTGCAGCCGTTCGATGCGGCTGTTCTGGTCGTCCAGGATCCGGACCAGGTCGGCCTCCCGGGCGCCGGCCAGCGCGTCGGTCTGGGAGTTGGAGCGGACCTGCACCGCCAGCGCGAAGCCGAGCATCGCCAGCAGGGCGCCGATCAGGGCGGTGGCGCGGTGGTTGCGGACCCAGCGGGGCCGGCGCGCGGAGCCGTTCCCGGCCGCTGGGGCGCCGTTCTCGGCCCCTTGGGCGCCGTTCCCGGCCGCCGGAGAGCCGTTCCCGGCCGCTGGGGCGCCGTTCTCGGCCGGCTGACCGGCCGGTGACTCGGGGATGGCAGCCATCTCAGGCCCGGAACAGGTGACGTCGGATGGCCGCGGCATTGCCGAAGATCCGGATGCCCAGCACCACCACCACCGCCGTGGACAGCTGGCCGCCGACCCCGAGCTTGTCCCCCATGAACACGATCAGCGCGGCGACCAGGACGTTGGAGACGAAGGAGACCACGAACACCTTGGCCACGAAGATGCCGTCGAGCCGGGCCCGGACGCCGCCGAAGACCGCGTCCAGCGCGGCGACCACCGCGATCGGCAGGTAGGGCTCCAGCCACAGCGGCACGGTGGGGCGGAACAGGATGCCCAGCAGCACGCCGATGACCAGGGCGATCGCGGCAATCATCGAGGGGACTCCGTAGCAGACGGGGACGGGCTGGGGCTGGCGGCAGATCCGGTCGCCGTCCCGGGGCCGGCCGTCCCCAGACCTGCATAGTGCGGCTCGGACACGGTAACCGACTGCAACCGCAGCCTCGACTTGCCGACGAACCGGAACGTGATCCCTTCCACAGCGGCCATGGTCTTGAGCTGCCGGGCGATGGGAGAGTCGGCGAAGGCCACCAGCAGGCCGTCCCGGTTCCCGATCGCCTCGATCGTGTACGGCGGGCTGATCGGCTGGAAGTCGACCAGCACGGACTCCCCCGCGAACCGGATGAACGAGGTGGCGGTCAGCCGCAGGTTGTTCACCGCCACCGCCTCCGCGCCCGCCGCCCACAGCTGGTTGACCACCGCCCGGATGTCGCGGTCGTGCAGCAGCGCCACCTGGTCCTGCGGGGTGGTACCGGGACGGCCGTTGGCCGCAGAGGTGGGCGGCGCCGGCTCGTCGAGCTGGATCTGCACCCCGGGGCCGGTCACCGGCAGCGAGCCCGACTCCAGCTCCATCCGCCTCAGCTCGTCGTCGTTGCCGGGCAGCTGGGCGTTGCGCAGGCCGGCCACCTCGCCGGCCAGCGTCTTGGCCCGGGCGTCCAGGGAGTTGCCGGCCGCCTGCAACCGCTCGATCCGGACGATCAGGTCCTTGCGGGCGGTCTCCCGGGTGGGGGCGGACCGGTGCTGTTGCTGGTAGGCCACCACCAGCAGCAGCCCGACCGCGACGCAGGCCAGCCACAGCACCGGCCCGTCCCACCACCGGCGGGCACGGGACGGCTGGGAGCCCTGCGCGGACTGGAAAGCCAGCCGGTAGCCGGGATCGAGGGGGTTGGCGAGCAGGTCGTCGAGGATGGCGGTGGTCCGGCTGACGGGGCCCGGCGGCGTCGGCGCGGCCACTCAGACCACCACCGGCAGCGTGCGGATCACCCGGCGGAACTGGAGCAGGTAGAGCCCGGCAGCCCACAGGTAGAGCCCGGTGCCCCAGATCGTGAACGCCCAGGCGATCGGCTTGGCGACGGCGCCCAGGGCACCCGGTTGCGAGCCGATCAGCAGCAGCGGGAAGGCGTACAGCAGGTTGAACGTCGCGGCCTTGCCCAGGTAGTGCACCGGCAGCCCGGTCAGCCCGCGCCGCCGCAGCGCCGGCAGGGTGCAGGCCAGCACCAGGTCCCGGCCGATCAGCAGCACCGCCAGCCAGAGCGGGATCACGTGCCGCAGCACCAGCCCGACCAGGGTGGCCAGGATGTAGAGCCGGTCGACGGCCGGGTCCAGCAGCGCCCCGAGCCGCGACATCTGGTTCAGCTTGCGGGCCAGCACCCCGTCCGCCCAGTCGGTGATCCCGCTGATCATCAGGATCGCCAGCGCCCAGCCGTCGGCGTGCGGCCCGAGCAGCAGCCACAGGAACAGCGGCACTCCGAGCAGCCTGGAGAAGCTCAGCAGGTTGGGCACCGTCAGCACCGCCGGCCCGGACGGAGCCGGGGCTCCGACGGCCGAGGGCTGCGAACTCACGCGCTCTGGCCTCCCGCCGAACCTCGGTCTCCACCGAACCGGTGCGACCAGCACGGCTGCGCGGGCATCTTCGCAGGTGCCTGCCACCATGCTGGCGCACAGCGATGTCGGGCTGACAGGATTTGAACCTGCGACCCCCTGACCCCCAGTCAGGTGCGCTACCAAGCTGCGCTACAGCCCGCTGTCGTTCCACCCGCGGCGCGGCGAACGAACCGCCGCAACTTTAGCGCACCTGGCTGGGCGGCCCCGCCAGCGCCGGGCGCTCAGCCGCGCTGCTGGCGCTCCCGGACCCGGACCGAGATCTCGATCGGGCTGCCCTCGAACTCGAAATCCTCCCGCAGCCGGCGCTCCAGGAACCGCCGGTAGCCGGCCTCCAGGAAGCCGGTGGTGAACAACACGAACCGGGGCGGCCGGGTGTCGGCCTGGGTGGCGAACAGCACCTTGGGATGCTTGCCGCCGCGTCCGGGCGGCGGGGTGGCGTTGACCACCTCGGTCAGCCAGCTGTTGAGCCGGCCGGTGGGGATCCGCCGGTCCCAGGACTCCAGCGACAGCCGCAGCGCCCCGGCCAGCTTGTCCACCGCCCGGCCGGTCTTGGCCGAGACGTTCACCCGGGGCGCCCACTGCACCCGCTGCAACTCCCAGTCGGCTTCCTTCTCCAGCTGCAGCCGCCGGTCCTCGTCCACCAGGTCCCACTTGTTGAACGCGATCACCAGGGCACGGCCGGCTTCCACCACCATCGAGATGACCCGCTGGTCCTGCTCCGACAGCACCTCCGAGGCGTCCAGCAGCACCACCGCCACCTCGGCCGACTCGATCGCGCTGGCCGTCCGCAGGCTGGCGTAGTACTCCATGCCGGAGGCGTTGGTGACCCGCCGGCGCAGGCCCGCGGTGTCGACGAACCGCCAGGTCTCCCCACCCAGCTCGAGCAGCGAGTCCACCGGGTCCACCGTGGTGCCGGCCACCGCGTCGACCACCGAGCGCTCCGAGCCGGTCAGCCGGTTCAGCAGGCTGGACTTGCCCACGTTCGGACGCCCGACCAGGGCCACCCGGCGGGGGCCGCCGACCGGCTCCCGTTCCGGCGGGGCGTCCGGCAGCTGCTCCAGGATCGCGTCGAGCAGGTCACCCGAGCCGCGCCCGTGCAGCCCGCTGACCGGGTACGGCTGGCCCAGGCCCAGCGACCAGGCCTCGGCCGCATCGGACTCGCCGCGCTCGTCGTCGACCTTGGTCACCGCCAGCACCACCGGCCGTCCGGCCCGGCGCAGCGTGCGGGCCACCACCAGGTCGGTCTCGGTGGCTCCGGTGCGGGAGTCGATCACGAACAGCACCAGGTCGGCGGTGACGACGGCCTGCTCGGCCTGCCGCGACACCATCGCCTGCAGCCCGGTGGCGTCAGGCTCCCAGCCGCCGGTGTCGACCAGGGTGAACTGCCGCCCACCCCAGTAGGCGTCGTAGGCGATCCGGTCCCGGGTCACCCCGGGAACGTCCTGCACGACCGCCTCGCGCCGTCCGAGGATGCGGTTCACCAGAGTGGACTTGCCCACGTTCGGACGGCCCACCACGGCCACCACCGGGGTGACCGGCAGCGCCTCGTCAGCCGTTGGATCGGCTTCGGTGTCGGTCTCGATGTGCGGCTCGGTCATGGCTCAGGCTCGATCTGCGGCGCTGATGGCCCGGAACGCCAGCTCGGCGAGCAGCTCGACGACCTCGTCGATGGCCAGGTCGGAGGTGTCGACCTCGGTCGCGCCGTCCGGCCGGCGCAGCGGGCTGGCCGCCCGGCTGGAGTCGAAGGCATCGCGCCGGCGCAGGGACTGGGCGATCCGGTCAACGTCGTCACTGTGGAGGCTGCCCAGCTCGCCGGCCCGCCGCCGGGCGCGGACGTCCTCGCGGGCGGTCAGGTAGACCTTCAGCTCGGCGTCGGGCCAGACCACCGAGCCGATGTCGCGGCCCTCGGCGACGGTCGGCGCGCGTCCGATGATCAGCCGTTGCTGGGCCACCAGCTGGGTACGCACGTCCGGGACGGCCGAGACCGCCGAGACCGCCGCGGTGGTCGCCGCCGTCCGGATCTCGCGCTCGACGTCCGTGCCGTTGAGGCGCGTGCTGCGGTGCTCGGGGTCGGTGCCCACATCGATCCGGCTGGTGGCCACCTCAGCCGCGACCGCGGCCGGGTCGTTCAGGTCGACGCCGGCCCGGAGCACCGCCACGGTGGCGGCCCGGTACATCGCGCCGGTGTCGAGGTACTGGGCGTGCAGCCGTCTGGCCAGCAGCCGGGCGACGGTCGATTTTCCGGTGCCCGAGGGCCCGTCGAGCGCAACCACTCCCCGAAACTCGGGAGCCTCGCTGAAATCGGTAGGCACGCCGGCTGATCCAGTCCTGGTCACGACAGATGTCTGGGCTGTCCGTCCGCCGGCCGCGCTCGGCGGGCGGACCGGCCCGACCGGAGGCCGGGCATTCCTAGAGTACGGGGTTCAGCTGGGTTCGCCTTCCAGCGTGCCGGGTGGCCGCTGGCGCGGGACGCTCTGGCTGGTTGCGGCTCTCGCCGGCCGGCTGTGGCTAATGCTGGCTGGTTGCGGCTAGCGCGGCAGGTCGGTGCGCAGCGCCGCGGCGCCGCCGAGATACACGTGCCGGATGTCGCCGCGTCCCAGGTCGGTGTCGAAATGGGCCAGCAGCCGCAGCGTCCGGGGCAGCGCGCCGGGGACCGCCATCTCGCTGGCGCACATCAGCGGCACGTCGGTCAGGCCGAGCTGCCGGGCGGCGTAGGCGGGGAACTCGGCCTGCAGGTCCGGCGTGGCCGTGAACAGGATCGAGATCAGCTGGTCGGGCTCGATGGAGTTGCGCGCCATCACCGCCTGAACCAGCTCCGAGGCGCCGTCCAGGATCGCCTGCCGCTCGTCGCGCTCCACCTGGATCGCGCCCCGCACCGCCCGAACGCTCACCGGCCCACCTTAGAGGCCGAGCAGCCGGTAGAGCTCGCCCAGCTCGGCGGCGGTCAGCTCGCGCACCGATCCGGGCCGCTGATCGGCCAGCCGGACCGGGCCGATCGCGGTCCGGACCAGCTTGTCGACCGGGTGCCCGACCGCGTCCAGCAGCCGCCGGACGATGTGGTTGCGGCCCACGTGCAGCGACACCTGGACCAGCGCCCGGCCCGCCGAGTAGCCGATCACCTGGAAGTCGTCGACCCGCACCGGGCCGTCGTCCAGCTCGATGCCGGCCTTGAGCCGGGCGGCCAGCGAGCGGTCCACCGGGCCCGGCACCTCGGCGATGTAGGTCTTGACCACCTCGTGGGAGGGATGGGCCAGCCGGTGCGCGAACTCGCCGTCGTTGGTGAGGATCAGCAGGCCCTCGGTCTCGGCGTCCAGCCTGCCGACGTGGAACAGCCGCTCCGGGTACCCGGCCACCAGGTCCCCGACGGTGGGCCGTCCGTGCGGGTCCGACATCGCGGTCAGCACGCCGCGCGGCTTGTTCATCGCCAGGTAGAGCTGGCCCGAGCGCAGGTTGATCCGCTTACCGTCCACCCGCACCACCGAGGTCTCCGGGTCGACCCGGGCGCCCAGCTCGGCCACCCCCCGGCCGTCGACGGTGACCCGGCCCTGCGCGATCAGCTGCTCGCACGCGCGCCTGGAGCCCACACCGGCGCTGGCCAGCACCTTCTGCAGCCGGATCCCCTCAGCGGGCTGGTCTGGGCTCATCGACGTCAGAGCTCGTCGAGGTCCAGGGAATCGAGCTCGGGCAGCAGCGGCGCCAGCGACGGCAGCTCCTCGACCGATGCGATGCCCATCTTCTCCAGGAACGTGCTGGTGGTGCGGTAGAGCCCGCCGCCGGTCTCCGGATCCAGGCCCACCTCGGTGATCAGCTCCCGGGCCAGCAGGGTGCGCACCACCCCGTCCACGTTCACGCCGCGGATCGCCGAGATCCGCGCCCGGGTCACCGGCTGCCGGTAGGCGATCACGGCCAGCGTCTCCAGCGCGGCCTGGCTGAGCTTGCTGCGCTGGCCATCGAGCAGGAACGCCTCCACGAGCGGGGCGTAGCGCTCCCGGGTGTAGAGCCGGAACCCGGTGGCGGCCGGGCGCAGCTGCCAGCCGGCGCCGCGCCGGTCCAGGTCAGCGGTGATCTCGGCCAGCGCCTCGGCCACCTCGGCGGCCGGCCGCTGCACCGCCGCGGCCAGCTGGGCCAGCTGCACCGGGCCGTCGGCGACGAACAGCAGCGCCTCCAGCGCGGCGCGCAGCACGGCGGGCTCGGTGAGGTCCAGCGACGGGGTCTGGGAATCCGGGTCGACCGAGGTGGGTGGCTCGTCCTGGGCCGAAGCCTGGTCGAGGGTTTCGGTGTCCTGCGGCTGCGCGGTGTCCTGCGGCTGCGCGGTGTCCTGCGGCGAACTCATCAGTCAGCCCTCGCTCTTCGCGCGAGCGCTCATCGCGACATTCGCTCCGCGCCTCGCTCGTACCTCGCTGCGATGCTCGCTCATCAGCCGTACTCCTCGTCCGGGTCCGCTGGATCGGCGCCAGCGCTCCGGCCGCCGCCGATCCAGCGCACCCGGAGCTCCGACAGCGCCTCGGCCTGGTCGAAGCTCACCGCGCCGTCGCGGTAGAGCTCCAGCAGTCCCAGGAACCGGGCCACCACCTCCAGCGTGGAGCCGCAGTCGGCCACCAGCGACCGGAACGTCGCCGAGCCGGTCCGGGCCAGCCGCTCGGCCATCGCCGCCATGTGCTCGCGGACGCTGACCCGCGGGGTGTGCAGGTGCTCCACCCCGACCACCGGCGCCGGCCGGGGCCGCAGCGCGCGGGCTGCGATCGCGGCGAACTGGTGCAGGTCCACGCCGATCCGCAGCTCCGGGCTGAGCGCGGCGAACCGGGGCTCGAGCTCGGCGATCCGGCCGTACCGGCGTCCGGCCTGCTTGGCCAGCGCGCCGAGGTGGGCGGCGGCGAGCTTGTAGGCGCGGTACTGCAGCAGCCGGGCGAACAGCAGGTCGCGCGCTTCCAGCAGCGCCAGGTCGTCCTCGTCCTCGACCTCGGCGGCCGGCAGCAGCCGGGCGGCCTTCAGGTCGAGCAGGGTCGCCGCCACCACCAGGAACTCGGTCGCCTGGCCCAGGTCGAAGTCCTCCCCGGCGGCCTTCAGGTAGCTGATGAAGTCATCGGTGACCTGGCTGAGCGCCACCTCGGTGACGTCGAGCTGCCGGCGGCTGATTAGGGCCAGCAACAGGTCGAACGGGCCCTCGAAGTTATCCAGCCGGACGTTGAAGCGCTGGCCGTTGCCGATCAGCGGCTCGGGCTCGGGCGGAAGCTCCCATTCCTCGGGCAGGTCCTCCAGCGCCAGCTCCTCGACGGCCAGCAGCTGGGCGCCTTCCGGCGGGGTTCGGATCACGGGCGGGAAAGAACCTCCATCGCCAGCTCCCGGTAGGCCACCGCGCCGTTGGAGGTGGGCGCCCAGGTGGTGATCGGCTCGCCGGCCACGGTCGTCTCCGGGAACCGGACCGTCCGGGTGATCACCGTGTCGAACACCTTGTCGCCGAACGCCTCCAGCACCCGGCTGTACACCTCGCGGCCGTGCAGGGTGCGCCCGTCGTACATGGTCGCCAGGATCCCCTCCAGCCGCAGGTTCGGGTTGAGCCGCTGCTGGACCTTGTCGATGGTGTCGATGAGCAGCGCGACCCCGCGCAGGCTGAAGAACTCGCATTCCAGCGGGATGATCACGCCGTTGGCCGCCGTCAGCGCGTTGACGGTCAAGAGCCCCAGCGAGGGCTGGCAGTCGATGAGCACGAAGTCGTAGTCGTTGAGCACCGGCGCCAGGGTGCGGGCCAGGGTCTGCTCGCGGGCCACCTCGTTGACCAGCTGCACCTCGGCGGCGGACAGGTCGATGTTGGACGGCAGCAGGTCCATGCCGGGCACGCCGGTCTTGAGCAGCACCTCGTCCAGGCCCACCGAGCGTTCCATCAGCAGGTTGTAGGTGGTGCGCTCCAACTGGTGCGGCTGGACGCCCAGCCCGACGCTCAGCGCGCCCTGCGGATCGAAGTCCACCAGCAGCACCCGGCGGCCGAACTCGGTCAGCGCCGCGCCGAGGTTGATGGTCGAGGTGGTCTTGCCGACGCCGCCCTTCTGGTTGCACAGCGCGATCACCCGGGCCGGGCCGTGCTGGCTCAGCGGCTCGGGCTGGACCAGCGGCCGGCGGCGGCGGGTGCGGGCCGGGTCGGCCGACTTCACAGCGTCGGCGGTCCCTTCGGACAGGACCGGCGCTTCGGACAGGGCGCCTTCGAGCCGGACCGGCGCTTCGGACGAGGTCTGGGGATCGGATCCGGACGGCATGCCCAGCGGCAGCTGCAGCGACTCGAACCCCGCCTCGTCGGCGGGTCCGCCCCCCGGCCTGTCGGACGTCGTCATAGAGAGTGCGCGCTCCTCGCAAGTGCCCCGCCGCGCCGCTGCGCAGCTTGCCTGACCCGTTCGGAGGTTACCCCACCACAGGGCCGGGTGACCGGCTCCGACCCACCCGCCGGAGCACGTCGGACGGCCCGTCCGGTCACGGCCTGGCCCGCGCGCGGGGGTGGGCCACGGCGTAGACCTCGCGGAGCTGGTCCACCGTGACCAGGGTGTAGATCTGGGTGGTGGTGACCGAGGCGTGACCCAGCAGCTCCTGCACGACCCGGACGTCGGCGCCGCCCTCCATCAGGTGGGTGGCGAAGGAGTGTCGCAGCGTGTGCGGCGAGATGTCGGTGCCCAGACCGGCCTTGTCGGCGGCGCTGCGCAGCACCGTCCAGGCGCTCTGCCTCGACAGCGGCCCGCCGCGGGAGTTCAGGAACACCTTCGGGGTGCCACGCCCCTGCCTGGCCAGCTCCGGGCGCACCCGGACCAGGTAGGCCGACAGCGCCTTGGCCGCGAACGAGCCCACCGGCACCAGCCGCTGCTTGCCGCCCTTGCCGCGCAGCAGGACGCCGCGGCCCGGCAGGTCCAGGTCGTCGACGTCCAGGCCGACCGCCTCGGAGATCCGCGCGCCGGTCCCGTACAGCAGCTCCAGCAGCGCCCGGTCGCGGATCGACAGCGGCGTCTGGTCGAAGCCGGCGGCATCCAGCAGCCGCTCGACCTCCTCGATCCCGATCGCCTTGGGCAGCCGGCGGGGCGGCGCCGGCGGCTTGATCTCGCGGGCCACGTCCGCGGCCAGCTGGCCGTCGGCATAGCCGAACCTGTGCAGGCCCCGGACCGCGACCACGGCTCGGGCCGCCGAGGCCGCCGACAGCGGCGGATGGTCGGCATCGCCTTCGCGCAGGGCGGCCAGGAAACCGCTCACCGTCGCTGGCTGGACGTCGGCCAGCGAGTCGATGCCATGGTCGGTGAGGTACTGCAGGTAACGGCGCAGGTCCCGGCGGTAGGAGCTGAGGGTGTTGGTCGACGACCCCCGCTCGACGGCCAGGTGGTCGAGGTAGCCGGTGACCGTCCGCGCCGCCGCGGTCGGCCGGCTCACCGCCGGCCGGTCGGAGAGGGCCTCGGCCGTCATTCAGCCGGCCGGGCGCGGTCGGGCCGGGCCGGCCAGGGGGCCTCGGCCGGCCGCAGCCCGGCCCAGCCGTCGGCCCGGGTCGCCCAGGCGGCCAGCACGCCGGCCACCGCGGTGGCATTGACCAGCTCGCCGGCCAGGGCCATCCGGACCAGCTCCTCGAGGGGATACCGCTCGACGGTCATGCTGCTCTCTTCGTCCTCGGTCGCGAACCGGTCCTGCTCGCCGATCTCGGTGAGCCCGCGGGCCAGGTACACCCGGATCGCCTCGTCGCTCATGCCCGAGGAGTTGTACATGTCCAGCAGCACCGCCCAGTCCGTCGCCGCCAGGGCCGCCTCCTCGTACAGCTCGCGGCGCGCGCCGGTCAGCGCGGACTCGCCGTCGACGTCGAGCAGGCCGGCCGGCAGCTCCAGCAGCTCATGGCCCACCGCGTGCCGGTACTGGCGGACCAGCACCGCGGTTCCGTCAGCATCCAGCGCCAGCACCGCCACCGCGCCGGGATGGACCACCACATCGCGGTCGGCCACCGAGCCGTCGGGCATCCGGACCGCGTCGGTCCGGACGTCGAACACCGATCCGGAGAACCGATGCTCGGAGGACACCACCTCGAAGCGGTGCCGCTCAGCGGTCATCCGGCGACCGGGCCGGAGCTGGCCAGCTCCGCCTCGATGTCCGGGATCTCCACCGGCAGCCGCTCCTGGTCGTTGTACTCCAGGGCAGCGGCGACCAGGGCGGAGAACAGCGGGTGCGGCCTGGTGGGGCGCGACTTGAGCTCCGGATGCGCCTGGGTGGCGACGAAGAACGGGTGCACCTCGCGCGGCAGCTCCACGAACTCGACCAGCCGGCCGTCCGGGGAGGTGCCCGAGATGACCAGCCCGGACGCGGCCAGCACCTCGCGGTAGGCGTTGTTGACCTCGTAGCGGTGCCGGTGCCGCTCGGTGACCTGGGTGGCGCCATAGGCGGTCGCCGCGATCGAGCCCGGCAGCAGCTCGGCGGGGTAGCTGCCCAGCCGCATGCTGCCGCCGAGGTCGGCGTTGCCGGCCACCACCTCGACCTGGTCGGGCATGGTCGCGATCACCGGGTCGGTGGTGTCGGGGGCGAACTCGGCGGAGTTGGCGCCGGGCAGCCCGGCCAGGTTGCGGGCC
>NZ_DASVSG010000113.1:0-8178 GCF_036388195.1 Jatrophihabitans sp. | reverse complement strand
CGGCAGCAGCTCGACGCCGGTGGGCAGCACCGGATCGGCATCGGCGGCCCCGAGCCCGTCCCAGCCGGCGGCGGCGGCAACCTCGGAGAGCAGCGACGACACTCGCGCCAACGTGGCGCTCGCCCTCGGCGCCGTCGGGGTGCTGCTCGGCGGCATCGCGCTGGCCGCCGCGCTCCTCGGCCGGCGTCCCACCCGGACCTGACCGCCCGTTACGGCCGGGCCAGCAGCAGCTCGAAGATCGCCGCCTCCAGCGACCGGCCGAGGTCCAGCGCCTGCAGCTGCGACAGCCGGATGGTGAGCGGCGCGGGCGCAGTGGCCGCCTGGTAGGCGCGGGTCTTGACCTCGTAGGACAGCTGCGCCCGGTGCGCCAGCGCGAACAACCGATCCTCGACATCGTTGGCGGCCAGCTGCGGCCGTTCTCCCAAGTTCACCCGGATGGTCGCCGAGACCGGCACGTCCGCGATCCGGACGCTGACACGACGCCCCGCCTGCCGGGTATCGGCGGGGACGGCGGCGCCGTCCACCGTGACCGCGGGCTCGCCGGCAGCCTGGTGGGCGAGGAAGGTCAGCGTCCAGCTGCGCCGGTCGGGCAGGCAGATGGTGTTGCCCTGAACCGGGCCGATCTGGAACACCCCCGTGTCCTGGTCGAAGGCCAGTGGGGTGGTGGCCCAGCGCCGCGGGTTATCGCCGGGGCCGATCCCGTCGTCCTCGACCAGCTCGAAGGAGCCGTCCGCCCCCACCACTGCCAGCACCTCCAGCTCCTTGGGGTTGGCGGTCGAGTTGCCGGGCGACTCCACGGCGTCCAGGGGGATGATCGCGCCGGCCCGGGCCAGCACCGGGATGCCGTCCGGCCCGCGGTGCAGCCGCAGCTCCCGGCCGCCGTCGTAGACCAGCTCGGTGAAGATATCGACCCAGGCGCCCGGCGGCAGCCAGGCGGTGACGGCGCCCAGCAGCAGCTGCCGGTCGGCCGGCGTCGTGATCGGGGCGACCATCAGCTGGCTGCCGAAGGCGTACTGGTTGCGAGCCCGGTAGGCCTCCTCCGCCCACGGGTGCTCGTAGTACATCGGGGTCACCAGCGGCACGCCCTGGTGCGCGGCCCGGTGGTTCATGGCGTGCAGGTAGGGCAGCAGCCGGTGTCGCAGCCGCAGCGCGCTGGTCATCGCCTGCTGCGCCTGCGCCCCGAACTGCCAGGGCTCCTTGCTGGTGAACGGGCTGAGCACCGAGTGCAGCCGGTTGATCGGCGAGAACACCCCGAGCTGCACCCACCGGGTGGCCAGCTCGTCGTCCTTGATCCCGCCCATGTGACCGCCGATGTCATGGCTCCACCAGCCGTAGCCGATATTGGCCGCGGTGGCCGTGAACTCCGGCTGGAAGTCCAGCGAGGCCCAGGTGGTGATGGTGTCGCCGGAGAAGCCCACCGGATACCGGTGGCTGCCGGGCCCGGCGTACCGGGAGAAGGTCAGCGGCCGGCGGCCGGTGCGGGCGCTGTCGAGGAAGTGGAAGTGGTTGAGCATCCAGAGCGGGTCGATGCCGGCGATCCGGCTGTGCGGCCCCTGCTGCCAGTCCAGCCACCAGAAGTCGACGCCCTGCTCCTCCAGCGGCCGGTGCAGGATGTCGAAGTAGGCCTGCAGGAACTTCGGATCGGTGACGTCGAAGGCGACCGGACGCTCGCTGGCCGGGTCGATCCCCATCGCCTTCGCCATCGCCGGATAGGCATCCTCATAAGCGCGGACGCCGTCGGCGGGGTGGTCGTTGAGGGTCACCATCAGCCCGCGCTCGTGGAGTTCGCGCAGGAATGCCGGCGGGTCCTCGAACAGCTCGCGGTTCCAGGTGTAACCGGTCCAGCCGCTGCCGTACTTCGGATCGATGTCGACCAGGTGCCAGTCCATGTCCAGTACCGCCACCGAGAACGGGATCCCCTCGTCGGCGAAACGGTCCAGCAACGCCAGATACTCTGTGGCACTGTATCGGTGATAGCGGCTCCACCAGTTGCCCAGCGCCCAGCGCGGCAGCAGCGGTTGCGGCCCGGACAGCGCGTAGAGAGCCCGCAGCGCCTGCGGGTAGTCACGCCCGTACCCGAAGACGTAGAGGTCCTCGGCGTCGCTCGGACGCGGGCTGACCCAGCCGTCGGCCTCCAGCAGCGGAGTCCGCGAGTCGTCGATCACGGCATAGCCGTTGCGCGAGAGCACCCCCGGTTCCAGTGGCAGCCGGCCGTCGATCATGTCCAGGGTGCGGGCGGTGCCGCCGAGGTTGCCGTCCCCGTCGGCCGGCTGGTCACCGTAGCGCCAGACGCTGTGCCAACTGCTCACCCCGCCGCGAACCTGCACGCTGAGTCCTGAGGTGGAGAACGGGCCACGGTCATAGACCAGCTGCAGCCGGTCGGTGAGGATCTCCAGATGGGAATCGGTCTCGACGACCTCGAAGGCCGGCACCGGCAGTTCCCGGTTGATCGCGAAGGCCGAGGCCCGGTCCTCGAAGGCGCCCTCGGCAGAGCGCTCCAGGCGCACCAGGCCGTCGGCCAGCACGGTGATCCGGAAGTCCGGACCCTGCACGATCGCCCGCGGGTCAGCGACCGGGCGGCTGTGCAGGCGGTAGCGCTGATCCATCCGTTCTTTCTACCCGACGCCATGGACGGTCTTGACGCCCACGCGGCGCTCTGCATCTGCGCGGCCGGCGGCTGATCACAACTGCCTTTCATTTCAAGGCTGTTCGCTCTTCATTGGTTGTCTTGGGAGGTATCCGGGCGCAGACTGGAACGGGTGAACTCCCAGGACCGGTGAGAAAGTCGCTGCGGATCGGGCGTTGGCCCCACGGGGATCAACCATGCGTTTGTTCGATGTTCGGCTGTGCCAGGCAGCCATGTTGGCGCTGGTCGTGGCGGTGACCGGATGTGGGAGGTCTGTTACTTCGACGTCCCCGGATCGGGTCCCCGCTGCGGCAGCCATTCTCGGCCCTGCGGAAGCCGGCGCGGCACAGGCTGAGTCCGATGCCGACCCCCTGACCGGCCTGATGGATGCGGCCGGCGCCTTCCCGCCGCGGCCCACCCCCGCGCCGGCGAGCGGTGGCTCGGCAGCACAGGGTGATTCTGACGCGCACGGCGGTTCCGCTGCGCTGGGTGGGTCGGCGGCGCTGGGCGGGTCGGCGGCGCTGGGGGGCTCAGGAGCATCCGGAGGCTCGGCGGCCCAGGGTGGCTCGGCGTCCGGCCCGCCCGAATCCATCCCTGGGACGGACGCCGCCATCCAGCGCTGGTTCCTGGACAACGGCGCGGTGAAGGTCAGGTTCAATGACGCGCTGCTGCAGGCGTGGAAGGCGGTGGCAGCGGGGGACGCTGCCGGCTGCCGAGCGCTTGATGCCGGCATCCGGGCGCTGGCGGCCGTCCTGCCCGCGCTGGAACGGCTCTCCCCCGCCGGGCAGAAGCTGGCCACGGCGATTCGCACTCCGTTGACGACCTTCGCCGCCGCGGCGACCGCCTGCCTGGCCAAGGATTTCGCCGCCGCCGCGATCGCGCTCGACTCGGCCGCCGTCCAGCAGGCGGTCGCTCAGGAGACCGTCGACGAGATCCTGGACGGTGAGGTGTGACCGCGTCCGGCCGCTATGCCGTGAGATCGCGCCGAGCCGGCCGCATGCGACTGGCCGGCCCAGTGCGCGCCGTCGCCGGTCGTGCCCTGGGTTGCGCCGTGGCGGCGTTGATCCTGCTCGTCCTCGCGGTGAGCGCTGGGCCGACGACCGCCTCCGGCGCGAGCCTGACGCTCACCGCGGTGGCCGATGCCCATGTCCGTGCTGACCAATCCGGGACGAACTTCGGCACGGCAACCCAGCTGGCCAGCAACGGCTCCAGCACGACGACGATGATCAGCTACCTGCGCTTCGACGTAACGGGGCTGTCAGGGCCACCGGCCTCGGCGACCCTGAGCTATTACAGCCGATCCACCGGCACGACGAGGACCGCCGTCCGGCTGGTCACCGGCGACTGGAGCGAGGACACCCTGACCTACGCCACCAAGCCGGCCTACGGGGCCGCGATCTCGACCACCGCTGCCCTGACCGCGGGCACCTGGGCGAGCGCGGACGTCAGCTCGGTGGTGACCGGCAACGGCAGCTACTCGTTCGCGCTGACCACCACGGCCACGGCTACCCGCTACGCCGACAGCCGGGAGACGGCGAACCCGCCGCAGCTGCTCGTCACCGAAAGCACCGGTCCGACCACCGTGCCACCGTCGGCATCCACGTCGGCAGCCCCTTCGGATTCGGCGATCGCGACGCCACCAGCCACTACGGCAGCGCCGGGCGCCACCTCGGTATCGGCGAGTTCCGCCACCAGTCCTGTGCCTTCCGAGCCGGCCAGCGGATCATCGACACCGACCAACCCGGGCAGCTCCTCCGGCGCGTCGACCACCGCTCCGACGACCACCGCTCCGATGACCACAGTCCCGTCCAGCACGGCCACCTCGACGGCAGCTCCGTCCACCACGGCGCCGTCCTCGACGTCGGCCGCATCCAGCTCCACCACGCCGACCGCGTCGGCCAGCACCAGCACAACCAGCACCAGCGCGACCAGGACCCCGACCACCACGGCGACCACAGCCACTGCCACGAAGACCACCACGGCGACTACAGCCGCCACGTCGAAGACCACCACCAGCCCGACTCCGACCGCGACCACCACCGCGCCGCCGCCCGCTGATCCGGTCGTCGCTCTAGCCGGTGACATCGCGTGCGATCCGGATGACGCCGATTTCAATGGCGGTGTGGGGACCACCGGGCATTGCCACATGAAAACAACGGCAAACCTGACGCAGGGCATGAAGCCCGCAGCCGTGCTCACGCTCGGCGACCATCAGTACAACTCCGGCAGCTCCAGCGATTTCCTCGCCTCCTACGACAAGTCCTGGAACGTGGTGAAGAGCCTCACCCGCCCGGTGGTGGGCAATCATGAGTACGGCACCAGCGGAGCCGGTGGCTACTTCGGCTACTTCAAGACCAGCGCCACCGGCGGGTCGAGCTGCCTGTCGAACTGCCGCGGCTACTACAGCTTCACTCTCGGCAGCTGGCACATCGTGGCCATCAACACCGAGTGCACCAGGATCGATGGCGGCGCCGGCTGCGCGACCGGGTCACCTCAGGAGGTGTGGCTGAAGAATGACCTGAGCCAGCACCGCAACCTGTGCACGCTGGTGTTCGGCCACCGGCCGCGGTGGAGCTCCAACAGCTTCGCCAGCGCCGACATCGCCCCGCTGGTCAATGACATGGTGGCGGCCGGCGTCGACGTCTATGCCGCCGGACATTCCCACAGCTACGAGCGATTCGCTCCGATGAGCGCTTCGGGCGCCGCCTCGTCGACCGGGATGACCGAGATCGTGGTCGGAACCGGCGGCTCGTTCTACACCGGGTTCGGAACGGTCGTGCCCAACAGCTCGGTCCGCAAGTCCAACGTCTTCGGGGTGCTGAAGATGACCCTGCGCGCCAGCAGCTACACCTGGTCGTTCGTCGCCGATCCCAGCACCCCGTTCACCGACTCCGGCTCCCGCAGCTGCCACTGAGCCGGGCCCTGGCGCCGAGGTTGCTCAGAATGGTCAACAGCCGATGCTGGAGCTAGCGGTCCACGCCTGGCCGATCGACGGAGCGGTCGTGCCGTCCCCGCCCCAGGCCCGGGAGTCGACAAGCAAGAACCCGGCGCGTACCAGTTCAGCCTCGACATGGGGACCGAACGCGAGGATCCGCTCGGCGGAGAGCTCGCGGCGGACGCTGCCGTCCGGCCTGCGCTGCTCGATGTAGATGTTGAAGACGTGGCCCGGAGGATCCTCGGTGGCGAGGAAGCCCTGCGTGATGTTCAACGGGCCATCCGGATGGGGCATGGATCGTGCGAGCACGTGGGGCTCCCGGTGGCCCTGCATCGGTGGTTCGGCGTCGAAGCACAGGACACCGTCGGGGGTGA
Organism: Jatrophihabitans sp.; assembly: GCF_036388195.1. Taxonomy (GTDB): domain Bacteria; phylum Actinomycetota; class Actinomycetes; order Mycobacteriales; family Jatrophihabitantaceae; genus Jatrophihabitans_A. The sequence goes on along the minus strand of NZ_DASVSG010000113.1, from coordinate 2,243 downwards.
GCGCAGCGGCCAGAGATGCCAGCCATGCCTGCCCACCGTCGGCGAGGAAGGTGGGGAACATGACGGCGGAGACGACGATGACGTGGTATTTGCGCTCCCAGTGGGTCTGCAGCAGATCCGCCTGGCCCACGCTTACCCTGCCCTCCACCCCCGCCGAACGCAGCCGCTGCTCCAGATGGCGGAGCATCGCCCCTGACCGATCAACGGCGTCGATCGGGTGTCCCGTGCGGGCGAGCCGCACCGTCGCCTGCCCCGTTCCGCATCCGAGCTCGAGGACGCGCCCGGGGCGGCGGGCAATCTGTTCGAGGAAGAAGGCGAGGTCGGGCTCGCTCTCCACTCCGGCTGCGGTATAGACATCGGCGAACAGGCCCTCGTAGAGACTGGTGACGCAGACATGTGATGGCGACGACGCCGCCAGCGCGGCGAAGATGCCGAAGAACGGTTGATCCGCCCTCACGTGGCCAAGGAGGGTTGCGCTGTGGTGGCCATCCGTAGGGCCGGGCCGCGGGCATCATCGGGCGGGTTGGCCAGCTGTTCGATGATCGCGTCGCGGATGGCATGCGTGATCTCGTCCTGAAACCACGCCCACTGCCCGCTCGGGTTGACCTCGAGGTACACATACTCCCCGTCCGGGCGTCTGATCAGGTCGACGGCGCCGAAGCGCAACCCGAGGTCGCACACCAGGTCGCGCAGTGACTGCTCGATGTCCTCCGGCAGTCGGTACGGTTCCCACGTCAGCTCCGTATCGACCCGCCAGTCCAGGGCGCCGGTCGAGGAGGACTGCGAGTCGACCCGGGCGGCGAAGACCTGCTCGCCGACCACGGTGGCGCGAACCTCGTAGGCCTTGGGCACGTAGCGCTGAAACAGGCACGGCGTGACCGCCACATGGTCGAGTCGCTCAAGTGCCTGCGAATCCACCTTCTCCGTCTGGAATGCGGTCAACTGGCCGTCGTGGGTGAACAGCAGCATCGACGACAGCCGCTTGTAGATCGTCGGTTGCCCATCTGCGTCGGCCTCAAGGAACGCCCTTGCCTCCTCTGGGCGGTTGGTCACCAGAGTCTCCGGGATCCGCAGGCCGTGCCGGCCGGCCGCCTGCAGCTGAACCAGCTTCAGGCTTGCGACAGACTCTGCGTGCGGCCGGTTCATCCACATCGCAGGACTCGCCACGAGCATTCCGCTGAACCCTTGCCGGGCCTCGGCCCGCGCGAAGGAGTCAGTGTCAGGTGTCATCTCCTCGGCGAACGAAAACTCCCGCGGTCGCCGATACCAGACCGATCGCAGGCTGCTTACCTGGACGTCAGCGTCCGGGGTATGAAGGATCGCCTCTAACTCGCCGCCGCGCCAGCGAGCCGTCATCTGGTCCGGATGCGGGAAGTGCGCGGTGTCGAACCGGACCGCGGGCAGGCCCATCTCGCGCAACCGGTCGAGCACGACATCGGCCGTGGGGTCGGGATCCTGGGTGAGGACCAGGATCGCCTCACGGATGAGCGGCACGCTCACCGGTCGTCTGCGTGTACGTCGACGGGCCAGATGCCACGGCAGGCGCTCGGGCCGGCCTCGATCTCGGGCCCACGGCAGAACCTCATGTCAACCTTCAGCGGCATCTGCACCGCATTGCCTCCTGGGGTTGCTCGAACTTGGCGGCGAACGGCGTGGTCTCGGTCGTGCCCATGGTTATCGAAGCTTCTCTCGGGGTTAGGAATGCGCGCGTGTGTGCGGGCACCCGCACACACGCGCGCGGACTGCTACCGGTCGTCCAGGCTGCTGTCGTCCGACCTGCCGCCGCTCCTCGTGGTGGTGTCGGTCGCAAAGCTGGCGACGATCACAGCTCCGTCCCCGGACACCGGGAAGCTGGTCTTCGCAACGAACCGCGCGAACGGGATCGCCCGGCTCGTCGGCGCTTCGCCTTTGCCGCTTACCAGCTTGCCGTGATCGTCACAGAACCGGATCTCGCCGTTCATGACCGGACGCTCCCGCTCGGCCTCGCCGGGACGCTCCAAGGTGGATGCGAAGGGACTCATATAGCACTCAGCTCCTTATTGGTATGAGAACGACATTTGGTGCACTAAAGCTACACCCGTTGAACCTGCTTAAATAGTGCCCATCAGAACTAATTCCTAGCCTGTCGCGACAACCGAAGGCGTCCCTGTGGGCCACACCCTCTACGAGATCCAGACGGCTGGCCTAGACCGCTCCCGGCGCGATCTCCCGCGAGCGATCACTGCGGCGCTGCGACTGATCTG
>NZ_DASVSG010000112.1:0-8274 GCF_036388195.1 Jatrophihabitans sp. | reverse complement strand
TCCAGGCGGGACTGCCACGGCATCCGGACGTTCTGCGCCTTGATGGTGATGCCGCGCTCGCGCTCGATGTCCATCCGGTCCAGGTACTGGGCCTTGGCCTGCCGGGGATCGAGCACGCCGGTCAGCCGCAGCATCTGATCCGCCAGCGTCGACTTGCCGTGGTCGATGTGGGCGATGATCGAGAAGTTGCGGATGCGGGCGGGCGCGGTGCTGCCGGGTGGGCTGGGGATCGCGGGCACGGGCTGCTTTCTGTGCGGGTTTCGTTCGGGGACTGCGGTTCTGGCGGTGCCGCGCGCTCCGCGATGCTGCCGGGATCAACGCTGACCGCCACATTCTCCCATGGCCTTGGCGTCGGCCGGCACTCTCCGCCTGGCCCCACGGCTGGGGCGGCACCGCTGCTCGTCCGGGCGGTGATGCGAGGATGTGCGCATGACCCAGCCACCTGCCGACGTCCGCGCGGTCACCGAGTACCGCATCCCTGCCCCCACCCTGCTTGCCGGTGACCTCGTGAACACCGCGCCCGGCGGCGAGGACGACTGGCAGCGGGTGCTGTCGGTGCACACCGCCGAAGCTCCCGGAGAGGAGGCCGACGCCGACGCGGCCCGGCTGATCGCCGAGATCGGGGACCGGTACGTCGTCGTCCGGCTGACCGACGTCGCGCCGGTGGACAGCCCCGTGTATTTCTCCGACGGCGCCGCGTTGGCCTACGGCGCCGACGGCGAGGACGACGGCCCGGTCACCGAGGTGCTCTCCGAGCCGGACGCGGTCCGGACCTTCCTCTACACCCGGTTCGAGCTGGTCAACGTCCGTTCGCGGCCCATCGGGTGACCTGCACCCCCGCTGATTTGGGGGCTGGCCGAGCGCACTGGTAATCTGGCGAGGTTGTCCGGCGGCCTGCGCCGGAGATCACTCCTTCGACCAACGATCGGCATTCGAGGCAAACTTCGTGGCGAACATCAAGTCCCAGATCAAGCGGATCCGCACCAATGAGGCGGCTCGGCTGCGCAACAAGAGCACCAAGAGCGCGCTGAAGACGGCGATCCGGTCCTTCCGCACCGCCGCCGAGTCCGGCGACAAGGACAAGGCCACCGCTGCCCTGGTGCACGCCTCGCGGCAGCTGGACAAGGCCGTCAGCAAGGGCGTCATCCACGCCAACCAGGCCGCCAACAAGAAGTCGGCGATGGCCCACAAGGCAAGCTCGCTCTAGTTCAGCCCGCTCCACCTCAACAGCCCGCGTACCGGTTCCGGCCGTACGCGGGCTGTTCTGCTTGCCGTCAGCTACCGGGGTCGGCGCCTATTTCTTCTTCTCCACCGTGGTTCGGTGATGTGACTCCGCCTTCGATGCCCCGGTTGGCTGAGCGTTCGCGATCTTCCGCACATTGGAGGAGACAAAGCGGCCGGTGACGGCGCTGCGGTTGACCAGCATCTTGGCAGCGTCCTTCTGAACGCGGGTTACGTAGACCTTCTTAGACATGGTCGCTGCCCTCGTCTCTGGCGTCTCCCTCAGATGATACGACGCTGTCGGCCTCATCGTTGAGTCCCGTTTCGTCGCCAAGTTGGACAGCTTGAGCGTCCTCCCCCGCTTCTTCCAACTCCTCCTTTGGGTCCCTGATCACCGCCTCCAGCGCTGCGTCTATGAATGACTTCTGGCCGGCCTCCAACAGATCCGAGTCAGCAAGGGCCTGGAGTTCGGCCAGACCAAGCGAGGCCTTACCTTCGTCGTCCGACACCGCCAACTCGGCTGCCCATCGCAGGTTCCGAAGCACCTCCTCGCGCTTGGACCGCAGCTCGAGCTCTTTTGCGCCTCGCCGCGTGAGAACGTTGCTCACGAGGACGCCGACGAAGGCTGAGGTCGGGGTGCCCAGTGCCACCGCGTATACCGCCCAGGTCGGAAGCTGGGTCATCGTCGTCACGGAGCCGACGTTACGGACCTGGTACGACGAAAATCCGAGGTCTCGGGTCGAAACCGGTGCCTACGCTCGGCGCCCCCCCCGGTGGTGCCTCAGCGCTCGGCGCGGGCGGCCGCGATCCGCCGCACCGCCGACTCCAGCGCATAGGCCGGATCGGCCGCCGCCCCCTTGACGTCGGCGTTCAGGTCCGCGACCACGCCCAGCGCATGCCGCAGCCCCGGCTCCGTCCAACCTCCGGCCTGGGACCGGGCCCGCTTCACCTTCCACGGCGGCATGCCCAGCACCGGGGCCAGCCGGAACGGATCCCCCGGCCCCGCGCCCAGCACCCGGGCGACCGTCCGCACCCCGTCGGCGAGCGCGTCGGCGATCACCACTGCCGGGACCCCGACGTTCAGCGCCCAGCGCAGGTTGGTCACCGCGCCGGCGACGTTACCGATCACTGCCTGGTCGGCGACCGCGAACCCGCTGACCTCGGCCCGGCCCCGGTGGTAGGCCGCCACCGCGTCCACGTCGATGGAACCGCCGGTGTCCCCGACCAGCTGGGCCGCGGTCGCCGAGATCTCGCGCAGGTCGCTGCCGACCGCCTCCATCAGCGCGGCGGCCGCCTCCGGAGTGATCCGGCCGCGGAACCGGCGCACCTCGTTGCGCAGGAACAGCCGCCGGTCCTCTGCCCGGCTCATCTTGGCGCAGCTGATCTCGGCCGGCTTGGCCTTGCGCAGCTGATCCAGCACCGCCTTGCCCTTGGCGCCGCCCAAGTGCTGGACCACCACCGTGGTGTCGGGATCGGTGTCCAGCAGCAGCGGCACGATCGTCTGCACCCGTGCCGCGGGCAGGTCCTGGGCCGAGCGCAGCACCACCAACCGGCGGCCACCGAACAGCGACGGGCTCAGCAGCTGCAGCAGCTCCGCGGGCTCCACCACGCCGGCTTCGGCCTCGTGCACCTCGACGTCGGGATCCTCGGCCTGCACCGCGACCCGCAGGTCCTCCAGCGCGCGGCTGACCAGGAACTCCTCGTCCCCCACGACCAGGGTCAGTGGGGCTATCGGATCAGCGGCGGGCGGCACGCTGTCATGGTGTCATGCGGGTAGGACGAGGCGCCGCGCCGTCCCCGGGCCTATGACGCGGCGAACCTCAGGCTTGCCCCACCGTGCAGCCGCTCAGCCGGCAGCTTGCGCCCGCAGATCACCAGGAGCAGGTCCTGCGCCGCGCCGGTGACCAGCGTCCCGGTCCCGAAGGACCAGTCGAGGTCATGAGCCCGCAGCTCGACCCCGTCCAGCGGGGCACGGAATGCCCTCAGCGCCTTCGGCTTGGTGCTGGCGTCCAGGACGACCCGCAGCCGGTCCTCCGGCACCCGCCGATCCAGGCCCAGCCCCACGGTGATGTCCAGGCCGTGGATCACGTCATGGCACAACGCGCCCTCGTACCCCACGCCCACCGGCTTGCGGGTCGGCAGCGCGTGCTCGGCTAGCACCGACACCAATTCGTGCGGCGTGACCGACCCGTCCTGCCGGGCGCGGCGATCGGCCATCCGATGGAACCGGCCGCCCGACCTGAGCAGCTCGGCCAGGAACCGCGCCGGCGAGTAGGTGTAGAGCATCTCCATGTGCGCCACCACCTCACGCACCCGCCAGCCCGCGCACAGCGTCGGGGCGTTCCAGGACTGGTCCGGCAAGTCGCCTAGCAGGGCGGCCAGCTCTCGTCGCTCGGCGGTGATCAGGCCCTTCAGCCGGGTGTCGGTCACCGGCGCTGTCTCCAGCTCAGCCATCTGAGGGCCCTCCGCCGTCCGCGGTGAGGGACTGCAGGTAGCCGGCGAAACGATCCAGCGACGAGGTGAAACCGGCCTGGGCCTGCGGGCTGCGAAACGCCTCCGGGATGTTCGCCTGGTGGATTCGCACCTCGGTACGGGAGTCGCCGAGGTCACGGAAGGTCGACGTGGTGGTCATCCCGCTGTGCAGCTCGTTCCACACCAGCTTCTCGGGCTCCACCACCTCCACGAAGACGGCGTGGGTCGGGTACCGGCTGCCGTCGGCGTCGTTCACCATCACCGTCTCGAAGACTCCGCCCGGGCGCGGGTCGACCCTGATGCTCTCCAGCGGAGCGCTCGTCCCGACCGGGCCCCAGAAGTGGCTGAGGTGCTCCGGCTCGATCATGCAGCGAAAGACCAGTTCCCTGGGAGCCTCGAAGACCCGGGTGTAGACGAGTTCGGCGGTGTCGGATCGGACGTCATTCATGGGTTGTTTCCGTTTCTAGAGCGGAGTCTTGAGTGGGCGTTTCTTGGGTCGGCGGCTCGTGGGTGGTGGCCGGGTGCTGGAGGTGGCGCAGGTGCTCGTCGAGCTTGTCGAAGCGCTGCGTCCAGATCCGCCGGTTCTGCTCGATCCAGTCCAGCGCGGAGTCCAGCGCCTCGCGCTCGAGGTGGCAGGGCCTGAACTGCGCCTGCCGGGTGCGCGAGATCAGCCCGCAGCGCTCGAGCACCTTGAGGTGCTTGGAGATCGCGGGCAGGCTCAGGTCGAACGGTTCGGCCAGCTCGTTGACGGTGGCATCCGCCCTGGCCAGCCGAGCCACGATCGCGCGGCGAGTGGGGTCGGCCAGGGCGGTGAAGGTGGCGTCGAGCCGGTCCTCCCGCACTGTCATGTCTGGCTCCTCGGCTGGTTGTGCCTAGTATTTCACCAGATGGTTATTTAGCTGTCAAGCTAAATACTGGTGGTCGGGGTGTCCTAGTGTTGGGCAGTCGCACCGGTGCCCTGATCGATCCGGCGCCACTCGTCCCCAGGAGGAACTCCCGTGCACTTGGTCACCTGCCAGCTCGCGATATCGCTCGACGGCTTCATCGCCGGGCCGAACCAGAGCCTGGAGAACCCGCTCGGCGAGGGCGGCATGCGCCTGCACGAATGGGCGTTCTCGAACGCCAGCTGGCGGGCTCAGCACGGCATGGAAGGCGGCGAGCACAACGCCGACTCCCAGGTCATCGAGGAGGCCACCCAGGGAATCGGCGCCTACCTCATGGGACGCAAGATGTTCGGCGGTGGCGACGGCCCCTGGGACGAGAACTGGACGGGTTGGTGGGGCGACGAGCCGCCGTACCACGCGCCGGTCTTCGTGCTGACCCACCATCCGCGCCAGCCGTTGGAGCTTCGCGGCACCACGTTCACCTTCGTCACCGACGGGATCGAGTCCGCCCTGGAGCAAGCCAGGGCCGCGGCGGGCGATCAGAACGTCGCCATCGCCGGCGGCGCCCAAGCCGTCCAGCAGTACCTGGCCGCCGGCCTGCTCGACCAGCTGCAGCTGCACATCGTCCCGGTCGTCCTCGGCAGCGGCGAACGGCTGCTGGTGGACGTCGGCAACCCGCTGCTGCAACCGGTGCAGGTGGTCGCCTCGCCGAGTGTCACGCACGTGACCTACCGCGTCCTGCGCTAGCGCCTCTGGCACTCTGGCAGGCATGCCCGTCGACCCGCTGTTCGAACGCTTGCTGGCCGAGGCGGAGAGCGTGCCGGTGGACGGCTGGGACTTCTCCTGGTTCGCCGGGCGGGCCAGCGAGCAGCGGCCGTCCTGGGGCTACGCCGAGCTGATGGGCCGGCGGATGGCAGCGGCAACCGCAGCGCTGGACCTGCAGACCGGCGGCGGCGAGGTGCTGGCCGGCATCCGGAGCGTTCCGCCGACCCTGTGCGCGACCGAGTCCTGGCCGCCCAACGTCCGGATCGCCCGCCGCAACCTGGCTCCGCTGGGCGGCTCGGTGGTGCAGGCCGCGGATCATGACCCGCTGCCGTTCCGCTCCGGGACGTTCGACCTGGTGGTGAGCCGGCACCCCACCACGGTGCTGTGGCACGAGATCGCCCGGGTGTTGCGTCCGGGCGGTCGGTACCTGTCCCAGCAGATCGGCATCGGCTCGAACCGGGAGCTGTATGAGTTCCTGATGGGACCGCTGCCGCATCCGGCCGGCGACGGGACCGAGCGGGCGCTGCGGGAGCTGACGGCGGCCGGTCTGGTCGCCGAGGACGTCCGGCACGAGTCGCTGGAGGTGCGCTTCGACGACATCGCCGTCGTGGTGGTGTTCCTGCGCAAGGTGATCTGGACCGTCCCGGACTTCTCGGTGCAGCGCTACCGCGCCCGGCTCGCCGACCTGCACCAGCAGATCCAGCGAGCCGGGCCGTTCGTGTCCCATTCCCAGCGCGTGCTGGTCGAGGCTTTCAAGCCTCACTGATCCCCGGCTTCAGGGCCTCAGCAGCTCACCGGCGGCAGCGCGCTCAGCGCCACGATGCTCAGCCCGGTGGCGCCCATCTTGGTGGCGCCGGTCTCGAAGACGACGCTCTCCCCCACCACTGCCCCCAGCTCGACGCCTGCCGGTAGCGCCACCGCCCTGCCCGTCCGTAGGTCCAGCAGGGCGTTCCCTCTTCCCAGCTCGGGATCGTCCAGCATGATGTCGATGAACGGATAGATCACGGGCTCGACGTCGAGGGTTTGGTGAACCGGCGACTCCGAGTGCACCCCCTCGCCACCGACGACCAGGTGGGAATAGCCGACCGACCCGTTCTCGTGGCGCAACCAGGACAGTTTGCTGCCGCCGTCGAAGCCGAAATCGGTGCCGTGCGACATGGCGGTCAGCTGAGCCTTGGACAGCGGCTGGCCGGTGCCGTTCCGGATCACCGTAGGTTCTGACAGGGCGTCGTCAGGCATGCCCCCGCCATAGGAGATGACCATGCCGCTGCCGTAAGAGATCAGCGCGGTGGCGTTGGCAGCCGATACCGAAGTGCCGGCCGATCCCCGAGCCAGATCCCAGGAGTCGAGGGTGGTGGTGGCCGGCTTGTCGTAGACCGAGCTCAGCCAATACACCTTCCCGGCCGCGATCACCGGCGACCCGATGAAGACCTTGTTACCCAAGCTCTCCTGCTCAGTCCACTCGGCCAGGGTGGTCGTGCTGCCGACGTTGCGGTCGTAGAGCATCACCTTGTAGGTGTATCCGAGGTTCTGCGGGCGGCTCACGGCGAAGGCGATCCAGTCGGCCGTGATGGCGCCGGTCGGATGCGCCACGGGAATGTGGCTGCTCTTCGCGGGCGTGTAGATCGTGCGGCCGGTTGCGCCGTGGAACAGGGCCAGTTCGACGTCGGAGTAGATCGCCGAGGTCTGAGGCGCTGGCTCGTTGCCCTGTACGACCAGGTAGTCGCCGCTGGCGCCGTTGGCGCTCACCACCGAGTTGAGCTTGCGATCCACCGGGACGGTCCCGCGCGCGATCGCCTGCTGCCAGCGGGCCGGCGCCGGGCACGCCTTGTCCGAGGCGCCGGTAGGCGTGGCTGTGGGCGAGGCGGTCGGCGAGGCGGTCGGCGCGCTGGTCGTCTGGCTGCCGGTGGCCAGCGGCGGCGCGGGCTGCTGCCGGTTGGCCTGGATTCCCAGGACGGTGGCCGCGATCGCGACGAACACCGCCGCCGCGGCGGCCAGCACCCCGAGGTTCTGCCGGTGGGTGCCGAGCCTGACCTGCTTGGGGCCGGCGGGCGCCTTCGGCGGGCCCTCGCTCGGGCCGAAGTCGACCGGCCGGGCGCGGGTGACGGTGCTCGCCCGCTGCTGGAACAGCTCGGTCAGCCGCTGTTCGAGGTCATCGGGGCGCGGCGCGGTCATCGGTTCGTCCCATCGTCGTAGGAGCTGCCGGAGGGGTTCAGGAGGGTGATGCCGTCCGAGGTCCGCAGGTCGGCCAGCGCCCGGGATGCCAGGCTGCGGACGGTCCCGCGGCGGCAGCCGAGCATGCCGGCGATCTCGCCGTCGCTGTAGCCCAGGTAGTAGCGCATCACCAGGACGACGCGTTGCCGGTGCGGCAGCTCCGCGAGCAGCGCCCACAGGCCATCGGGCTCCGGGTCGTCTGGCGCCGGCCGGTCCAGGTCGGTGGCGGTGAGCACCTCGGTGCTGGAGCGGCGCCGGTTGAAGCTGATGTTGGCGTTGACGATCGCCCGCCGGGCATAGGCCACCGGCTGCTCGATCTCCAGCCGGGCGCCGAAGCGCCGGTGCATCGCCAGCAGCACGTCCTGCACCAGGTCATCGGCCCGGCCGCGGTCACCGCTGATCAGGTAGGCGAACCGGGTCAGCTCCAGCCCGTGCTCACGGGCGAAGTCACCGAGGCTGGGGCCGCTGAAGCCGGAGCCACCGAGGCCGAGGCTGATGTCGGTCACCGGCGCCTCCGTCGTCAGGCGGGCGGCGTCGGGCCGGCTGCGCCTCGACCGCATCCCCGGGAGTACGGCGATCTGTGTCGTCATACCCCTCAAACGCGGCCTGAAACGGAACTGTTGCACAGTAGGACCGGTTCGTGCCGGAGCAGCACAGTTGGGCGTCCTGCTGGCCACGCCCGGCGTGCTTTTCGGTAATGCGACACATCGTCTGCTGT
>NZ_DASVSG010000111.1:0-4659 GCF_036388195.1 Jatrophihabitans sp. | reverse complement strand
CGATGAAGAACCGGTCTACCAGCAGGTTGAGCCCGGCGGACGCCCCGAGCTCCAGCAGCCGGACCGACGACAGCCCGGACCGCCGGACCGCGTCGAACAGCCCGACCAGCAACGGCGCCGCCCGTCCCGGCTCGTTGGTCTGCGGCGCGATCGCCAGCGCCGCGCGCAGCTCGTCGACGTGGCGTCGCAGCACCGGCTCGAAGTCCTGCCAGGCTCCGGCCGGCGAGGCGACGCCGCCCAGGTTCGGGTAATACATCGCCAGCTGCGGCTCGGCCCGCGAGAGCACCAGGCGCTGGATGCCGGCCATCAGCCGCAGCTGCACGACCGCCGACCCCGCGGCGTCGGCCCAGTCCCGGCAGATCTCGGCGACCACGCCGCCGGCTTCCCAGTCCTCGGCCATGTCGAACATCAACGTGCGGTACAGCCCGTCCGGCAGCATCCTCGCATGCCGGCGGAACCGCTCGGCCAGGGTGGTCACACCGCGACGATAGGCCAGAGCCGCGCTCAGCTCAGACGCGCAGCCACACCGCGGTGTTGGCCGGCAGCTTGTCGCCCTCGATCGCCGACGAGGACAGCAGCACCTCACCCGGCGGCAGCTCCACCGGCGCGTCGCCGGCGTTGAGCGCGACCACCAGGTTCGGGCCCCGCCGGTAGGCCAGGCAGCCCTCCGGGGCCTTCAGCCAGGCGAACGACGAGCCATGCAGCTCGCTCAGCTCCCGGCGCAACCGCAGCGCCCGGTGGTACAGCGACAGGGTGGAGCCGGGATCCTTCAACTGGGCCTCGACGGTGAACGAGCGCCACTCGGCGGGCATCGGCAGCCAGGTCCGCGGCGAGCTGCTGAACCCGAACGGCGGCTCGGTTCCCGCCCACGGCAGCGGCACCCGCTCGCCGTCCCGGCCGCGCTGGGTGTGGCCGCTGCGCTCCCAGGTCGGGTCCTGCAGCACCTCGTCCGGCAGCTCGACGTTCTCCAGCCCCAGCTCGTCGCCGTTGTAGACGTAGGCCGCCCCCGGCAGCGACAGCGTGATCAGCGCCGCGGCCCTACCCCGGGCCTGGCCGAGCGCCCCGCCGCCGTAGCGGGTGGTGTGGCGGATCACGTCGTGGTTGGACAGCACCCAGGTGCACGGGGCGCCCACCTGGGCCATCGCCTGGAGGGAGCCGTCGATCGCCTGGGTGAAGTCCTCGGCGGACCAGGGCGCCTCCACCAGCCGGAAGTTGAACGTCAGGTGCAGCTCGTCGGGACGGACGTACAGCGCCAGCCGGGCGTCATCGGGCACCCATGCCTCGCCCACGGCCATCTGGTGGGGGTAGCTGTCCAGCACCCGCCGAAACATCCGCAGGTGCTCATGCACCCCGTCCTGGTCGAAGCGCAGGTCCGGATCGAGCTGGGTGTGCGGGCCGGTGTAGTTGGTCAGGTCCATGTCCGGCAGGCCGGCGGGCTTGGCCATCGAGTGCGCGACGTCGATCCGGAAGCCGTCGACGCCACGGTCCATCCAGAACCGCAGGATCCGCTCGAACTCCGCGCTGATCTCGGGGTTCTCCCAGCTCAGGTCCGGCTGCTCCGGAGCGAAGATGTGCAGGTACCACTGGCCGTCGGGCACCCGGTGCCAGGCCGGGCCGCCGAACATGGCGGGCCAGTTGTTGGGCGGCTCGGAGCCGTCCGGGCCGGTGCCGTCACGGAAGATGAACCGGGCCCGCTCCGGGGAGCCGGGGCCGGCGGCCAGCGCCTGCTGGAACCACGGGTGCTGGTCGGAGAAGTGATTGGGGACGATGTCGATGGTGACCTTGATGTCGCGGGCGTGCGCCTCGGCCACCAGCGCGTCGAAGTCGGCCAGCGTGCCGAACATCGGGTCCACGTCGGTCGGGTCGGCCACGTCATAGCCGCCGTCGGCCATCGGAGAGGTGTAGAAGGGGCTCAGCCAGATCCCGTCGATGCCCAGCTGCTGCAGGTAGCCCAGCCGCTCGCGAACCCCGATCAGGTCCCCGACGCCGTCGCCGTTGCCGTCGGCGAAGCTGCGGGGATAGATCTGGTAGAGCACCGAGCTGCGCCACCAGTCGGCGCCGCTGAGGTACGGCGCGCCCGGGCCGCTGGCGAATCCGTGCGCCGCGGAATCGACGTCCTCGACGACGACCAGCTTGCCGGCCGAGTGCTGGGGAGTGTTCTCAGTGGGCGTGTCGACCACGCGGTCCTCCGGGGAGCGTTGGAGCCAATCGCTTGACCAGGCAAGGGTCTCCGGTCCCGGGTCGACCATCCCTGTAAGCCTTTCCAGCCATTGTGTCCCGGGCTGGAAACCGAGTCAAGCGACGACCCTGAGCTCCACAGGGCTGGCTGGCTCAGACGAGGGAGTTGCGCATCGACTCGGCGGCCATGGTCAGGTAGTCCCAGAGCCTGGTGGCCACGTCCTCGGGCAGGTCGAGGGAGTCCAGTGCCTCCCGCATGTGCCGCAGCCAGGCGTCCCGCTCGGCCTCGCCGATCACGAACGGGGCATGCCGCATCCGCAGCCGGGGGTGGCCGCGGGCCTGGGAGTAGGTGGTCGGGCCGCCCCAGTACTGGATCAGGAACAGCGCCAGCCGGTCCGCGGCCGGTTCCAGGTCCTCCTCCGGGTACAGCGGGCGCAGCAGCGGGTCCATCGCGACCCCCGCGTAGAACCGCTGCACCAGCAGCCGGAAGGTCTGCTCACCCCCGGCGCGCTCGAAGAACTCCGCGCTCACCACCGCAGCGCCCCGGTTCGCATCCCTAGCCGTCTCACCCGTCCATTGTCCCTCAGCCACAGCGCCCCTCAGCCACAGCGCCCCTCGGCCCACTCCTCAGGCGCGGTCCTCGGCCGGAAGCGCGTGTCCTACCCCGGCGCCGTCGAGGTGGGACCGGATCCGGGCCCGCAGCTCGCGGGCGACCCGCCACTGCTCCAGCGGCTTCACCCGTGCCACCAGCCGCAGCACCGTCTCGGTCCGTCCGAGCTGCTCGATGCCCAGCACCTCGGGCTCGGCCAGCAGGCAGGGCAGCCACTGCTGGTCGGCATACAGCTCCGCACCCGCCCGGGAGATCGCCGCCAGCGCTGCCGGCACGTCCTGCCCGATGCCGACCGGAACGTCGAGCACCACCTGGGCGTACTGCTGCGACATGTTGCCGACCCGGACGATCTCGCCGTTGCGCACGTACCAGGCCACCCCCTCGACATCGCGCAGCCGGGTGGTGCGCAGGCCGACCGCCTCGACGGTGCCGGTGGCCTCCTTGACGTCGATGACGTCGCCCACGCCGTACTGGTCCTCCAGCATCATGAACATGCCGGACAGGAAGTCCTTGACGATGTTCTGGGCGCCGAAGCCGACCGCGACGCCGACCAGCGAGGTGCCGGCGACGAACGGCGCCAGGCTGATCCCGAACACCTGCAGCACCAGCAGGAACGCGGTGATGAAGATCAGGAAGCTGACCGCGCTGCGCAGCACCGAGGCGATGGTGTCGGCCCGCTGCTTGCGGCGCTCGCTGACCAGGCCGGAGGACTCCCAGAACTGCAGGCCACCGGCGCGCTCGGTGAGCGGGCTCAGGATGGCCGGCACCCGGCCGGCCGCGCTGGCCCGGCTGAGCCGGTTGATCCAGCGGTGGGCCAGCATCCGCACCAGCAGCGCGATCAGCAGGATGGTCAGCAGCTGCAGGGGTTTGGTGATCAGCAGGCCGGCGTGCTCCTGCCAGAAGCCGCGCAGCGCGGCGGGCTGCGGCCGGGCGGCCGCGGTCAGCGGGTTCGCAGAAACGTCCACGGCGGCTAAGCCTGCCACCTGCGCGCCCGCCCGGCCCGCAGGCCGAGCGGGCGGAGGACGGGCCGCGCGCCGGTGAATCTGTAGATCTTTATGGATGCGCGAAGCACGTTCGTCGGGTTCACTGGACCTCGACACCCGGAGGTGAGGCCGGTGACGGATCCGCTCGTGCCTGTCGCGTCGTGCAGGGCATGGCGCCACGCGCCGTTGCCCTGCGTCCCGGTGTCCGCAGTGGAGCTCGCCGGATGAGTGGAGCCCTGGTTCTCAACGCCACCTACGAGCCACTCTGCGTGGTGCCCCTGCGCCGGGCGATCCTGCTGGTGCTGGCCGAGAAGGCGGTCATCGTGGAGGCGGGCGATGCCGTGCTGCGCTCGGCGCGGGTGGCCATCGAGGCGCCGTCGGTGGTCCGGTTGAGCCGCTACGTCCGGGTGCCGTACCGCAGCCGGGTGCCGCTGACCCGCCGGGCCGTCATGCACCGGGACGGGCTGCGCTGCGCCTACTGCCAGCGGCGGGCCGACACCATCGACCATGTCGTCCCGCGCAGCCGCGGCGGCAAGCACGAGTGGGTCAACGTCGTCGCCGCCTGCGCCTCGTGCAACCACCGCAAGGCCGACCGGTTGCTGGCGGAGCTGGGCTGGAGCCTGGCCACCACCCCGAAGGAGCCCGCCGGCTACGTCGGCTTCGCGGTCGGCTACGTCCGCGATCCCAGCTGGGAGCCGTACCTGGACGCCTGGAGCAACGGCGCTCAGGTGGCCAGCTAGCCTGCCCAGCTAGCTGTATTGACCACAGACGTTGGTGACGCTGTTCGGCATGGCGTCGTGACATGAGGAAGACCTCCGAGTGAGGTGTGGAGCTGTCTAGGAACCGCTCCTCTACCCGGAGGTCTTCGTGTCCCACGCTAATGCTTTG
>NZ_DASVSG010000110.1:0-33941 GCF_036388195.1 Jatrophihabitans sp. | reverse complement strand
CTTGCGCTCGCGGTAGATCGAGTCGAACTGCGGCGTCTCGGTCTGGCACGGCGGGCACCAGGACGCGAAGTAGTTCAGCACCACGACCTTGCCCCGGTCGTCGCTGAGCCGGTATTCCCCGCCGGTCAGCAGGGTGCCCCTCCCCGGCCCGGCCTGCTTGCGCCGGGCCGCCTCGATGACCGAGCCCTTCTTGTTGGCCTGGACGTAGCGGAACTGGTTTCCCGCGTTCTGGTCGACGGCATTGGTGCCGCCACTGCACGCCGACAGCCCGAGGACAGCCGACAGCGCCGTGGCCAGCACGGCGGTACGAGATGTCATAGCCATCCCAGTGTGCAACGGGTTCACCCCCACAGTGTGAAGCGTGCGCAACGGCACAGCAGCACTGCCCCGTTTCCCTGAGCACCGGCTGTGCCGCGGCACAGGAATCGGCACACATTTCCCGGCACCGGCGCCCGCGAGGGGGTTTTGCGTCAGGCGCCGGGTGGCTGCTGCTCCATCCGGTTCGGGGTGGCGCCAGCCGGCTCGGCGTAGGCCACCGCGACGATCCGCTCGTCCTCGAAGATCAGCGAGGTGAGCGAGGCCAGCGAGCACTGCCGCCGGCGCGGGTCGTGCAAGAGCCGCTTGCCCTCGGCGTAGCGGCGCAGGCAGACGATCGGCAGCTGGTGGGAGACGCAGACCGCCTCGTGGCCCTCGGCCTGCTTGCGGGCGCGCTGCGCGGCGGCGAGCATCCGCTGCAGGATCTGGGAGTACGGCTCCCCCCAGGACGGCCGGGCCGGGTTGCGGAACTTCGACCAGTTGTTCGGGTGCTTCAGCACTCCGCCGCGTCCTGCGACCCGCTTGCCCTCGAAGGCGTTGGCGGCCTCGATCAGGTCCTCGTCGACCACCACGTCCAGGCCGAACTCGGCAGCGATCGGCTTGGCGGTCTGCTGCGCGCGCTCCAGCGGTGAGGAGGCCAGGTACGTCACGTCCCGGCCGGCGAGGTGGCCGGCGGCCTGCTCGGCCATCGCCTCACCGGCCTCGGACAGCCGGAAACCGGGCAGCCGCCCGTAGAGCACCTTGTGCGGGTTGAACACCTCGCCGTGGCGCAGCAGGTGAACTGTCGTCCGGGTCACTTCGGTGCCGCCGCTGCGGCGGCCCGGGCAGCGGCGGGCAGCGCGTCGGCGATCCGCGCGATCGCGGTGTCGTCGTGGGCGGCGGTGACGAACCAGGCTTCGAACGCGCTCGGTGGCAGGTACACCCCGGCATCGAGCATGGCGTGGAAGAACGGGCCGTACCGGAAGGTCTCGCTGGCCTGCGCCTGGACGAAGTTGGTGACCGGGGACTCGCCGAAGAAGATCGAGAACAGGTTGCCGGCGTACTGCAGCTGGTGCGCGACGCCCTCGGCGGTCAGGGCTTCGGATGCCAGCCGGCCGACCGTGAAGGCGGTGGCGTCCAGCCGGGCGTAGACCTCGGCGTCGGCATTGCGCAGGGTGGCCAGCCCCGCCGCGACCGCCACCGGATTGCCCGACAGGGTGCCTGCCTGGTAGACCGGCCCGGCCGGCGCCAGGAACGACATCAGCTCGCCCCGGCCGCCGAAGGCAGCGGCGGGCAGGCCACCGGACATCACCTTGCCGAAGGTGAACAGGTCCGCCTCGACCGGATCGAGGCCGTACCAGCCGGACCGGCTGACCCGGAAGCCGGTCATCACCTCGTCCATCACCAGCAGCGCGCCATGCCTGGCGGTGATCTCGCGCAGCGCCTGGTTGAAGCCGGGCAGCGGCGCCACCGCCCCCATGTTGCCGGCCGCGGCCTCGGTGATGACGCACGCGATCTGCGGCCCGTTCAGCTCGAAGGCCGCTTCGAGGGCGGCGACGTCGTTGTAGGGCAGCACGATGGTCTCGCTGGCCTGGGCGCCGGTGACGCCTGGGGTGTCGGGCAGCCCCAGGGTGACCACTCCGGAGCCGGCGCTGGCCAGCAGCGAGTCGACGTGGCCGTGGTAGCAGCCGGCGAACTTGATCACCTTGCCGCGGCCGGTGGCGCCGCGGGCGAGCCGGATCGCCGACATGGTGGCCTCGGTGCCGGAGTTGACCAGCCGCACCTCCTGCACCGGCGCCACCCGGGCGATCAGCTCCTCGGCCAGCTCCACCTCGCCGATGGTCGGCGTGCCGAACGACAGCCCGCGGGTGGCCGCCTGGCGGACCGCCTCGACCACCGCCGGGTGCGCATGGCCCAGGATCATCGGCCCCCAGGAGGCGACCAGGTCGACGTAGGTCCGGCCGTCGGCGTCGGTCAGGTACGCGCCCTGGCCGCTGACCATGAATCGAGGGGTGCCGCCGACCGCGCGGAAGGCCCGGACCGGGGAGTTGACCCCACCGGGGATGACCTTCTGGGCCCGGGCGAACAGCTCGGCTGAGATGGGTGCGTCGCTCACCCGCCCATTCTTCCAGCTTTGTGGCAGCTGCCTCGACCCCGGCTCGTCACAGCGGGCCGGGCTGCGTCACAGCCGGCCGGGCTGCGTCACAGCGGGCCGGGCTGCGTCACAGCGGGCCGGGCTGCGTCACAGCCGGCCGGGCCTCGTCACAGCCGGCCGGCCTCGATGATCCGGGCCAGGAACTGCCGGGTGCGCGGTTGCTCCGGATCTTCCAGCACCTGGCTCGGCGGGCCGACCTCCAGCAGCCGGCCGCCGTCGAGGAAGCACACCGTGTCGGCGACCTGCTTGGCGAAGCCCATCTCGTGGGTGGCGATCAGCATCGTCATGCCCTCATCCTTGAGCTCGCGCAGCAGGCTCAGCACCTCGCCGACCAGCTCGGGGTCCAGCGCCGAGGTCACCTCGTCCAGCAGCATCAGGACCGGCGAGTTCACCAGCGCCCGGGCGATCGCCACTCGTTGCTGCTGGCCACCGGACAGCTCGTCCGGCTTGGCCGTCGCCTTGTCCGACAGCCCCACCCGCTCCAGCATCGCCCGGGCCCGCGTCTCGGCCTCGGCGCGCGGCAGGCCGTGCACCTTGATCGGGGAGAGGGTGACGTTCTGCAGCACCGTCAGGTGCGGGAACAGGTTGAACGCCTGGAACACGATGCCGACCCGCGAGCGCACCTGGTCGGCGTTCACCCGCGGATCGGTGATGTCGGCGCCGGCCAGCTCGATGACGCCGTCGTCCACCACCTCGAGCAGGTTGACGCAGCGCAGCAGGGTGGACTTGCCCGAGCCGGACGCGCCGATCAGGACCACGCACTCGCCTTGCTGGACGTCCAGGCTGACGTCGTCGAGCACCAGGTTCGTCCCGAAGGACTTGCGCAGGTTGCGGATCGACAACAGGCCGGCGGCCTGCCCGGTCGTGGATATCACCGGCTGCTCGGGACGGGATCGCCACCTCATACGGCGCCACCGGCGACGCCGTACCAGCCCTGCCGCCGCGCGACCCAGTCGGTCAACCGGGTGAGCGGGATGGTCAGGCAGACGAACAGGAAGCCGGCCACGATGTAGGGGGTGTAGTTGAAGTCGCGTGCCGTCGAGATCTGGGCGGCCCGGATCGCGTCGATGACGCCGAGGATGGAGATCAGGCCGGAGTCCTTCTGCAGCGACACGAAGTCGTTCAGCAGCGGCGGCAGCACCCGGCGGACCGCCTGCGGCAGCACCACGTGGCGCAGCGACTGGGCGTTGCTCAGCCCGAGCGAGCGGGCCGCCGCGCGCTGGGACGGGTGCACCGATTCGATCCCGGCGCGGAACACCTCGGCGACGTAGGCCGAATAGGTCAGGACGAGCGCCGCGCCGCCGTAGATCACCACGGGCTGGAACGAGACCCCACCCAGGCTCAGCGCGGGCACCCCGAACCCGAGCAGCAGCAGCACCAGGATCAGCGGCAGGCCGCGGAACAGGTCGGTATAGGCGGCGGCGAACATGCGCAGCGGGAAGAACACCGGCCCGCGCAGGGTGCGCAGGATGGCCAGCAACAGGCCGAGCAGCACCACGACCACCGCGCAGATCAGCATCACCCGCAGGTTCAGCCACAGGCCGGCGGCGACGGCGGGAAAGGACTCCTTCGCCTTCTCCCAGCTGAAGAAGGTCTCCTGGACCCGGGGCCAGCCGGGTGAGGAGGTGACGCCGCCGACCACCAGGGCGAGCAGCACCACGGTGCTCAGCGCGGCGGTGATGCCGGACCGGATCGTCCGGCCCCGCCGGTAGGCCAGCCGCTGGCGCTGCAGTGCTGAGGGCTGCCAGCTGG
Organism: Jatrophihabitans sp.; assembly: GCF_036388195.1. Classification (GTDB taxonomy): domain Bacteria; phylum Actinomycetota; class Actinomycetes; order Mycobacteriales; family Jatrophihabitantaceae; genus Jatrophihabitans_A. Next base: position 29,740 of record NZ_DASVSG010000110.1, on the reverse strand, counting down.
AAGAGCCGGCGGGCGCGATCGGCTGCGGCGCCGGCGCCATCACTTCAGCTCAGGAGCGCCACCGGCGGTGGCCAGCCACTGCTGTTGCAGCCGGGTCAGCGCTCCCTCGCCGCGCAATGCGTCGACTGCCTTGGAGACGCACGAGGTGAGCTTGGAGCCCTTGGTCAGTACGAAGCCGAACTGCTCCGGCGAGCTGCCGGAGGAGATCTGTCCGACGATCTTGCCGTTGTCGAGCTGGGCGGCGCTCATGTAGAAGCCGGTCGGCAGGTCCACCACGATCCCGTCGATCTGCTTGTTCTTCAGGGCCTGCACGGCGAGGTCGTTGGTGTCGTAGACCGCCGGCTTCTGGGACGGCTTGATGGTGTCGGTGATGGTGGTGTAGCTGGTGGTGCCCACCTGCGCGCCGAGCTTGGCGCCCTTGAGGTCGGCGAGCGAGCTGGCGTTGGCGATCTTGCTGCCCTGGTAGGTGACCACCGACTGCGCGACGTCGTAGTAGCCGGTGGAGAAGTCGACGGCCTTCTTGCGCTCGTCGCTGATCGACACCTGGTTGATGTCGACGTCGAAGTTCTTGCGGCCCGGCGTCACCACGCTGTTGAACGAGGCGGTGACCCACTTGACCTCGGACGGCTGGAAGCCCAGCTCCTTGGCGACCGCGTAGGCGACCGCCGACTCGTACCCCTTGCCGTTGCTGGGGTCGTTGTCGGAGAACCAGGGCTCGTAGGCCGGGTTGTCGGTGGCCACGGTGAAGGTGCCGGGCTTGAGCAGACTCAGCTTGGACTTGTCGCACTCGTTGGGTGCGGCGCTGGCCGCGGAGCTGGCGGCCGGGGTGTCGGTCTTGGTGTCGGTCGGAGAGCAACCGGCTGCGCCGAGCAGGGCCAGGGACAGCGACACGGCAGCGGCAGAACGGACCAGCATGGCGGGAGCTCCTCGAAACGGTGAGGCACCAGCATACGGCGCGGGACCGTCTTTCCTACTCACCTGATAGGCAAGTGCGTGGTTGCTGGGTAGCTGGGCTGGTTACCGGCCGAGCGGGCGGCGCATCACGCACCGGCGACCCATCCCGTCCAGGCCCAGCTGCGCCTCGCGTTGCCGCAGCGCCCGGAGCGCTGGGCTGGGGGCGGGAATCTCGGTGAAGCCCAGCCGGACGTAGAAGGGCCCGTTCCAGGGCACGTCGCCGAAGGTGCACAGGGTGATCTGGTGGTATCCCTGCTCGGCGGCCCACTGGCAGGCCGCGTCGACCAGGGCGGTTCCGATGCCGTGGCGCATCTGCTTCGGCCGCACCGACAGGCCCTCGATGTGCGGCTGGCCGTCGACGAGCTCCACCCGCACATAGCCGACCGGGAGGTCGCCGGGCCGGGACCGGGCCACCAGGAGCAGCCGGGCCGAGGCCAGCTCGCCCAGGCCGGCCGGGCCGGGGGTGCTGCCGTAGCCGGCGACCTCGAAGAGCACGTCGGCGGCGACCTCCACCTTGATCAGCTCCGGCAGGTCCGCCGGGGTGGCCGGTTCGATGACGAGCTGCTGGGCAGGCGGTTCGATGACGAGCTGCCGGGCAGGCGGTTCGGCCGTCTGCTGGGCAGGCGGTTCGGCCGTCTGCTGGGCAGGCGGTTCAGCCGTCGGGGTCTCAGGAGCCGGTTCGGGGTCGGCGGCGCCGCGGGCGGCGAGCAGGCCGATGCCGCCGACCACGATCAGCGCGCCCAGCCAGGCGGCCGCGTGCGCCCGGCCGCCGCCCAGCGCGAGATCCCAGAGCCAGCCGAGGAGGATCAGCCCGGTCAGCAGGACAGCGCCGCGGTAGCGGGTATGCCGCCCGGCGCCACGCCCACTCGGCGCCGCGCCGGTCCTCATCGCAGCAGGGTAGCTGCCTCGTGGGCCCAGTAGGTCAGGATCATGGCCGCGCCCGCCCGGCGGATCGACAGCAGCGTCTCGAGCATCACCCGCTCGCGGTCGATCCAGCCCCGCTCGGCGGCAGCCTCGACCATCGCGTACTCGCCGGACACCTGGTAGGCCGCGACCGGAACCGGCGAGGCCGCCGCGACGGCCGCCAGGATGTCGAGGTAGGGCAGCGCGGGCTTGACCATCACCAGGTCGGCGCCCTCGGCGACGTCCAGCGCGGCCTCGGCCAGGGCCTCCCGGACACCGCGGGCCGGGTCCTGCTGGTAGGCCAGCCGGTCACCGGTCAGCGAGGAGTCCACCGCCTCTCGGAAGGGGCCGTAGAACGAGGAGGCGTACTTGGGCGCGTAGGCCAGCACCCCCACGTCGGGCCGGCCGACCCCGTCCAGGGCACGCCGGACCGCGCCGACCTGGCCGTCCATCATGCCGCTGGTGCCGAGCAGGTCCGCGCCGGCCTCGGCCTGGGCGAGCGCCATCAAGGCGTAGCGCTGCAGGGTGGCGTCGTTGTCGACCGAGCCGTCGGTGGACAGCACCCCGCAGTGGCCGTGGTCGGTGAACTCGTCCAGGCACAGGTCGCCCATCAGGACGGTCGCGTCGCCCAGCTCGAACTTCAGCCGGGCCAGGGCCAGGTTGAGGATGCCGTCCGGGTCGTCCGCGCCCGAGCCGCTGGGATCCTTGTGCGTGGGGATGCCGTACAGCATCAGCCCGCCGACGCCGGCCTCCACCGCGCCGATCGCCGCCTTGGCCAGCGAGTCCAGGGAGTGTTGGACGACCCCGGGCATCGAGCTGACCGGACGGGGCTCGGAGGCCCCCTCGGCGACGAACATCGGCAGGACCAGGTCGTTCGGGCGTACCGAGATCTCACCGGTCATCCGGCGCAGCGCGGCGGTACGGCGCAGCCGGCGGGGGCGCGACACCGGGAAGGACGGCAGGGCAGGCAGTTCGGTCACGCGTCAAACGTACCCGCCAGTAGTGCTGGTGACAGCTTGGTGAGGGCATGATGCCGGGATGCTGAGCGACACCGAGCGGCGCGCGTTGGACGCCCTGGACGAGCCGGCGCTGCACCGCGGCCTGCTCGAGCTGCTCGCGGCGCCGTCCATCACCGGCAGCGCGGCCGAGACCGAGCTGCTGCACGCGCTCGCCGGGCAGGCCGAGCGGCTGGATCTGGAGGTCGACCTGTGGCAGCCGGAGCTGGCCGAACTGCGCGCCGACCCGGACTTCCCGGGCACCGAGGCCGAGCGGGACGAGATCTGGGGGCTGGTGGCCAGCACCGAGCAGCGGGACGGCCCCACGGTCATCCTGCAGGGCCATGTGGACGTGGTGCCGCCCGGGGATCCCGCCGCCTGGGCCGGCGATCCGTTCACCCCGCAGGTGGACGGCGACCTGGTGCACGCACGCGGGGCGTGCGACATGAAGGCCGGGGTGGCGGCCAACCTGGCCGCGCTGGCGGCGATCCGGGCCAGTGGGGTGTCGCTTGCGGGCCGGCTGGCGCTGCATCTGGTGGCCAGCGAGGAGGACGGCGGGCTGGGAGCGTTCGCCACCCTGCGCCGGGGGCATCGCGGAGATGCCTGCCTGATTCCGGAGCCCACCGCGCTCGACCTGATCACCGCCAACTGCGGCGCGCTGACCTTCGAGTTGAGCGTGCCCGGCGTGGCGGCGCACGGCAGCATCCGCACGGCGGGGGTCAGCGCCATCGAGAAGTTCCTGCCGCTGTTCGCCGGATTGCGGGCGCTGGAGGCCGAACGCAACACCGAGCGGGACCCGCTGCTGGCCGGGTACGAGATCCCGGCGCCGCTGTCGATCGGGCAGGTCTCGGCGGGCGACTGGCCGAGCACGGTGCCGGATCTGCTGGTCGCGCACGGCCGGTACGGGGTGCTGCTGGACGAGGACCCCTTGGCGGCTCGCGCCGCGTTCGAGCAGCGGGTGGCCGAGGTGTGCGACGCCGATCCGTGGCTGCGCGCGCATCCGGCCTCGGTGCGGTGGAGCGGCGGCCAGTTCGCCAGCTGGCGGTTGGCGGCCGGTGACCCGCTGCGCTCGGTGGTGGCCGGCGCGCATGCCGACACGGTGGGCGGGCAGGTGGCCGAGCGCGGCGCTCCGTACGGCAGCGACCTGCGGCTGTACGCGGGGGCCGGGATCCCTACCCTGCACTACGGGCCGGGCGAGCCGGCCGTTGCGCACAGCGCGCACGAGCGGGTGTCGCTGACCGAGACGGTGCAGGTTGCCCGCACCCTCATCGTGGCTGTGCTGCGGCTGACCGGCACGGTCTAGCCGGGGTTATCCACAGGTTGGCGGCCGGTTGCGAGGTTCAAGATCCAATCGGGCATCATGGCCGGTATGGGTAGGCGTGCGTGGTTGGCCGGGTTGGCGGTGGCCGGTGCTGTGCTGGTCAGCGGCTGCACCGGCGAGGCCGGGCCGAACGCGTCGACGGTGACCCCGGCGTCCTCGCCACCGTCGACCAGCGCCGCGACCAGCACCAGTGCGGCGTCGGCGAGCCCGACACCCAGCGCCCGGCCGTACCCGGCGGACGTGCCACTAACCGGCCACAACGTCAAACCCGGCGAGAAGCCACCGCTGTATCCGGCGGCTGCCCGGGCCAAGACCCAGGCGGGGGCGAACGCCTTCGCCGAGTTCTACATGCGCACATGGGATTGGGCTTACGCCACTACCAATCCTTCCTATATGCGGCATTACTACGCGGCCAGCTGCGGGCTCTGTAGTGGACTAGCAACAGGAATTCAGAGGACTGCCGAAGCTAACCACTGGTACCTCGGCGGTCGGCTATCGATCGATTCAGTATCTTCCACGCCGCGAGGGCCTGTTACGGCACCTGCTGCTTATTGCTCGAAGGTACGTATCAGTGGCACTGCCCAAAGCGTGGTGGATCGGACTGGCAAGGTATTCAACGGCGAGGCAGCCCACTCCGGCGTCGCGTTCAAGCTATGCGCTGACTGGGCTAAGACCGAATGGCGGATCACCTACTGGGCACGATCCACATGACGCCCAACCGTTTGGGTCGGCCGATGAACTGTGGTCTTGTGCTAACCATCCTGGCCGCCGCTCTCGCACTGATTTACGCGCCGGCGGTGAGTGCAGCAGGTCCGGGATGCGGTAGCAGTGTTGACACATCTTGGTATGGCGGGTCTGGTCCGGAGCTGTCGGTGTGTCGGGGGCTTGTGGGGTAACGCCGACGGATCTGCCGGGTGGCAGCGGCGGGTCGCCGGTGTTGGTGATCGACTGCGGCTACGCCACGGCCACCGACGACCACACCCACTGGAACCCAGCATGTGGCCCGACCGGCTTCCCCTGCCCGCCGGTGCCCGGCACGCCCAACCCGCACCAGTTCATCACCGTGATCTCCCTGGACAACACCGCCGTCCCGATCGCCGCCTGGTGCGCCGGCGCCGCCGCCCCGATGCCCTCGACCGCCGCCCTGCGCGATGAGGTGATCCGGCTGCTGCGCCCACCCGCGCTCGGCGTCTCCCCCAGCACCGGCACCGCCCTGATCAACCTGCGCACCCTGTTCTGGGTCAACACACCCACCCAGGTGCGCCTCGGGCGAGCCACACTCATCGGCTTCCCCGTCGATCTGCGGATCACCTACGACCGGGCCGAGTTCGATTTCGGCGACGGCACAGCCGACACCCTCACCACCCCCGGCGCCGCCTACCACCCCGCCCACGACTGCGGGCCCTGCGCCGACCGGTTCGGCCACAACTACACCACCCGCGGCACCGTCACCGTCACCGCCCGCGTCTACTGGCACGCCCAATTCCGCATCGCCACCGGCGCCTGGACCGACATCCCCGGCGACGTCACCGCCACCCAGCCATCCCGAACCACCCTCACCGTCAAACAATCCCGCAGCACCCTCACCCCACCCCGCTGAACGCCCAGGCAGTGGATCGAAGGACGAAACAAGTCCTGTGGGTAAGTGCTGGCTGTTCTCCACAGGTCGGCTGCTGGTTGCTGGCTCCAAGATGCAGGGCATCATGGCCGGTGTGGGCAGGTGGGCGCGACGGGCCGGATGGTCGCTGGCCGGTGGGCTGATCCTGCTCGCCAGCGGCTGCACCAGTCAGGCGGGCCCGAACACCACGACGGCGCCCGCTGCAAGCACCGTGCCCAGCACGAGCGCCACGGCAAGCACCAGCGCAGCTGCTGCCAGCCCGACGCCCAGCGCCCAGCCCTACCCAGCAGACGTGCCCCTGACCGGCCACAACGTCAAGCCCGGCGAGAAGCCCCCGCTCTACCCCGCGGCTGCGAAAGCCCGCACCCAGGCCGGCGCCAACGCCTTCGCCGAGTTCTACATGCGCACCCTCGACTGGGCCTACGCCACCACCAATGCCTCCTACCTGAAGCACTACACCGGCCCGTCGTGCGGACTGTGCAACGACCTCGCCACCGGCATCAGCAAGGCCGCCGCCCAGCGCCACTGGTACCTGGGCGGCCGGCTCACCATCCATCCCGCAACAGCGACGCCCATCGGGCCGGTCACCGCGCCAGCCGACCACTGCTCGATCGTCCCCGTGGACAGCACGGCTCAGTCCGAGGTGAATCGCACCGGCACGGTCTTCCACGAGGAACCTGCCCACCCGGGCCTGCGGTGGAAGTTGTGTACGACATCGTCATCAGGGCTCTGGCAGGTCACGTACCTCGCAGGCGCGCGATAACAGCCGCAGCCGAACCAGCGTGGACTAGAAGACGGTGTAACCGCCATCGATCACGAGCACCGTGCCGGTCATGAACGAGGACGCGGGGCTGGCGAGGAAGACCACCGCCGGAGCAATCTCCTCCGGCTCGGCAGCACGCTGCTGAGGTGTGTCCCCGATCCAATGCTGTGCGAACTCCGGCCGATCGAGCGGTGTCATCTCGGTCCGGACATAACCGGGCGCGACCGCATTGACCCGGACGCCGTGGACGGCCCACTCGGCCGCGAGCGACTTGGTGAGGTGATGCACCCCGGCCTTGGACGCGTTGTACCCCGGCTGCCACTGCGGACGGTTCACGATCTGGCCGGACATCGACCCGACGTTCACGATGGCTCCCGCACCCGCCTGCACCATCAGTGCCCCGAAGACCTGGCAACCATTCCAGACGCCGGTCAGGTTCACGTCGATGACTGAGCGCCATTCCTGTTCCGTCACCTCCAGGGCAGGGCGGTGGACGCACGTCCCCGCGTTGTTGACCAGGATGTCCACGCGGCCGAACTCCGCCGTGATCTGCTCCGCGGCGCTCGCCACCGCGGCCCGATCGGACACATCGGCCGAGAACGCCAGCGCGCGGATCCCCTTCGCGGCCAGCTCCGACAGGACGGCAGCGCTCGCCGCCTCGTTCCGGGCGACGATCGCTATCGAAGCCCCTGCCTCACCGAGCGCGTGCGCGAACGCACGGCCCAGGCCACGATTGCCGCCGGTGACCACGGCGACCTGGTCCTTGACGGCGAACGTGTCCAGCACCGGCATAGCTCCACCCACCCCCGTTGGCGCCTCGACTACCGGAGGCCCGTCCGACTCACGCTAGTGCCCGGGCACAACACCACGGCAAGCGAAACGGGCGCCGGCCGCAGCACCCGAAGGCCTGCGAACCGGCGCCCGCTCGTACAGCGAACTACCAGAGCTACTCGTACAGCGAACTACCAGAGCTAGCGGACGGTGCGCGTCCGCGACGTGGAGCGCGTCCGGCGGGCCGGCGCGCTGGCCGCCTTCTCCCGCTCCTCCTCGGCCCGCTTGACCGCGAACTCGGCCAGCGCCTCGATCAGCGACGTCACGTTCGCCGTCTCCGGCTGCACATCCACCCGCAGCCCGAACTCGCGCGCCGTCGCCGCCGTCTGCGGACCGATGCAGGCCACCACCGTCCGGTTGTGCGGCTTGCCCGCGATCCCGACCAGGTTGCGCACCGTCGAGGACGAGGTGAAGCACACCGCCTGGAACCCACCGGACTTGATCGCGTCCCGGATCTCGGCCGCCGGCGGCGCCGCCCGCACCGTCCGGTACGCGGTCACGTCGTCGATCTCCCAGCCGCGCTCGCGCAGCCCCTCGGCCAGGGTCTCGGTGGCGATGTCGGCCCGCGGCAGCAGCACCCGGTCGATCGGGTCGAGCACGTCGTCATACGGCGGGAAGTCGGCCAGCAACCCTTCCGAGGACTGCTCGCCGGACGGCACCAGCTCCGGCCGGATGCCGAACGCCCGCACCGCCTCGGCGGTCTGCTCGCCGACACAGGCGATCTTCACCCCGGCGAACGCCCGGGCGTCCAGGCCGAACTCCTCGAACTTCTCCCGGACCGCCTTCACGGCATTGGTCGAGGTGAACACGATCCACTCGTACCGGCCGGTGACCAGGCCCTTGATCGCGCGCTCCATCTGGGTCGGCGTGCGCGGCGGCTCGACGGCGATGGTCGGCACCTCGATCGGCACCGCCCCGAAGTCGCGCAGCCGGTCGCTCATCGCGCCGGCCTGCTCCTTGGTGCGCGGCACCAGGATCTTCCAGCCGAACAGCGCCCGCGACTCCCACCAGGCCAGCTTGTCCCGCCCGGCCACCGCCTTGCCGATGCTCAGCACCACCGGTCCCTGCATGCCCGCGGCGGACAGCTCAGCCTCGGCCAGCGTCCCGCCCACGGTCACCTGCGCGGTCGTGGTGCCCGCGGACGTGACCGCCATCGGGCTGTCGGGCTTGAGCCCCGAGGCGACCAGTTGCTCGGCCACCGAACCGACCTCGACCGCGTCCAGCGTCAGCACCAGGGTGCCCGGCGTCGCGGCCAGCGCCTCGAAGTCGACCGGCTGGCCCTGCCGCAGGTCGACCTCGGTGTGCACCGGCCCGCACGGGACGCCCGCGTAGCTGGTGGCAGCGGTCGCCATCGACAGCGCCGGCACGATCTCGAAGGGCACCACGGTCTTGCCGACGGCCAGCACCTCGCGGGTGACCGCGTCAGAGCCGAAAGGGTCACCGCACACCACCCGCGCCACCGCCACGCCGGTACGCGCCTCGGCCAGCAACGCCTTGGCGGCTTCGGCGGGTATCGGGTCCGCCGGACGGATCTCGCAGCGGATAAGCGCCCGCACCGCGTCGGAGACCGACGCGTCGACAAAGGCCACGTCGGCCGATGCCAGCACCTCGGCGGCGCGCACGGTGAGCAATCCAGCGTCGCCCGGGCCGGTGCCCACGAAGGACACCCTGCCGACGGACTTACGCGCTCGGGTCATTTCGAGCTCCCCATCATGATGTTCGCGCCGAGATCGATCAGCTCAGCGGCCAGCCGCTGCCCGATCTCCTCGGCATTGTTGAGTGGACCGGACGCCGACAACCGGACGGCATCGCTGCCGTCGATCGCCGTGACCGAGCCACGAAGGAAAACTTCGAGCACGCCGTCATCACCCTCGGTGACTTCGGCGAGTGCCCCCACCGGGGCGGTGCAACCTGCCTCCAGGGCAGTGAGCAGCGACCGTTCGGCGGCGACGGCCGCCCTGGTCGCGTGGTCATCCAGCGGCGCCAGCAGCGACCGGGCGTCGGAGTCGGACTCCCGGCACTCGATCGCGAGCGCCCCCTGCGCGGCGGCCGGCAGCACCTGGATCGGGTCGAGCAGCTCGGTGATGGCCTCGGTCCGGCCGAGCCGGTGCAGGCCCGCCACCGCGAGCACCACGGCATCGAGCTGATCGCCGACCTTGGCCAGCCGGGTGTCGACGTTGCCGCGGATCGGCACGATCTCCAGGCCCAGGTCCAGCGCGCGCAGCTGGGCGGTGCGGCGGGGCGAGCCGGTGCCGATCCGGGCGCCGGTGGGCAGCTCCAGCAGGGTCAGCCCGTCCCGGGCACACAGCGCGTCCCGCGGGTCCTCCCGCGACGGCACCGCAGCGACCACGATGCCCGGCGCCGGAGCGGTCGGCAGGTCCTTGAACGAGTGCACGGCCACGTCGATCTCACCGGCCAGCAGCGCCTCGCGCAGCGCGGAGACGAACACCCCGGTGCCGCCGATCTGCTCCAGCGGCTGGGTCGACCGGTCGCCCTCGGTCGAGACCAGGATCGTCTCCACCGGCACGTCCGGATTGCTGCCGGCGAAGGCGTCGACCACCAGCTGGGTCTGGGTACGGGCCAGCAGGCTGGCGCGGGTGCCAACCCGGATGGTGCGCGTGGTCATCATCGGCCGCTCACCGACCCGGAGCCGTCGCCGGGCAGCACGCCGGCGTCGGGCAGCACGCCAGCGTCAGGCAGCACAGCACCATCACGCAGCACAGCGCCATCCGGCAGCACCGTGCCGTCCGGCAGCACGGCGCTGCCCTCCGGAGCCACCTCGGCGTCCAGCGGCTCTGTCCGCCGGACCGCGGTCACCGAACCGGGCCGGGCGGGGTCGAGGTCGAACAGCTCCCGCAGCGCGGCGGCGTAGGAGTTGCCCTCCGGGGTGGCGGCCAGCTCCTTCACCCGGACGGTCGGAGCGTGCAGCACCTTGTCCACCGCCCGCCGTACCACGCTGGCGAGCTCGTCGCGGACCGCAGGGTCCAGGCCAGGCAGCCGGCTGTCCAGCCGTAGCAGCTCGCTCTCCACCACCTGGGCGGCCCGGGCCCGCAGCGCGGTGACGGTCGGCGCGACCGCGCGCATCTGCTGGCTGGTCAGGTAGGTGCGCAGCTCAGCGGCCACGATCGCCGTCGCGGCGGCCACCTCGGCGTCGCTGACCATCGCTCCGGACCCGCGCAGCACGTCGAGATCGACGTAGTGGACATCGCTCATCAGCGAGACCGCCGGGTCGACGTCCCGGGGCAGCGCGAGATCCAGCACCACCAGCGGCCGGCCGGCCCGGGGACGCACGTCCGGAGCCTCGACCACCAGCCCGGTGGCGCCGGTGCAGGAGACCAGCACGTCGGCGCCGACGATCTCGTCGGCGAGGAGCTCCATGGAACTGACCCGGCCACCGAGGCTGGCGGCCAGCCGGTCCGCACGATCCGGGCTGCGGTTGATCACCACCGCGTCCAGCTGGGCGCCGCCGGCCAGCCGCTGCAGGGTCGCGCCGGCCAGCGCGCCCATCGAGCCCGCGCCCAGGATCACCACCCGCTTGCCGATCAGCTGCTCGGTTCCGCCCAGCGCGTCGGCGGCCTGCTGCAGCGCCACCGAGACCACGGACGCGCCGGCCCGGTCGATGCCGGTCTCGGCGTGCACCCGCTTGCCGACCCGCAGCGCGGTCTGGCTCGCCTCGTGCAGCACCTTGCCGACCGTCCCGGCCTGGCTGCCGAAGGCGTAGGCGTTGCGGAGCTGGCCGAGGATCTGGGACTCGCCGACCACCATCGAGTCCAGCCCGGCCGCCACCTGCAGCAGGTGGTCGGCGGCTGCCTCGTCGAAGTGGACATAGAGGTGGTCGCCGAGCTCGGTCACCCCCATGCCGGCGATCCGGGCCAGGGTGGTGGAGATGTCGACCACGGCCGGGTGGAACCGGGCCACGTCGGCGTAGATCTCGATCCGGTTGCAGGTCGAGAGCACCAGGACCTCGGAGATGGCTTCGCTGCGGTGCAGCTCGTCCAGGACCTTGGCCAGCCCGTCCGGCGGGATGCTGGCGCGCTCGAGCACTCGCACCGGTGCGGAGTGATGGGAGAGGCCGACCACGAGCAGCGTCACGGAACCACCGCCACCTTGCGGATCGGCTTGGCCCGCAGGGACTCCGCGCTGAGCGGCTGCCCACCAACCTGCTGCGCGCTCAGCGGCAGGCAGTCCGCCCGTCCGGCCTTGCGGTTGTCGTGGAAGGACAGGATCTGCAGCTCGGCGGCCAGGTCGACCTTGCGCACGTCGACATGCGGCGGGACGGTGAGCACCGTCGGGGCGAAGTTGAGGATCGAGGTCACTCCGGCGGCCACCAGCCGGTCGCAGACGTCCTGCGCGGCAGAGGCCGGCACCGCCACCACGGCGATCGCGATGTTCTCGCGCTTGACGACCTCGTCCAGCTGGTCCACGTGCTGCACCGTCAGCCCACGCAGCCGGGTGCCCACCAGCGCGGGATGGGCATCGATCAGCGCCGCGATCCGGAAGCCGCGGGAGGCGAAGCCGGCGTACCCGGCCAGCGCCTGGCCCAGGTGCCCCAGGCCGATCAGCGCGACGGCCCGGTTCTGGTGCAGGCCGAGGGTCTTGTGGATCTGCTCGGTCAGCACCGAGACGTCGTAGCCGACGCCGCGCACGCCGTAGGAGCCCAGGTAGGACAGGTCCTTGCGCAGCTTGGCGGAGTTCACCCCGGCCGCGGCGGCCAGCGATTCGGAGGAGACGGTGGCCACGCCGAGCTCACCCATGCCGATGAGCGCGCGCAGGTAGGTGGCCAGCCGGGCTACGGTGGCCTCCGGTATCGCCCGCTGGTCGGTAGCCGTCACCGACCGCTGGTCAGCGTCCTCGCCGACCGCGTTCAGCGGGTCTGGCTGCGCGATCATGTGCTCCTCGAAACGCCGGTCACGGCAGGCGCCGTAGCCCCCCGCACTGAAGGCTGACCGGTGTGGTAATGGGGTAGACAGCAAGGAACCGTACGCCCTTGTGAAGGCATTCACAAAATCGCTGACGGGTGTGGTAATGGGGGGTTGTGAGTCATCTGTTCAGCGTTGCAGAGCAGCCCTGAACCGCGCTTCTTCCAGACGCCAGTATCCGTGCTCGGCGCCGTCGATCAGGATCACCGGCACCCGCTCGGAGTACTCGTTGGCCCGGGCCCGGTCGGCGTCGACGTCCAGCAGCAGCAACTCGAATCCGAGCTCCTCCGACAGCGCCGCGAGCTGCCGCTCGGCGTCGGCGCACAGGTGGCAGCCGTCCCGGGTGATCAGGGTGACCCGGCGCTCGTGCGCGGCCACGGCTCAGCCTCCGCCGGCAGCCGCCCGCAACCGCCACTTCATCACCTTGCCGGTGACGGTGTGCGGCAGCTCGGCCACCTCGATGATCTGCTTGGGCAGCTTGAACCGGGCCAGCGACCGGCCCGCCTCGGCCAGCAGCTGGTCCGGGTCCAGCACCGTCCCGGGCTCGGGCACCACGTAGGCGACGATGGACTCGCCGGCCTCGCTCTCGGTGACGCCGAGCACCGCGATCTCGGCCACCCCGGACAGCTTGCTGAACACCGCCTCGACCTCGGCGGGGTAGACGTTGAAGCCGTTGACCAGCACCAGGTCGGTGCGCCGGCCCACCAGGTAGTAGTCGCCGTCGTCGTCGGCCACCGCCAGGTCGCCGGTGGCGAACCAGCCGTCCTCGCCCGGGCCGCCCGAGGCGTCCGGCCAGTAGCCGAGGAACAGGTTCTCACCGCGCACCTCGAGGAACCCCAGGTCGCCCACCTCGACCTCCTCGCCGTCGCTGTCGACCAGCCGCACCTCGACGCCGGGCAGCGGGCGGCCGACCGAGCCGGGCTTGGGGGCTGCCCAGCTGTCCGGACCGGTCGGCGTCAGGTTCAGCGTGATCACCGGAGCCGCCTCGGTCAGGCCGTAGCCCTCGAACAGCGGCACCCCGACGGCCTCGTAGCGGGCCACCAGCTCCGCCGACAGCGGGGCCGACCCCGACAGCGCGAACCGGACGCCGGCGAAGCTGTCGGCCAGGTCCGGCTGGCCTGCCCACATCGCGAACTCCACCGGAGCCCCGATCACCACCGTGATCTGCTCCTCGCGCAGGTCCCGCAGGCTGGCGGCCGCATCGAACCTCGCCGCCAGCACGACGCCGGCGCGGAAGTACAGCGCCAGCCCCAGACCGGCGTTGAGCCCGAACACGTGGAACAGCGGCAGTGGCAGGAAGATCCGATCCCGGGCGCTGATCGGCGCCGGGCGCAGGTCGGCCACCTGGGCGAGGTTGCCCAGCAGCGCCCGCACCGGCAGCATCGCCCCCTTGGGACGCCCCGACGTGCCCGAGGTGTAGAGCAACACCGCCAGCTGCTCACCGGCGCGGTCCAGGCCCTGGGGCGGCCCGCCCGGCACGGCCCGTCCGGCGGCGAGCAACTCGGCGATGGTGGGCAGCTCGTCCGCGCCGGACCGGGCGGCGACCACGATCCGGCTCAGCTGCGGGTGGCTCTGGTACAGCCGGTCGGCTGCGGCGACCGTGGCGACCGAGGACGTGACCAGCATCCGGGCGCCGGAGTCGGCCAGGATGTGCTCCAGCTCGGGCACCGTGTAGCTGGGGTTGACCGGCACCACCACCAGGCCCGCCTGCAGGGCGGCGAGGTAGACGGCGACGAACTCGGCGGTGCTGGGCTCCTGGAGGGCCAGCCGGTCCTCGGGCTGCAAGCCCGCGTCCACCAGCCCGGCCGCGAGGTCCGCGACGGTCTGCTGCAGCTCCGACCAGGTCCAGCGGCGCGCGCCGTCGATCACGGCGATCTCGGCGGGAGCCTCCTGCGCCGCCCGCCGGAGCAACTCACCGAACGCGGCGGGACGAGCGTCGGCCGGGCGCGGCTCGGCTGGCTGCGACGCGCGGGATTCGACGGTCACCGGACCTCCTGAAAACATCAGCACCGGTCGTGCCCGCCCGGTCCGATACAAGCTACTGACGAGTACGACAGGATGCCACGCCAGGCAACAGGTCACATCGCGTGGACAGTATTGCGGCAGGCATACCACAGAGAGTAACCATTAGGTACTCGTCCTGGGCCGTTTGTACAGGTAGCGTCCAGGTTACGAATGCAAGTTGGTATCGAGAGTTAGTCCGACGACGGAGCGGAGCTGGGCTGATGAGCATCCCCGGCACGGCTGCGGGTGCCCCTGCCCCGGCCATTCCGGGCTGGGCACAGCTCGTCCTATGGGTCTCGCGCGAAGTGCGAGACCTGACCCGCGTCTCCATGGACGCCGTCGAATCGGCGATCAATATCCCGCTGTCGACCTCCCAGCCCGGGACCACACGTGCGGGCCCGTCAAGTGCTTCTCCCGACTTCGACTCCTCCAACGACCCGGCGCCGGAAAAGATACCCCTGCCGTGCGACGGTGACACCTCAGAAGTCGACAGCGAACACGCCGCGACCTGGAGCCTGGTACGGGCGGCCCAGCGGGGAGACGGCGAAGCGTTCGGAAAGCTCTACGACCAGTACGTCGACTCGGTGTTCCGGTTCGTCTACTACCGGGTGAACGACCGGGCGCTGGCCGAGGACTTCACCTCCGAGACCTTCCTGCGCGCGCTGCGGCGCATCGCCTCGATCAACTACCAGGGCCGCGATATCGGGGCGTGGTTCATCACCATCGCCAGGAACATCATCTTCGACCACGCCAAGTCGGCCCGGTTCCGGCTCGAGCTGACCACGGGTGAGGTGATCGAGGGCAACGACGTGGACGCCGGTCCCGAGCTCGCGGTGCTGACCAACATGACCAACGCCCGGCTGCTCGAAGCGGTCAACTCCCTCGGCGAGGAGCAGAAGGAATGCATCGTCCTGCGGTTCCTCAACGGCCTGTCGGTGGCCGAGACCGCGTCGGTGATGGGCAAGAACGACGGGGCGATCAAGGCATTGCAGCACCGGGCCGTGAAGCGGTTGGCCAGCGTGCTCGGCGACGAACTCAAGTAGTTTTCACATTCTCCCCACAAACGAGTAACCCCCAGCGGGCTAGCGTCGTTGTACGCAGGGAAGCAGGCCAGCAGCGCCACTCGGGCGTCCTGATGCTGCGATCGGATGACCCTGGGAGGGTGGCATGAGCGCTGGGCGGTTCACCACCCGATGGGGCCGCCGCCGGGCCTCGGCCACCGAAGCGGAGCTGATCAGCCGGCTGCGAGACCTGCCCGGCCCGGTCCCCGAAGCCCGTTTCAAGTCCGAGCTGCGCACCCAGCTGGTGGCCATCACCGCCCGGATCGTGGCGGAGTCGGAGTCTGCTGCCCCGGCCGGAAACGCCCGGGTCGCCTCCGCCTCCGCCGGCGCCCTCGTCGACACCAGGCCCCGCACGAGCGGTGGCCGCGCGCTGCGCCGGTTGCGCCGTCCCATGCTGGCGCTGGCCGGCGCGTCCACGGTGCTGGTGCTGCTGCTCGGGATGGCGGTCTGGATGGCAGGCGGGTCGCTGCCGGGCCAGTCCCTGTACGGGGTGAAGCGGGCGAGTGAGAACGTCCAGCTGTCCATCGCCGGCAACGACACCGCCAAGGGCCAGGCGTACCTGCAGCTGGCCGGCACCCGGGTACGCGAGGTCGCCGACCTGCTCTCCCAGCCCTCGGCGATGCTGGCAACCGGCGGCGTCAACGCCGACGGCGGCCGGATCAGCCCGCATACCGCGTCGTTGATCATCGACACCCTCGCCAGCGCCGACGACGACAGCGTCAACGGCATGCAGCTGCTCGGCCGGGCCGCGGTCGCCCAGCTGTCCAAGGACCCCCTGGCCAAGCTGAACGACTGGCTGCCCGACCAGCGGAGCCAGCTGACCGCGATTCGGGACCGGGTTCCGGCCGGTGCGCTGCGCACCCGGGTGCAGGCCTCGGTGCTGCTGCTGCAGCGGATCGCCGCCCGGACCGCCCAGCTCAGCC
This sequence comes from Jatrophihabitans sp., assembly GCF_036388195.1. Taxonomy (GTDB): domain Bacteria; phylum Actinomycetota; class Actinomycetes; order Mycobacteriales; family Jatrophihabitantaceae; genus Jatrophihabitans_A. Next base: position 13,448 of record NZ_DASVSG010000110.1, on the reverse strand, counting down.
GCTCGATGGGCTGCCCCTGCCTGGCTCAGGCGCTGGCCGACGAGCTCGGCCCGGTGCCGTGCACCGACTGCGGCGCGGTGCCCAACCCGACGCCTGGCGGCGGACCGAGCCTGCCGGCGCCGATTCCCGGCCTCGGCTCGACCGGGACGTCCGGCTCGTTGCCGAGCCTGTCGTTGCCACCACTCGGTGGATCGAGCAAGTCCAGCTCCGGCCGCGCAGCCGGCCCCGCTGCCTCCTCTCCGACGGCTGGCCGGGCGCGCCCGGCCGGGCTGCCGTCCAGCCCGCCGACGCGGTTGCCGTCCGTGGAACCGGCTCCCAGCGGCGCCCCGTCGAGTTCGCCGGGCGGGATCAGCCTTCCCAGCCTGCCGGCGCCGCTGCCCGGTGTGCCCGGTGAGTCGACTCCTGCGGGCTTCCCGAGCCAGTTGCCGGTGCCGCTGCCGAGTGTTTCCTTTCCCTGAGCTGCCGGGATCTCATCGGGCTGAGCTTTCGGGGTCTCCTTCGGCTGAGCTTTCGGGGTCTCTTCGGCTCAGCTGCCGGGCACCTGCTTCGGCTGAGCGCTGACAGCACTGGCTACGCTCGGTGCTGCCCGGACTGCGGCGTCGAAGGGAGCACCGGTGCCTGGCCGTTCCGCGGGATCGGCGGTGCGCGAGGTCGAGGACGCGCTTGCCACCCCGGCCCGTCCGGACGCCGCGGCGTTCTTCGACGTGGACAACACCGTCGTCATCGGCGCCTCGATCTTCCACTTCGCCAAGGGGCTGGCCGCCCGCAACTTCTTCTCCACCAGAGACCTGCGCCGGTTCGTGTGGCAGCAGGTGAAGTTCCGGGCCGGCGGGGAGGGGCCGGAGAACATCACCCGGGCCCGTGAATCGGCGCTGGCGTTCATCGCGGGCAAGTCCGTCGCCGACCTCGTGGCGATGTCGGAGGAGATCTACGACGAGACCATCGCCGCCCGGATCTACTCCGGGACCCGGGCGCTGGCCCAGCTGCACCTGGACGCCGGCGAGCGGGTCTGGCTGGTCACTGCGACCCCGGAGGAGCTGGCCGCCATCATCGCCCGCCGGCTGGGGCTGACCGGAGCGCTGGGCACCCGGGCCGAGGAGCAGGACGGCCTGTTCACCGGGCGGCTGATCGGTGAGCTGCTGCACGGCGAGGCCAAGGCGGCGGCGGTACGCGACCTGGCGCTGCGCGAGGGGCTGGACCTGGCCCAGTGCGCGGCGTACTCCGATTCCATCAACGACATCCCGATGCTGTCGCTGGTCGGACGGCCGGTCGCGGTCAATCCGGATTCGGCGCTGCGTGACGAGGCCCGCCGCCGTGGCTGGGAGATCCGCGACTTCCGCACCGGACGCAAGGCCGCCCGGATCGGAGTGCCGACCGCCCTGGTCACCGCCGCAGCCGGCGGGGCGGTGGCCGGCGGCCTGGCGATCGCCCGGCGGCAGGAGCGCAGCCGCGCCTGATCGGCCGCCTGGTCAGAACGCGCACGGCCGCCGGGTTAGAACGCGCACGGCCGCCGGAACCCGGGCGCGGGACTCAGTGCCAGACCGACCGGCGCTGCATCAGCAGCCGGTACAGGCTGCCCTGGATCTGCTCGCGCACCTGGTCGGTGAGCTCGAAGACCAGCGCCGGGTCCTCGGCGGCGTCCGGGCCGTACCCGCTGGTCTGGATCGGCTCGCCGAACTCGATGTACCACTTGCTGGGCAGCGGGATCAGCCCGAGCGGCCCCAGCCACGGAAAGGTCGGCGTCAACGGAAAGTGCGGCAGGCCCAGCACCCTGGCCAGGGTCTTGGCGTTGCCGAGCATCGGATGGATCTCCTCGGACCCCACGATCGCGGTCGGGATGATCGGCGTGCCGGTCCGCAGCGCCGCCGAGACGAACCCGCCGCGGCCGAAACGCTGCAGCTTGTAGCGCTCGGAGAACGGCTTCCCGATCCCCTTGAAGCCCTCCGGCCAGACCCCGACCAGCTCCCCGGCGGCCAGCAGCCGCTCGGCGTCGGGGTTGCAGGCCAGCGTGCTGCCGGCCTTGCGGGCAAGCGGCGCGAGCACCGGGGTGGTGAACACCAGATCCGCGCCCAGCAGCCGCAGGAAGCGGTGGTTCGGGGTCTCCTCGTGCACCGCGGTAGCGGTCATCACGCCGTCCAGGGCCCACAGCGCGCCGGCGTGGTTGGCCACGATCAGCGCGCCGGAGTCGGCCGGCAGGTGGTGCACGCCGGTGACCTCGGTACGGAACCACCTGCGGTACAGCTGGCGCGCCAGCGGCAGCACGGTCGCCTCGGTGAGCTCCGGATCGAACCCGAAGTCATCGATCGGGTAGTCGCCGGTGATCCGGCGGCGCAGGAACGCCAGCCCGTCCGCAGCCCGCTGTTCCCACCCGGTGGCCGGTGGCCGGCCGGGCCCGGCGTCGGAGGGCTGCGAGTCGGGATGCAACCTGATCACCTGGGCCTCAGCCATGGCGAAGCCCCCTCGAGGAGTCGATCGACGTGACCGATGCCGTCGTCCGGCCGGCCGGCTTCGTCCGCAGCAGCCGGGCCAGCACCGACTCTCCGGCGTCCAGGGCCGCCGAGGAGATCACGGGGGTCACCGGCCGGCCGGTGAGGAAGGACTCGAAGGCGGCTTCGGTGGAGTACTGCGGCGTGTACCCGAAGGTTTCCTTGAGCCGGTCGGTGGAGACCACCCGTCCGAAGTTCAGGAACTGCATCTGCTCCGGCGAGAAGTCCACGATGCCGCTGCGCCGGACGGCCTGGCCGACGAACGAGACGGCCGGCGCCGGCACCGGGACGGCGATCCTGCCGGCCCGCCGGATGGCCTGGCTGAGCAGCAGGACCCCGTCGGCGGCGACGTTGTAGGTCCCCGGCCGGTCCGACGTGCTGGCCAGCCGCAGCACCTCGATGCCGTCGGTCTCGTGCAGCAGCTGCAGCCGGGGGTCGAAGCCGAACACCGTGGGCACCACCGGCAGCTGGAAGTACCGGGTCAGCGGGGTATCGATGTAGGGCCCGACGAAGTTGGCGAAGCGCAGCAGGGTGACGCTGACGTCCGGACGGCGGCGGGTGAAGCCGCGCAGGTAGCCCTCGACCTCGACGGCGTCCTTGGCGTAGCCGCTGCGGGGCAGCGCCTTGGCAGTCATGTCCTCGGTGAAGATCGCCGGGTCGCGGGGTGAGGTGCCGTAGACCGCGGTGCTGGACTTGACCACCAGGCGCTGGACGGTGTCGGAGTTCTGGCAGGCGGCCAGCAGCTGCATGGTGCCGATGACGTTCAGCTCTTTCATCGGCGCGCGGCCGCCGGCGCCGTGCGGGGTCGCGGTCACCGAGGCGTGCACGACGGTGTCGACCTCGGCCGCGCTGATCACCTTGGAGATCAGCGGGTTGCGGATGTCGGCACGGACGAACTCGGTGCGGCCCAGCAGGTCCAGGTCGGCGCGCGCCGGCGGGGCCGTGTCGACGCCGATGATCCGGTCGATGCTCGGATCGGCCGACAACCGACCCGCGAGCCGGCAGGCCAGATAGCGGCTGACGCCGGTGACCAGGACGACCCGCGACATCGAACTCCGATCGAGGGGTGTCTAGCGCTGTCTGGAGCGACCTATCCTAATCAGCCGGCTGGGTAGCGCTACGGCCAGCCCGGCTGGAGTCGCTCGGCTCCCCACCGCTTGGGCTTGGGCCGAAGTCCGCACGGCGCGCTTCGGCCGGCCTTGACGTGAGCAGAGCCCACGTCGGCGAGGCTATTGCCGTCTGGTTGAACTCAGTCCAGACTGGCGAAACTGGAGCCGGGGGTGGCGGTGGTCGGAGAGCAGTTCAAGAACGCGACGCTTGAGGTCAAGCGAGCCCATATTCGGCGTACGGCTGCGCAGTTCGGCCTTGCCGTCACCAGTGAAACGAGTGGCAAACACGCAGCCGGGTCCCTTCACTACAAAGGGCGCGCCATCGATGTCGCGGGTCCCGCAAGCTCCATGCTGAAATTCTTCCGTGCATACGAACCACTGGCAGCGCGGTGGATGGGCGTATGCGAGCTTTTCTACGATCCCGCAGGCGCCTACGACAATGGCCACAAGATTCCCGCCATCGGCGGACATGGCAACCATGTGCACATCGGCTTCGACCCTCCGTGATGAGGGGTCTCCATAGACTCGTGACGAATGGGGCGGCCTGATGGCTATCCAGGCACAACCCGTCAGCAACTGGAGCGTCCGGCTGCTCAACACCCTCGCTGTGCGTGGGTACCCGACTGTGGATGTACGGGCGCAAATGGGCCCCCGGATGGTCTCGGTCGACCAGGTCGTCGCAGCTGCACAGTCGGCGTTCCGCGGCGGCAGCCCGCAGTGGTCCCTGGTGACCGGTCACATCCAGGCCCTGAAACCCATGGGTGTGTCGACGCTGTCGCTTCTGGGATTCGACCAGAAGATCGACATGTACCTCGGCCGGGCCGGCGCCACGAGCATCGCCGACATCAAGGAGTACATGACGGGACTCGAACTCTGGCTGCGCAGACTTGCCGAATTGTTGCCGAAGGTGACAGCTACTGCCGAACAACGGCGTGCGATTGACGCGGTGAGCACAAAGTTGGGAACCGTGGCGGGACCACCCGCTGGGGCAACGCTGAAGATGATCCTGACTACGATCGCAGACGCCCAGGGCAAGGGAAGTTGCGTCACGATCCATCCGATATACAAAGGGGATGGGCTTGCCACGCAGTGGAAGGGGACCGACCTGACTTCCGAGCCCTTCTCCGGAATTGGAAACCGGAACTGGCTGTGGCAGCTCGACAAGATGCGGGTCACCCCCGACGACGGCTCGTCGGACAACAAGTTCCACGTGCCCATGCTGAGTACTGAGGATTTCGTCGCGGCAATGCGATCGGTCACCGGGTAGCTCGAAGCAACTGACCCGGCTGGACGAGGCGCGTCCACGCGGACGGGGCGGAACCCCTGGCTGCCCGGCCGCGCATGGTCGCTACAGCCCAAGTCGCCCCTGGGCTCGCGCTCTGTCATCCGGTGCGCTGCGGTCAGCGGAGCCACCAGACGCGAAAGCTGGCTTCGGCGTTCAGACGCGAAGCCAGCTCAGCGGAGCGGCTTACTTCTTGTTGCGGCGCTGGACGCGCGTCTTCTTCAGCAGCTTGCGGTGCTTCTTCTTCGCCATCCGCTTGCGCCGCTTCTTGATGACAGAACCCATTACCTACCTCACCCACCTGATCGACTCGCGTTATCGGACCTGAGCGACTTGGCTGAACTCGAATGACCTCGAGGTCACCTGCAGGTCATGCACGCGTCACTGACTGGGAGCCTACCGTGCTGCCCCGGGCCGCTGACACCGCTGGTCGCCCAGCGCCGGCACCGGCAATACCGGCGACACCGTGCCCTGCCGCCGTGGCCAAGGCAGCGCAGACGTGCAGCGCGGGATAGCTCGGGCAGCTGGGCTTACCGAAAGCGCTGGCTCAGCCGGCTTCGAAGAAGGCGCTCTTGAGGTAGTCCTGCACCGCCTTCTCGGGCACCCGGAAGGACCTGCCCACCCTGACGGCGGGCAGCTCTCCGGAGTGCACCATGCGGTACACCGTCATCTTCGAGACGCGCATGACCGCGGCCACCTCGGCCACCGTCAGGAACCGCACCTCACGCAACCCATCTGGGGTCGTACTCATCGATCACCGGACTCTCGGCACGTGACAGTGAGCCGGCTCCCCGCCGGGCAACTGACACGCACGTGCTCGGCTGAGAGTAGCGGTACCGATGGTGCTCGTGCGATACATGTTCTTCACAAAGTGCATAATTTTTCTGAAGTTTCCGGCGCGGCAAACCAGGGACGGGCAAATTCCGTGCTGGCAGTCTCGCGTCCCTGCTTCCGGGCGGCTGGCTCACTCGGCGTCAGCGGCCCGGCCCAGCTCGGCGGAGCGGTTGCGGGCCGCTTCGATGGCCGCCAGGAACGCGGCCCGGACGCCGTGATTCTCCAGCTCCCGGATCGCGGAGATGGTGGTGCCGGCCGGGCTGGTGACGGCCTCGCGCAACTGCACCGGGTGCTCGCCGGAGTCCCGGAGCATCACCGCCGAGCCGACCAGGGTCTGCACGATGAGCTCGGCGGCCAGCGCCCGGGGCAGCCCCAGCAGGATGCCGGCGTCGATCATCGCCTCGACCAGGAAGAAGAAGTAGGCCGGCCCGCTGCCGGACAGGGCGGTCACCGCGTCCAGCTGGGACTCGGGCACCCGGACCACCCGGCCGACTGCGGACAGCAGCTCGTCGGCGCGCTGCAGGTGGGTCTGGGTGGCCCGCGCGCCTGCCGAGATGGCCGTCATGGCCTCGTCGACCAGCGCGGGGGTGTTGGGCATGCAGCGCACCACGGCCGGGCCGGCGGGCAGGCCACGCTCGATCCGGGCGGTGGTGATGCCGGCGGCCACCGAGACCACCAGGTGATCGGCGGTGACCAGGTCGGCCAGCTGGTGGAGCAGCGCGTCGATGTCCTGCGGCTTGACCGCGATCAGGATCGTTCCGCAGGACTGGACGGCCTCGGCGACGTCGACCACCCGGATGCCGTAGCGCTCGTTGAGGTAGCGGATGCGCTCGGGATAGTGCTCGACCATCAGGATGTCGTCGTGGACGGCGGTCCCGCGCAACAGGCCGGACAGCAACGCCTCGCCGATCTTGCCGCCGCCGATGATCGCCAACCTGCCGGGATCGCTCGTCATGGCGCCATTGTCTCAGCCAGGCAGCCGAGCCGATCCGGCCGGGCCGTCAGCTGATCTGGTCCAGCCGGCGCAGGATCACTCCCTCCCGCAGCGCCCACGGCGACAGCTCGAACTCGGGTATGTCCAACGCCAGCATGGCCTGCTCGGCCACCACGGCGCCGGCCAGTGTCTGGTGCGCCCGGGCCGAGGACACCCCGTCGAGCTCGGCCAGATCCGCCGACGGAATCCGGGAGATGAAGCCGATGATCTGCCGCAGGCCGTTGATCTGCAGGCTGCGACGCACCCGGGGCCCGGCGCTGGACGGGGCGGAGCCGGCCAGCCGGGCCAGCGTGCGGAACGTCTTGCTGCTGGCCACCACCCGATCGGGCGCCCCAGGGGACAGCAGCTTGCGGGCCGGGCCGGCAAGCTGCTCGCCGACGTACTTGCGCAACTCCTCGATCGAGCGCTTGGACGGCGGGTCGCCGTCGAGCCAGTCCCGGGTCAGCCGGCCGGCGCCGAGCGGGACCGACAGCGCCACCTCGGGCACCTCGTCGCTGCCCACCGCCAGCTCCAGCGAGCCGCCACCGATGTCCAGGCACAGCAGCCGCCCGGCGCTCCAGCCGAACCACCGCCGCACCGCCAGGAAGGTCAGCACCGCCTCGTCCTCGCCGGTGAGCACCCTGAGGTCCACACCGGCCTCTTTCTTCACCCGGGCGAGCACCTCGGAGGAGTTGCGGGCATCCCGGACCGCCGACGTGGCGAAGGCCAGCAGCTCGTCGCAATGCAGCTCCTTGGCCTGCCGGCGAGCGCCGAGGGTGGCTCCCACCAGCGCGTCGGCGCCCTCGATCGCCAGGTCACCGCGCTTGTCGATGTGCTCGGCCAGCCGCAGCACGCTCTTGCGGGACAGCTGAGGGGTCGGCTGCGCGCCGAGGTGGGCGTCGACCACCAGCAGGTGCACCGTATTGGAGCCCACGTCCAGCACCCCAAGTCGCATACCGGTCACGCTAGCCGATCCCGGTCGGGCAACCCGCGCCGACGTAGCCCGTCCTGGCAGCCCCCGACTGCACCGGATTAGTCTCCCGGGTGTGCCTGCCCGCAACCTGCCCGTCATCCAGCCCGCGCCCCGCGACAGCGAGGTGGGCCTGGACTTTCCCCGGGAATGGCTGGAGTTCGCCGATCCGGCCAACCCTGAGCACCGGATCCGGGCGGACCTGACCTGGCTGTGCTCGCGCTGGACCTGCATCTTCGGCCGCGGCTGCCACGGGATCATCGAGGGACGGCCTGACGACGGCTGCTGCAGCCACGGCGCGTTCTTCTCCGACGCCGAGGACCTCAAGCGGGTGCGCGGCTTCGCCAAGCAGCTGGACGCCGAGATCTGGCAGCACCAGAAGGCCGGCCAGCGCAGGGGCATCACCGAGCGGGACTCGGTCGGCGATGAGGAGAACCGGATCCGCACCCGGACGGTGGACGGCGCCTGCATCTTTCTCAACCGGCCGGGTTTTCCCGGTGGCATGGGCTGCGCGCTGCACGCGCTGGCCCTGCGCGACGGCATGCACCCGTTGGACACCAAACCGGAGGTGTGCTGGCAACTGCCGGTGCGCCGGGAGCAGGAGTGGGTGACCCGGGCCGACGACACCCGGATCCTGGTGTCGACGGTGACCGAGTTCGACCGGCGCGGCTGGGGCGAGGGCGGGCATGACCTGCACTGGTGGTGCACCTCCTCTCCGGAGGCTCATGTCGGCAGCGAGCCGATGTATCTCAACTACGCGCCGGAGCTCACCGCCCTGATAGGGCAGGCGGCGTACACCGAGCTGGCCAGGCTGTGCGCGTTGCGGCTGGCGCAAGGCCTGGTGGCGGTGCACCCGGCCACGGCCGCCGCGGGGCAGCCGGGCCGGACCGCGCCCAGCTAGCCCGGCCACAGCGAGCCGACTCAGCACAGCCAGCCGACTCAGTCACCACCGGCTCAGGCGGCAGTAACCAGCCCCCGGTGCGCTTGGCCCGCGTCCGCGGCGAAGCAGAACGAGCAGTCCAGCTGCAACCCGCGGTGCGCGCCGGTGAAATGGTCGGCAGCCAGCGCGGCGCACCAGTCACATTCGCCGTTGAATCCCTCGCACATCGGATCGAACCGGTTGCCGCAGCCGGCGTTGATGCAGCAGGCGGCCTCGGTGTCGCTCTGGGCGCATTCGATGTCAGACATCGGCAGGTCTCCTCCACGTTGATCGTGAGCAGACCATCGCACCGACCTCTGACAATTTTGGATCGGCGCGGTGGATCAGAGCCGCCTGGCCACCCACCGGCGGCCGAAAGGCTCAGCCGTCGAACTTGTAGCCCAGACCGCGGACCGTCATCAGGTGCTTGGGATTCGCCGGGTCGGGCTCGATCTTGGACCGCAGCCGCTTGATGTGCACGTCCAGGGTCTTGGTGTCCCCGACGTAGTCCGAACCCCAGATGCGGTCGATCAGCTGGCCGCGGGTCAGCACCCGCCCGGAGTTGCGCAGCAGCAGCTCGAGCAGATCGAACTCCTTGAGCGGCAAGGCGACCGCCACGCCGTTCACCGCCACGGTGTGCCGTTCGACGTCCAGCCGCACCGGGCCGGCCTCGATGGTGGGGCTCAGCAACTCCTCGGGCTCGGCGCCGCGGCGCAGCACCGCCCGGATCCGGGCCAGCAGCTCCCGGTGCGAGAACGGCTTGGTCACGTAGTCATCGGCTCCCAGCTCCAGGCCGACGACCTTGTCCACCTCGGAGTCACGCGCGGTCAGGATGATGATCGCGACGTTGGACTTCTGCCGCAGCGAGCGGCACACCTCGGTCCCGGAGAGCCCCGGCAGCATCAGGTCCAGCAGCACCAGGTCGGCGCCGCTGCGGTCGAACTGGCGCAGCGCGTCCGGACCGTTCTCGGCGACCTCCACCTCGAACCCCTCGCGGCGGAGCATGTAGGACAGCGGGTCCGAGATCGACTCCTCGTCCTCGACGACCAGTACCCGGGTCACGGCTTTCCTCTCCTGGACGGCTGATTCTGCGACAGCGGGATCATCCCGCCGTGGTCTCTATGGCGGCGGTGTTCAAGGCGGCCAGCGACGCCGAGCCGTCCCTGGTCAGGAGCTCGGCCACCGGCGCCCGGCCGGCCAGCGGCAGCCGCATGGTGAAGGTCGAGCCGGACCCGGCCACGCTCCACACCGAGACGCTGCCGCCGTGGTTGGTGGCGATGTGCTTGACGATCGCGAGTCCCAGGCCGGTGCCGCCGGTGGCCCGGGAGCGCGCCTGATCCACCCGGTAGAACCGCTCGAACACCCGGTCCAGCTCCGGTTCAGCGATCCCGATCCCCTGGTCGGCGACGGCGATGTCGACCCATTCCGCGCCGTCGGAGTCGGTGGCCAGCCGGCTGGTGACGCTGACCCGGGTGTCGTCGGGGCTGTAGGCGATGGCGTTGTCGACGAGGTTGCCCAGCGCCGTGCTCAGCTGGGTCTCGTTGCCGCGCACCTGCAGGCCCGGCTCGGTGCGCTGGGCCACCGTGATCCCGGTCTGCTCGGCCAGCAGCCGGCTTCGGTCCACCGCCTCGCCGACGATCTGGTCGACGCTGACCAAGTCCTGGCCCGGCAGCGCCTCGGCGCCCTGCAGCCGGGACAGCTCGATCAGCTCCTGCACCAACCGTCCCAGCCGGGAGCCCTCGCGCTGCATCCGGCCGGCGAACCGCTGCACCGCTTCCGGGTCGTCCGCGGCCTCCTGTACAGCCTCGGCCAGCAAGGTCAAGGCGCTGACGGGCGTCTTCAGCTCGTGCGAGACGTTGGCGACGAAGTCCCGGCGCACCAGCTCCAGCCGCCGGGCCTCGGTGATGTCGGAGAAGCGCAGGACCACCGAGCCGACCCGGCCGCCGTCGCGCAGCGGCATCGCCCGCACCAGGTAGCTGACGTGCTCGGGTCCCCGGCCGGCGGTCGACAGGTTCAAGGTCACGCTGTCGGGCTGGCCAGAATCGGTCACCGACCGCACCAGCTCCGACAGCACCGGCAGGGTCAGCCGGTCGGCTTCGACCACCCGCATCCCGCGGGCGACCGGGTTGGCGAAGATCGCCGTCTCGTCCCGGTCGAGCACCACCACGCCGACGTCCAGGGCGCCGAGCGCGCGCGACGCCAGGCCCGCTCGCGGAGCCGGGGCCGCGGCTGTGGCCGGGGTGGACGCTGTTCGCGCGCTGCGGCGGACGAACAATGCGGCCGCAAAGGCCGACACCGCCGCTCCGACCAGGAACGAGACAACGGCAACCGCAACGACCACACTCGCATCCTACGGCCGGAAATCGGGGCTGAGAGCCGCTGCGGAGCGCCTGCCGCCTGGCGTCATCTGTTGTTCACCGACCCGTCGCCGGGCATTCATGCCGACCGTCTCCGGCCGACACCTGGGCCCCGGAGGCTGGCCGCATGCGCGATCTCTATCACGACGAGCTGGACCAGATCGGGACCAGCTTGGTGGCCATGACGCACCTGGCCGGCACCGCGATGCAACGGGCGACCGAGGCGCTGCTGGCCGGTGACCTGACGGGCGCGGAGCGGGTGGTCAGCGACGACACCGCCATCGACGCGCTGCGCGCCGATCTGGAGGCCCGGACGTTCCTGCTGCTGTCGCTGCAGCAACCGGTCGCGACGGATCTGCGGGTGCTGGTGACCACGCTGCACCTGGTCGCGGACCTGGAGCGGATGGGTGACCTCGCGCTGCACGTGGCGAAGGTGGCCCGGATGCGGCACCCCGACATCGCGGTCCCGGCGGAGCTGCGCGACGTCATCTCGCAGATGGGCGCGGTGGCGCTGTCGCTGGTGGACAAGGTCGCCGAGGTGATCAAGGGGCGGGACGTCGAGTTGGCGCAGGCGATCGAGGCCGAGGACGACTCGATGGACGGCCTGCACCGCAAGCTCTTCACCCAGCTGCTGTCCGGCACCTGGGCGCACGGCATCGAGGCGGCGATCGACATGACCCTGCTGGGGCGTTACTACGAGCGCTACGCCGACCACGCGGTGGGCGTCGCCCGACGGGTCGTGTTCATCGCGACGGGGGAGATGCCGGCGGGCTCAGCTGCGTTCAAGCAGCCGGCAGCGGGCTCTGCCACGGCGTAGCGGCGGGTGTTGGCGGCGTCCGGCTGGGCCGGGACACCGTGTCCTGTTAGGGCCAGTCCCAGTGACGCAGCATCACCACTCCCAACTTCGCAGCATCGGTGACCTCCTTGCAGATCGAACAGGACGCAGCGGGGCTACCCGGCATCCGTGCCTCGTGATGGCCGGTTATGGCCACTCCAGTTACGCAGCATTACCACTCCCAGTGACGCAACATCTGATGTGCCTCTCTCGTCGGTCGAGCAGACGCGCCGGGCCCTGTCAGGGCCACTCCCAGTGACGCAACATGGAGCACCACCTCTCTCAGGCAGGAAACAGCAGTCTGCCTGGTGTGACTCTTACGGCCAGTTGTAGTTACGTAGCATCGGTCTCCCTCCTCGATCCACCACTCAAGAGCAGCTGACCAGCTCGCATCCGTACTCGTATGTCCCGTCGTATTACCAGTCCCAGTGACGCAGCATCAGACCTCCCTCGACTACGCGGGGGCGCGGCAGATGGAGCCGCGCTCAGCCGCTTGCTGGTAGCACTGGCCTACGGCCAGTTCCACCACGCAACATCGACGTACCACCTCGATCCTCGCTCAGACGCACCTAGGCCAGCTCCGCTCATACTCGTAATGTCCTGTTTACGGCCACTCCCAGGCACGCACCATCCAGTACACCCCCCACCGCAGTTTCGGTACCAAGCGGTCAACCGCAGCGCATGCGACGAGAGTAGTACCTACCACCCTTTACCCGAGCCGGGGCAGGTACAGTGCGCGAGCACATTGCAAGCAATAATCGGATGACGTCAGTCCGACTTAAACACACCGGTCATCGCCACTTCAAGTGCTACCGCTTATGGAGGGCGCTAATCAGTTCAAGGACGCACACGGTGCAATCTCTTGTCTAGGATTGACGATCGCTCTAACTCCTCGGGCCACTAGGCCGCCGGTTCTTGGTTGCCAAAGAAACCTCGTACCAGTTCTCAAAATAGGGACCAGGCTGTATCACCTTGCAGCACCTCAGTCGTAATGATAAATATCAGACAACTAAACCCGCTGTCCTTGGCACCTTGGCAGTTGGACCAATGCGAGTCCTAAGCTGGGCGACCATCGCAGGCAGACAACCCTTGATCGATAGCAGCATTAGACAAAATGTCTAGAAAATTCCGCATTTCGCCTAGGCGTCTTTATCGCCTTGGTAAGGCTGCCTCCCGGCCCTACCTTAGGCCCTCTACTCTAATGTCAATCAGTGGTGACAGATCCGGACGTTGCGGGTACGGTCTGTGACGGTCGAACGGGGGGAGCGGATGGAAGCCAGTCGAAACAAGAAGGAGGCGCGGCTGGCTCAGCCGCGCCTCATCCCTGACAAGCATGTGCTTACATTTACGGCCAGTCCCAGTTGCGAAGCACTTGATACACCTCCCCCATTCAGTGCAGCGCGCACTAGTGCTTCCGGTAGTTACAGCCTCGGGGCACTGCGCGGACCTCAACGCCGACGGGTACCGGGATGATTGGACCCGGCGGCGTCTCTTTCCTGCTTTTGGCGCTAATCAGTGTCACCTATCCGGTGTCCGTTCGGCGGTTAGAACGTCTGCGGCGCGCCCTCACTGAAGGTCAGGTACCTACCCTGACCAGCGTCTGGATTTTTGCAGCCACACTGATCCTATCGCCATTACTGATAGCAATACTTACTTGTATTGCGTATGCAGCTGAGTGGCCAT
>NZ_DASVSG010000109.1:0-4758 GCF_036388195.1 Jatrophihabitans sp. | reverse complement strand
GGCGTCACCGGCGTCACGACGTCTGGCCACCGGGACCATCCTGGTCGCGACCGGCTTCCTGCTGCTGGGCACCTACTTCTTCACCAGCGAGTTCTGGGGCCCCGCGATCCTGGCCGTCGTGACCGGCTGAGGCCGCAACGTCCGCGCGCCGAGGTTCAGGCGACCGGCTCGACCACCAGGTCGGGGTCCCGCACCCGGACCCGACCGGCCAGGATGTCCTCGGCGTAGTGGCAGGCCACCCGGCGGCCCGGCGCCAGCTCCGTCAGCTCGCGCAGCTCGGGCACCTCGTCGTCGCAGCGCGTTGGCTGCCGGAACGGACAGCGGGTGTGGAACCGGCAGCCCGACGGCGGGTTGGCCGGGCTCGGCAGGTCCCCGCGGAGCAGGATCCGCTCCCGGCGGTCCTCGACCTCCGGGTCCGGGATGGGAATCGCCGACATCAGGGCGATCGTGTACGGGTGCAGCGGGCGGGCGTACAGGTCGTCGCCCGGCGCCTCCTCGACCAGCTGGCCGAGGTACATCACGCCGATGGTGTCGCTGATGTGGCGGACCACGGCCAGGTCGTGAGCGATCACGATGTAGGTCAGGCCGAGCAGCTCCTGGAGGTGCTCGAGCAGGTTGATCACCTGCGCCTGCACCGACACGTCGAGCGCACTGACCGGCTCGTCGGCGATCACCAGGTCGGGGTTGAGGATCATCGCCCGGGCGATGCCGATGCGCTGCCGCTGGCCGCCGGAGAACTCGTGCGGGTACTTCGCCAGCGCGGCCCGCGGCAGCCCCACCACCTCGAGCATCGAGAACACCTTGGCCAGGTGGCTGGCCGAGCTGTCGGCGCCGAACTCCTTGCGGTCGGCGTCGGCGAGCCCGTGCACCTGCAGCGGCTCGAGCAGCGAGCTCTGCACCGACTGGCGCGGGTCGAGGCTGGCCAGCGGGTCCTGGAAGACCATCTGCATCCGCCGCCGCATCAGCCGCAGCGGCTCCGGCGCCAGCGCGGCCACATCCTGGCCGTCGAAGATCACCGACCCGCTGGTTGGCTCCTCCAGCCGCAGCAGCCCGCGGCCCAGCGTCGACTTGCCGCAACCGGACTCCCCCACCAGCCCGTACGTCTGCCCCCGGGCGATCTCGAGGTCCACACCGTCGACAGCCCGGACGTGGCCCACGGTCCGGTCGAAGACCAGGCCGCGCTTGATCGGGAAGTGCACCTTGAGGCCGCGCACCGACAGCAGTGAACCCGACGACGGTTCCGGCTGCGACGTCGGCGGCGACGCATCCTGCGGCGACACGGGATGGCTCATCGGCGGATCTCCTGCGGAGGGTCGGGTGCGTCGGCCGGGTGGACGCAGCGCACCTGGTGCCCGCCTCGGCCCATCGGCATCAGGTTGAGGTCACCGACCACGCAGTCGTCGGCGGCATGGCGGCAGCGGGGAGCGAAGGCGCAGGCCTTGGACCAGGCGATGACGTCCCGCGGCGTCCCGGGGATCGGCGTCAGCGGCTCGCCGCGGGGGGCGTCGAGTCGGGGGATGGACTGGAGCAGCCCCTCGGTGTAGCGGTGCCGGGGGTGCGCGAACAGCTCGCGTCGGGGCGCCGACTCGACTATCCGGCCGGCGTACATCACGTTGACGAAGTCGCACAGCCCGGCCACCACCCCGAGGTCGTGGGTGATCATCACCATCGCGGTCCCTAGGTCGTTGACCAGCTCCTTGAGCAGCTCAAGCACCTGAGCCTGGATGGTCACGTCCAGCGCGGTGGTCGGCTCGTCGCAGATCAGCAGGGCCGGCTTGCAGGCCAGGGCGATCGCGATCAGCGCCCGCTGCCGCATGCCGCCGGACAGCTGGTGCGGGTACTCGCGCAGCCGTCGGCCGGGGTCGGGGATTCCACAGCGACGCAGCAGGTCCTCGGCCTCGCCGCGCGCGTCGGCTCGGGAGATGTCGTTGTGCCGGGTGAGCACCTCGGTGACCTGCAGGCCGATGGGGATCACGGGGTTGAGCGAGCTCATCGGGTCCTGGAACACCATGGCGATCTCGCGTCCGCGGAGGTCGGACATCTCCTTGGCGCCCAGGGTCAGCAGGTTGCGACCGCGGTAGTTGGCCTCGCCGGCGATCTGGGTGGCCCGGGAGGGCAGCAGCCCCATCACCGCCATCGAGGTGACGGACTTGCCGCTCCCCGACTCCCCCACGATGCCGACCACCTCGCCCGGCTTGACCGAGAAGGACACCTTGTCCACCGCGCGGGTCGCCCGGCCGTGGCGCTGCTGGAAGATGACGCTGAGGTCCTTCACCTCCAGCAGGACCTCGTTGCGGTTGACCGGCTGCCGGGTGGAGGCCTTGGTCAGGGTCTGGTCCCGCACGGGACTTCCCGAATGGCTCATCTCATCGCCTCGACTTCGGGTCCAGTGCTTCGCGCAACGCCTCGCCGAACAGGGTGAACCCCAGCGCCGTCACGGCGATGCAGATGCCGGGCAGCACGGTCAGGTGTGGGTCGCTCTGCAGCCGGTCCTGGGCCTTGACCAGCATCCGGCCCCACTCGGCCACGGCCGGGTCCGCAGCGCCGAGCCCGAGGTAGGACAGCGCCGCGACCTCGATGATCGCCGTGGCCAGGGTCAGCGTGGCCTGAACGATCACCGGACCCAGCGAGTTGGGCAGCACGTGGCTCATCACGATGGTGCGCCGCCGCAGACCCAGGGAGCTCGAGGCCAGCACGTAGTCCCGCCGTCGCTGGCCGAGCATCGAGCCGCGCAGCAGCCGAGCGAAGATCGGCACCTGAGCGGCGGCGATCGCGATCATGATGGCGAGCGGGTTCTGCCCCATCACCGCGGCGACGCTGACCGCCAGCAGCAGGGCCGGGATGGAGAGCAGGATGTCGACGATGCGCATCACCAGGGTGTCCACCCAGCCACCGAACGCGCCGGCCAGCAAGCCGAGCAGCGCTCCCCCGAGCAGCCCGAATGCCGTGGACACCACGCCGATGATCAGCGACTGGCGGGCCCCGTAGATCAGCTGGGTGAGCAGGTCAGAGCCGAACGGGTCCAGCCCGAGCGCGTGCTCGGGGGAGCGGCCCGGCACGTCCGACGGGGTCACTTCGCTGATCCATTCGCTGGTGGCCGGCTCGTACGGCGCCAGCACCGGGGCCAGCACCGCCAGCAGCACGAACGCCGCCACGATGACCAGGCCGATGATGGCGCCCGGGTTGCGCCGCAGCCGCTGCATCGCGCCCTGCCACAGGCTGGTGCCGTGTTCGTCGGACAGGGTGTCGGTCATCAGCTCTGACAGGGCCTGCGGCCGCACGGCCTCCGCGGTCACTGGGTCCTCAGTCTCGGGTCGACGACGCCGTAGCCGATGTCGACGACCAGGTTGACCAGGGCGTAGACCACGGCGATGAACAGGATGAAGCCCTGCAGCACGACGAAGTCCAACGAGCTGATGGCGTCGAAGAGGTAGGACCCGATGCCGTTGAAGGCGAACACCGACTCCGTCAGCACCGCCCCGGCCAGCAGGGCGCCGGTCTGCAGGCCGATGGTGGTCAGCACCGGCAGCATCGCGTTGCGCAGGACATGGCGCCGGGTGATCAACGATGCGGCGAGGCCCTTGGCGTTCGCGGTGCGGACGTAGTCCTCGTTCAGCACCTCGAGCACCGACGCCCGGGTCATCCGGACGATGATCGCGAGCGGGATCGAGCCCAGGGCGATGGCGGGCAGGATCAGGTGCAGCACGGCGTCCCAGGACGCGTCGAACTCACGGGTGATCAACCCGTCCAGCACATAGAAGTTCGTGATGTGCGTGGCGTCGATCCGCGGGTCCTGTCGGCCGGAGGCGGGCAAGAAGGCCAACGCACCCAACTGCCCCGGCAGCCCGACCGCGAACACGATCTTGAGCAGGTAGGCCAGCACGAACACCGGCACCACGACGCCGAGCAGCGAACCGCCGACGGCGAGGAAGTCGAAGACGCCACCGGACCGCTTGGCCGCGGCGTAGCCCAGCGGGATCCCGAGGGCGATGGCGAACAGCAGAGCCGCGATGCTCAGCTCGACCGTGGCCGGGAACCGGTCCAGGAACGTGCCGAGCACCGGCTGTCCGGTTCTCGGCGAGGTGCCGAAGTCCCCCTGGAGCAGCTTGCCCGTGTAGGTCACGTACTGCTCGAGCAGCGGCTTGTCGAAGCCGTAGGCCGCGTTCAGCCGGGCCACCAGCTCGGGTGTGGCCTTCTCCCCCAGCAGGCTCCGCGCCGGGTCCCCGGGCAGGGCCCGGACCCAGACGAAGAGGAGCACGCTGAGCCCGAAGAACACCGGGACCATCAGCAGCAGCCGCCGCACGATGAACCTCAGCACTGCGCCACCCTCCTAGCCGTGCTCCGAGGGGCTCAGCGCGCAGCTGCGCGCGCTGAGCCCGATAACGAGCTGCCATTCGTCAGCCGACGGTGACGTTGTTCCAGACCTCGTCCTGCACCGGGCTGGCGACGTACCCCTTGACGTCCTTGGCGAAGGCGAGCGACGGCGCGGGGTGCGCGATCGGCACGCCGGGAGCGAACTCGGCGATCTGCCCCGCGATCTTCTCGTACGCCGGGCCCTGCTCCTCCAGGGTGGGCAACGCGCGACCGGCGTCCAGCGCCTTGAACAGCTCCGGGTTGTCGAATCCCCACTCAGCGCTCTTGGCCCCGAAGAAGACACCGAGGAAGTTGTCCGGGTCGTTGTAGTCGCCGGTCCAGCCCAGCAGGTGGACGTCGCGCTTGGTCGTTCCCTGCGGACCGCTGGTCAGGTCCTGGTAGTCC
>NZ_DASVSG010000108.1:0-57971 GCF_036388195.1 Jatrophihabitans sp. | reverse complement strand
CGGTGATCCTCGGTGGCGCCCGCGGCGGCCTGCAGCACGGCCTCGTTGCCCAGTGCCTCCTCGAAGGTCGCCGTCGCGCCGTAGTGGATGGCGTGCTTGATGCCCGCGTAGGCCACCGTCGGGCCGGCGGCGAGCTGGGCGGCCAACTGCTGGGCGGTGGGCAGCACCTGGTCGGCCGGCACCAGCTGGGTCACCAGCCCGTACTGCTGCGCCGTCTCGGCGGTGATCGGCCGGCCCAGCAGGGACAGCTCCAGCGCCCGGCCGGCGCCGATCAGCCGGGGCAACGTCCAGGACGCGCCGCTGTCCAGGCTCAGTCCCACATTGGCGAAGGCCAGCAGGAACTTGGCTCCTTCGGCCACGATCCGGAAGTCGCAGGCGAAGCTGAACGAGGCGCCGGCGCCGGCGGCCGTGCCGTTCACCGCGGCGATGACCGGCTTGGGCATCTGCGCCAGGGACAGCGCGATCGGGTTGTAGTGCTCGCTCACCGTGCTCAGCGGCGCCGGATCACCGGCCTGCAGCAGCTGGATGTGCTCGCTGAGATCCTGTCCGACGCAGAAGCCCCGGCCGCTTCCGGTCAGCACCACGGCCCGCACCGTGTCGTCTGTTCCGACATCTGCCAGCGCCTGGACCAGGGCGTCCTTGAGCTCGGTCGACAGCGCGTTCATCGACTCGGGACGGTTCATCGTCAGGGTGGCCACACCATCGGTGCGGTCGATCAGCAGCACGTCAGCCATAGCTGCAGCCTAGGACATCGCCCTCGGCCGGGAGCCGGGCGCAGGGGTGGATGTGCGGCAGGCGCCGGGCCGCTTTGGCCGCGTCACCGAGGATGCGAGACAATGTGATCAGCACTGTCCGGTTGTACGGGTGATCGGCTGACTGATGATGCAGTTCTTATCGCATAGGAGGCACGGATGGCGGCGATGAAGCCGCGGACGGGTGATGGTCCGCTGGAAGTCACCAAGGAGGGTCGCGGCTTGGTCATGCGCGTCCCGCTGGAAGGCGGCGGCCGTCTCGTCGTCGAGCTTTCTGCCGATGAGGCCAGCGCGCTGTCCCAGGCGCTGTCAGCGGCCGTAGGCTAGCGGGTCACCGATCGGCCCCAGTCGAGTTCGGTGCGCGCCGCCGTCAGGTGTGCGCCCGGGCATGGCTGGGGCCGCGCTGTGTCTGGCCTGATCTGAACCGCGACCCACACCCCTAAGAGGTCTCCTGTGATCCTGCTGCGGATTCCCGAACGCGCCGCCGCCGCCGATCTGGTGGCCGTCGGCCTGATCGGCTCAGAGCTGCAGACCAACGACGTGCCCACCACCGTCCTGCCGGTGACCGCCGTCGAGGCGTGCGAGCAGTACGTCGCGGCCGAGCAGCCCGGCGCCGAAGCCGGCAAGCTGCACACGGTCACGCTGCCCGGGGCGGTGCCGGCCACCGTGCTGATCGCCGGCATCGGCGATGGCGGGCCCGAGGACCTGCGGATCGCGGCGGTGGCGCTGGGCCGGCGGATCGAGCGGCTGCCCGAGTCCCGCAGCGCCTGCGTGGCCCTCCACGCCCCGAACCGCGAGCAGAGCCGGGCGCTGGCCGAGGGGCTGGTGCTCGGCAGCTACCGGTTCAGCAGGGCCTCCACGGAGCAGGATCCGCTGCACCAGGTCGACCTTGTCGGCGCGGTGGACCGGGCCGGCCTGGCCGCCGGCGACGAGGCCGCCGACGCTGCCGGCTGGGCGCGCGACCTCGGCAACACCCCGGCCAACGACCTGACCCCGGCCCGGCTCGGCGAGCTGGCCGAGCAGCAGCTGACCCCGGCTGGCTGCAAGGTGGCCGTGCGCGACGGCCAATGGCTGGCCGCCCAGGGCTTCGGCGGCGTGCTGGCAGTGGGCGGCGGCGCGGCTGCCGGCCCACGGCTGATCGAGGTCAGCTACCGGCCCCGGCGCAAGAGCGGTGCTCCCCGGCCGCCGCACGTGGTGCTGGTCGGCAAGGGCATCACCTTCGACTCCGGCGGGCTCAACCTCAAACCGCCCGAGGGCATGCGCAACATGCACACCGACATGTGCGGCGGCGCGGCGGTGCTCGGCGCGATCCAGTACGCGGCGATGCAGAAGCTGCCGATCTCGGTGACCGCCCTGGTGCCGGCGGCCGAGAACGCCGTATCGGGCACCGCCATGCGGCCCTCGGACGTGATCACGCACTTCGGCGGACGCACCACCGAGATCGGCAACACCGACGCCGAGGGCCGGTTGGTGCTCGCCGACGCGCTCTGCTACGCCGTCAGCCGGCTCAAGCCGGACGTCCTGATCGACATCGCCACCCTGACCGGAGCCATGCGGATAGCGCTCGGGCCGGAGACCGCCGGGTACTTCGCCAATGACGACGGCCTCGCCGATGAGCTGGAGCAGGCCGCCGAGGCGACCGGTGAGCCGATCTGGCGGATGCCGCTGGAGCACCGGTACGCCAAGCAGCTGGAATCCCCGGTGGCCGACGCGCGCAACGACCCCGGCATCCCTGGCGCGATCACGGCGGCGTTGTTCCTGCAGCCGTTCGTCGGCGGGGACGTCGCCTGGGCGCACCTGGACATCGCGGGGCCGGCCCGGGCCGCTTCGGACGGGCCGCTGCTCTGCGCCGGCGCCACCGGCTTCGGCACCCGGCTGCTGGCCCGCTACCTCGAGGCCGCGGCGAGCTGAGCGCCCGCTACTTCGAGGCCGCGGCGAGCTGAGCGCCGTCAGAGCAGCGATTCATACAGCTGGACGGTCCGGGCGGCGATCGCGTCCCAGCCGTACTCGCTGACCGCCCGGTCGCGCCCGGCCAGCCCCATCGCCCGCAGCCGGTCCGGATCACCGATCACCGAGTTGACGGCCGCGGCGAAGCCCGCCTCGAACTCCTCCGGCCGGGCGGCGTCGTAGTCCACCAGCAGGCCGGTCTCGCCCTCGACCACCACGTCCGGGATGCCGCCGACCCGGGAGGCCACCACCGCGGTCTCACACGCCATCGCCTCGAGGTTGACGATGCCCTGTGGCTCGTAGATCGACGGGCAGAGGAACACGTCGGCGGCGGTCAGCAGCTGCAGCAGCTCCTCGCGCGGCAGCATCTCCTGGATCCAGACCACACCCTCCCGGCCGGCCTGCAGCCGCTGGACGGCCGAGGTGATCTCGGCGGCGAGCTCCGGGGTGTCCGGAGCGCCGGCGCACAGGGCCAGCTGCACGCCGGGAGTGAAGCCGCCGGCCGCCGCGACCAGGTGCCCGACACCCTTCTGCCGGGTGATCCGGCCGACGAACAGCGCGATCGGCCGGTCGGGATCGAGCCCGTACCGCTGCAGCACGTCCCGGCCGGGCACCGGGTGGTAGAGCTCGGTGTCGATTCCGTTCGGGATCACCCGCACCCGGGACTCCTCCAGCGCCGGGTAGGCGGCGAGGATGTCGGCGCGCATCCCGGTGCTGACCGCGACCACCGCGGCCGCGGCCTCGTAGGCGCTGCGCTCGGCCCAGGACGAGATCCGGTAACCGCCACCGAGCTGCTCGGCCTTCCACGGCCGCAGCGGCTCCAGCGAGTGCGCGGTCACCACGTGCGGGATGTCATACATCATCGAGGCCAGGTACCCGGCCAGGTTGGCGTACCAGGTGTGCGAGTGCACCACGTCGGCGACCGACCCGCCGTCAGACATCAGACCGGCGGTCATCTCCAGGTCGACGCCCAGGGTGGCCAGCGCCGGGTTGGCCGCCGCCAGCCCCGGTGGCGTCCGGTAGGCATGCACGCCGGGCTCGTCCCGGTCGGCGCCGAAGCAGTGCACCTCGACGTCGATCAGCTTGCGCAGCTCCCGCGCCAGGAACTCGATATGGACACCGGCCCCGCCGTAGACCTCGGGCGGATACTCACGGCTGATCAGTGCTGCGCGCATGCCTAGCACGCTATCCCCTGAGCGAGCCGCACGGACGGCGAGGTGTGACGCCGCTGACAATCCGGTTTAGGGTGGCTCTATGGCTGCAGGCGTTCGGGTGCTCGGCATCGTGCTGGCCGGTGGTGAGGGCAAGCGGTTGTGGCCGCTCACCGCGGACCGGGCGAAGCCGGCGGTGCCCTTCGGGGGAAACTATCGGCTGATCGACTTCGTGCTGTCGAACATGGTGAATGCGGGCTTCCTGCGGATCTGCGTGCTCACCCAGTACAAGTCGCACTCGCTGGACCGCCATATCACCCAGACCTGGCGGATGTCGCAATTGCTCGGCAACTACGTGACCCCGGTGCCGGCGCAGCAACGGCTCGGCCCGCGCTGGTACACCGGCAGCGCCGACGCGATCCTGCAGTCGATGAACCTGATCTCGGACGAGAAACCGACCCACATCGTGGTCTTCGGCGCCGACCACGTGTACCGGATGGACCCCAAGCAGATGCTGGACCAGCACATCGAGTCCGGTTGCGGGGTCACCGTGGCCGGCATCCGGGTGCCGCGCGAGCAGGCCGACCAGTTCGGCGTGATCGACGCCGACGCCAACGGCAAGGTGCTGCAGTTCTTGGAAAAACCAGCGGAGCCACCCGGCTTACCCGATGACCCGGACGTCAGCTACGCCTCGATGGGCAACTACATCTTCAGCACCGAGGCGCTGATCGAGGCGCTGCGCGCCGATGCGGAGGACCCGACCTCGGTGCACGACATGGGCGGCTCGATCATGCCGTGGATGGTGGAGCGGGGCCGGGCCTCGGTCTATGACTTCGACGACAACGTCGTCCCCGGCTCCGAGGACCGCGATCGCGGCTACTGGCGCGACGTGGGGACCATGGACGCCTATTACGACGCGAACATGGACCTGGTCAGCGTCCACCCGATCTTCAACCTGTACAACTCCCAGTGGCCGATCTACACCTTCCACGAGCAGCTGCCGCCGGCCAAGTTCGTCGACGGCGGCCTGGCCCAGGAGTCCATCGTCGGCGCCGGGGCGATCATCTCCGGCTGCACCGTCCGGGGCAGCGTGGTGTCGCCCAACGTCAAGATCCGCAACGGCGCCTACGTCGAGGGCTCGGTGATCATGGACAACGTGGTGATCGGCGAAGGCGCGGTGGTACGCCGGGCGATCCTGGACAAGAACGTGGTGGTCGCCCCGGGCGCCCACATCGGGGTGGACCTCGACCACGACCGCGACCGCTACCACGTGTCCGAGAGCGGCGTGGTGGTGCTGGGCAAGGCCGAGCGGGCCGGCTTCTGAATGGGCTTGCGGTGACCGAGGTCGGCTGGGACGCCGATCCCGAGGTGGCCCGCTGGCAGGGGTTGCCGGCGCTGAGCGAGAACCTGCGGGCAGACGTGTGCGTGGTCGGCCTCGGCGGCAGCGGCCTGGCCGCGATCGGCGAGGTGCTGCGGCGCGGGCTGTCGGTGGTCGGCGTGGACGCCGGCCGGGTGGCAGCAGGCGCGGCGGGGCGCAACGGCGGGTTCCTGCTCGCCGGGCCGGCCATCGGCATCCACCAGGCCGGCGCCCGCTGGGATTCCGAAGCCGCACTGGAGCTGTATCGCCAGACGGTCATCGAGATCACCGACCTGGCCGGCCTGCTCGGCCCGGAGGTGGTCCGGCAGGTCGGGTCGCTGCGGATCGCCGGGCTGCCCGGGGACCCGGTGGACGAGGCCGAGGAGGCTGACCGGCAGGTCGAGCTCGCCGACTGCGAGCGGCAGTACGACTTCATGCGCCAGCACGGCATCAAGGTGGAGCGCTACGACGGCGAGCTGGGCACCGGGCTGTTCCTGCCCGAGGACGCGGCGATGAACCCGGCTCGCCGAGCGCTGGGGCTGGCCGCCCGGTACGCCGGCGATGCCAGGTTGTTCGAGAACAGCCCGGTCACCGCGATCAGCGAGGGCAGGGTCCAGACCCCCGGTGGCGCCGTCTCGGCCGGGCTGGTGGTGGTCGCCGTGGACGGCCGGCTGGAGGTGCTGCTGCCCGAGCTCGCCGGCCGGGTGCGCACCGCGCGGCTGCAGATGCTGGCCACCGAGCCGGTCCGGCCGGGCCGGTTGCCCTGCCCGATCTACGGCCGGTGGGGTTATGACTACGCCCAGCAGGACGCGGCCGGCCGGGTGTTCGCCGGCGGCGGCCGGGACCAGTTCACCGAGCAGGAATGGACCGCGCAGGCGGTTCCGACCGAGGGCGTACAGGCCTGGATCGAGCGGGTCGCGGCCCGGTTCGCCGGGGATCCGGTGGTGGTCAGCCACCGCTGGGCCGCCTCGGTCGGCTACACCGAGGACGGCCGTCCGGTGGTGACCGAGGCCCGTCCGGGGGTGGTCGCCTGCGGTGGTTACAACGGCACCGGCAACGTGGTGGGGCCGATCGCGGCCCGGGCAGCGGTGGCGCTGGGCCTGGACGGCACTGCTCCGGCGGCCTGTTTCAGCAGCTGAGACGGCTGGTGGCCTGGATCGCGGTGAGCGCTGCGGAGATCAGCCCGTTCGGCGCCGCCGCCCGGTGCAGCGCCGACACCGCCCGACGGGGTGGGCGGCCCGCCAGCGGCATCGCCAGCACGCCGTCGGTCTCGCTGATCCCCAGCCCCGGAACCAGCGCCACACCCAGCCCGGCCGCGACCAGGCCGCGGACCACCGAGTAGTCGTTGCTGCGGAAGCTGATCCGCGGCGCGAAGCCGGCCCGGGCCGCCAGCCGGTCCAGGTTCAGCGCGCCGGGGGAGCCGGCCAGCGGCGCGACCCAGCGCTCATGGGCCAGCGCGGCCAGCCGAAGCGGCCCGGCGCCGGCCAGCCGGTGTCCGGTGGGCAGCAGCAGCGACAGCGGCTCGCGCAGCAACGGGGTCTCGACCAGCCGGGCCGGCCAGCCGGCGGGCGCGCTGTCATAGCGGTAGGCCAGCGCCAGGTCGAGCTCACCGGCGAGCAGCCGGGGCAGCAGCTCGTCCAGCTCGCCCTCGTCCACCTCGATCTCCACGCCCGGACGCTGCTGGCGCAGGGTGGCCAGGGCGCCGGGCAGCAGCCTGGCCGAAGCGGTCGGGAAGCTGCCGATCCGCAACCGCCCGGCCTCGCCCCGCGCGATCGCGGCGACCTCGCGGTCGAGGGCGGCGAGCATCGCCAGCACCTCGGCGGCCCGCTCGGCCAGCAGCTGGGCGTGCGGGGTCGGCCGGACGCTGTGCGCGCTGCGCTCGAACAGCACCAGGCCGGTCGCCCGCTCCAGCGCCGACATCTGCTGGGAGACCGCGGAGGGGGTATAGCGGAGCTCCGCCGCGGCGCCGGCGTAGGAGCCGGTGGCCAGCACGGTGCGCAGGGTGTGCAGCTGATGCGGGGGTAGCATCAGCGCAGCTTAGGCTCCCAGGCTCAGGCGTGGCAGCCGCTGTTGCCAGATAGTTAGCAACGCTAATCCTTAGACCATCCAGAATTCATACTGCTCACCTTGGTCGAAGCCTGGGATCCCGGGAGAATGGAGGCATGACCTCCTATGACTGGCAGCTGCATCCACAGGCCGAGGCGCTGGTCGACCGCCTGATCACCGAGGCGATCGGCAAGAGCCCGGAGCTGGCCGAGTTCACCAGCCGGCTCGCCCGCCAGACGGCCACCCGCCTGCAGGACTGGCTCGATTGCGTGGCGGGACCGGTCACCGTCGATGAGCTGGCCGCCGTCGGATACCAGCGCACCGGCCAGCCCGATCTGTGGCGGCACCCCGGGGCGCAGCTGCCGGCGGTGGTCGTGGCCGAGCACTACGAGCTGGCGCTGCGCACCGACGACATCGCCGCCTTCGCCACCAGCTATGCCCGCGACACCGGCGCCGACGTCCCTGCCGAGCTGCAGGGCTCGCCGCTGGCCGGATACCGCCGGGTCGTGGTGAGCGAGCAGAACGGCGTGCTGCTGGCCGGCGTGGAACGGCGCTCGTGGGCAGCCGGCACCGTCCCGCAGGTGTTCTCCGCGACTCAGGCCGGCGCCGCGGCCGAGGCCTGGCGGCTGCTCACGGAGCGGCCGCGGGCGCTGACCGGCGCGGCCGGCGTCCGGGCCCAGCTGCCGGCCGCCCACCGAGCCGTCGAGCTGGTCGGGCCGGACCTGGCCGCCTCCTACTTCCTGCAGGCCGAACGCGCCTACTGGCAGCGGCACAACACCGCGGCCGCGGTGCAGCACGCCCGCCAGGACCGGTTGGGCCTGGGCTGGGGCAACAACGACCACCACACCTTCCGGTCCTCGCGCGCTGCGTTCGCGCCGCTGATCGGCTTCCTGACCCTGCTCGGCTTCCGGACCCGCGAGCGGTTCTACGCCGGCGCGGAGGCCGGCTGGGGCGCCCAGGTGCTCGAACATCCCGGCTGCGGCGGGGTGATCTTCGCCGACGTGGACCTGACCGCCGCCGAGGTCGACCTCGACTTCGCCCACACCGAGCTGGGGGAGACCGGCCGCTACGGCACGGTGGGGATGTGGTGCGCGCTGCACGGGGAGTCCCTGCTCGCGGCCGGCATGCACCACTTGGAGGGCCAGTTCTCCTTCGACGAGCTGACCGCGTCCCTGGCCGAGCTGGGCCAGCCCTCGATGCGGCCGTTCTCCGACTACCCCTACCTGCGGCAGGCGTTCACCGAGGCGGAGTGGTGGCCGGTGCCGGCCGCCCGGCTGGCCGCGCTGGCCGCCGCCGGCCAGCTCGACCCGGACCGGGCCGCCGAGATCGCCGAGACCGGCGCCGCCGGCTCGCACCTGGAGAACCTGGCGCGCCGGGGCGGCTTCAAGGGGTTCAACCAGACCAACGTCTCGACGACCCTGCTGGCCACCGACCCGCGCGAGTACCGCCGGTGAGACCTGCGCGCCAGGCGACCGGGCCCGTAGCCGCGCGGGCCGCCCAGCCCGCCGGCTGTCAAGATTGACGGTGTGAACCCCGAGACGCTGGCCGCCGAGCTGCGCCGTGCCGGCGTCGCCGAGGTCGATGCCAGCAGCCGGCGCCGGGCCGAGTACGCCACCGACGCCTCGAACTACCGGGTGGTTCCGCAGGTCGTGGTGTTCCCCCGGCACGCCGAGGAGGTGGCGCTGGCGCTGGAGGTGGCCCGGCGCACCGGAACACCGCTGACCGCCCGCGGCGGGGGCACCTCGTGCGCCGGCAACGCCGTCGGGCCCGGCCTGGTGCTGGACTTCTCCCGGCACCTGAACCGGCTGATCGCGCTGGACCCCGACGCCCGCACCGCGACCGTGGAACCGGGCCTGATCCTGTCCGGGTTGCAGCGGGCCGCAGCCGTGCACCGGCTGCGCTTCGGCCCGGATCCCTCCACCTCTGCGCGCTGCACCGTCGGCGGGATGATCGCCAACAACGCCTGCGGCCCGCGCGCCCTGGCCTATGGCCGCACCGCCGACAACGTCGAGTCGCTGTCGCTGCTGCTGGCCGACGGCCGCGCCCTGCAGACCGCCCCGCTGGCCGGGCTCGCGGACCCGGTGGGCGCCCGGCTGTCGTCCCTGGCGCAGGCCAACCTGGCGCTGATCCGCACCGAGTTCGGCCGGTTCGGACGCCAGATCTCCGGCTACTCGATGGAGCACCTGCTGCCGGAGAACGGTGGCCACCTGGCCCGGTTCCTGGCCGGCACCGAGGGCACCCTGGCGCTCAGCACCGCCGCGACCGTTCGCCTGGTGGACCTCGCCCCGGCCACCGCGCTGGCCGTGCTGGCCTACCCGGACATGGCCAGCGCCGCCGACGCGGTGCCCGCGGTGCTGCCGTGCCGGCCGCTGGCCCTGGAAGGCATGGACGCCCGGCTGGTCGAGGTGCTGCGCAGCCGGCGCGGCCCGGCCGCCGTCCCGCCGCTGCCCGAGGGCGGTGGCTGGCTGTTCGTCGAGACCGGCGGCCAGAACCTGGCCGAGGCAGTCGCCGCCGCCGAGCAGGTCGTCCGGACCGCCGCACCGGCTGCGTCGGCGGTGGTGACCGGCGAGGACGCCCGCCGGCTCTGGCGCATCCGGGAGGACGGCGCCGGCCTCGGTGGCCGCACCCCGGCCAACGCCCCGGCCTGGCCCGGCTGGGAGGACGCGGCGGTGCCACCGGAGCGGCTCGGCGGCTACCTGCGCGAGTTCTTCGCCCTGCTGGCCAGGCACCGGATCGACGGGCTGGCCTACGGCCACTTCGGCGACGGCTGCGTGCACGTCCGGCTGGACTTCCCGCTGGCCGACCGGCCGCCGGCGTTCCGGGAGTTCCTGCTGGAGGCAGCCACCCTGGTCGCCGCGTACGGCGGCTCGATGTCGGGCGAGCACGGCGACGGCCGGGCCCGCGGCGAGCTGCTGCCGGCCATGTACTCCGCCGAGGCGATCGGGCTGTTCGGCTCGGTCAAGGCGATCTTCGACCCGGACAACCTGCTCAACCCCGGGGTGATCGTCGACCCCGCCCCGGTCGATGCCGACCTGCGGCTGCCGCTGGCCCGTCCGCTGACCGGCTCGGGCGGCCGGGGGCTGGGCTTCAGCTATCCCCACGACGGCGGCTCGTTCAGCACGGCCGTGCACCGCTGCGTCGGGGTGGGCAAGTGCCGGGCGGACCTGACCGCCGCCGGCGGGGTGATGTGCCCGTCCTACCTGGCGACCCTGGACGAGACCCACTCGACCCGCGGCCGGGCCCGGGTGCTGCAGGAGCTGGCCAACGGCGAGTTGCTCACCGATGGCTGGCAGTCACCGGAGCTGGTGGAGGCGCTGGACCTGTGCCTGGCCTGCAAGGGCTGCAGCTCGGACTGCCCGGCCGGGGTGGACATGGCCACCTACAAGGCGGAGATGCTGTTCCAGCGCTACCGCGGCAAGCTGCGGCCGGCCGCGCACTACCTGCTGGGCTGGCTGCCGCGCTGGAGCCGGCTCGCCACCAGGGCGCCCCGGCTGGCCAATGCCTTGCTGCGGCCGGCGTCGCTGGCTGCGCTGGCCAAACGGATCGGTGGCATCGACCAGCGCCGGCCGCTGCCCGACTTCGCGCCGCGGTCGTTCCGGGACTGGTTCGCCGAGCACCCGGCAGCGCCCGGTGATCCGGTGCTGCTGTGGGTGGATACCTTCACCAACGCCTTCTCGCCGGAGGTCGGCAAGGCCGCCGTCGAGGTGCTGGAGGCCGCCGGCTGCTCGGTGCGGATCGCGGATTCCCAGATCTGCTGCGGGCTGACCTGGATCTCCACCGGCCAGCTCGACGGCGCCCGCAGGCAGCTGCGCCGCACCTTCGACGCGCTCGGGCCAGCGCTGGCGCTCGGGATGCCAGTGGTCGGCCTGGAGCCGTCCTGCACCGCGGTGCTGCGCTCGGACGCGGTCGAGCTGATGCCCGGCGACGAGCGCGCCGAGCGGCTGCGGAGCCAGACCCGGACGCTCGCCGAGCTGCTCACCGAGCGCGGCTGGAGCCCGCCGTCGCTGCACGGCGTCGAGGCGGTCGTCCAGCCGCACTGCCATCAGCACGCGGTGCTGGGCTTCGCAGCCGACACCGCGTTGCTCACCGGCGCCGGCGCCCAGCTGCAGACGGTGGGTGGCTGCTGCGGGCTGGCCGGCAACTTCGGGGTGGAGCGCGGCCACTACGAGGTGTCGGTGGCCGTCGCCGAGCAGGCGTTGTTGCCGGCCGTGCGCGGCGCCGGGCCCGATACCGTAGTGCTCGCCGACGGGTTCTCCTGCCGTACCCAGCTCGACCAGCTCAGCGAGCGCGCCGGCCTGCACCTGGCCCAGCTGCTGGCCGACCGGCTGCCGGGCGGCTCTCCGGGCAGCCAGGCCACCGAGAGCCCGACCACCGACAGCCCGACCACCGTTAGTCCGCTCACCGATAGGACCCAGCCATGACGACCGGTTTCGTCCCACCGCCCTATCCCTATGAGCGGCTCGGTGAGCTGAAGGCGATCGGCAACCGGCTCGAGGGCGGCGCCATCGACCTGTCCGTCGGCACGCCGTGCGACCCGGCGCCGCCGGCTGTGATCGCCGCGCTGGCCGCGCCCGGCCGGGTCGAGGGCTACCCGCCGTCGATCGGCACGCCGGCATTGCGGGCCACCGCGGCCGGCTGGATCTCCCGCCGGCTGGGCGCGACGGTGGATGCCGACGCCGAGGTGGCCGCCTGCGTCGGGACGAAGGAGTTCGTCGCCTCGGCGCCGCAGTACCTGAAGCTCCGGACCCCGGACCGGGACACCGTGCTGTACCCGGCGATCAGCTACCCGACGTATGAGATGGGCGCCATCCTGGCCGGCTGCCGGGCGGTGCCCTACCTGCGGCTGGACGAGATCGGCGACGCCGACGCCGCCCGGGCGCTGTGCCTGTGGGTGAACTCGCCGGGCAACCCCACCGGCGAGATGTCGGACCTGGCCGAGGCCGCCCGCTGGGGCCGGGACCGCGACGTCCCGGTGATCTCCGACGAGTGCTACGCCGAGTTCAGCTACAGCCAGCCGGCCACCACCATCCTGAGGGGCGGGACGGCCGGGGTGCTGGCGCTGCACTCGCTGTCCAAGCGGGACAACTTCGCCGGCGCCCGGATCGGCTTCTATGCCGGGGACGCCGAGCTGGTGCACTACCTGCGGGAGGTGCGCAAGCACGCCGGCCTGATGCCGCCCGGGCCGGTGCAGCACGCCGCCACCGTGGCGCTGGCCGACGACGAGCACGTCGAGGCGCAGCGCGAGCGGTACTGGCGGCGGATGCAGCGGCTGTGCCAGGTGCTGGCCGCCGTGGGGCTGCCGGCCAAGATGCCGGACGGGGCGTTCTACCTCTGGCTGGAGGCTCCGGACGGCGACGCCTGGGAGGCGTCGAGGATGCTGGCTGCGCAGACCGGCATCGTGGCCTCGCCGGGGGAGCTGTACGGCTCGGTGTCCGCCGGCTACCTCAGGGTGGCGGCGGTGGCGCCGGATGACCGGATCGAGCTGGCGGCCCGCCGGGTCGGCCTGGCCTGAGCAGCTGCCAGGTCGAGGTCGGGCTGGCCGGAGCGCTGGCCTGAGCCGCCCTAGCCGGGCCGTCCGGCGTTGGTATGCCCCTGAGCCTCCGGGAACGGCTCAGAGGCATACCCGCCCCGGTCGGTGACCAGCCGTCCGGGCCGCCGCCGTGCTCAGCCGAACTCGACGCCTTGTGCGAGCGGGAGCTCGGTCGAGTAGTTGACGGTATTGGTGGCGCGGCGCATGTAGGCCTTCCAGGAGTCCGATCCGGACTCCCGGCCGCCCCCGGTCTCCTTCTCGCCGCCGAACGCGCCGCCGATCTCGGCGCCGGACGGTCCGATGTTGACGTTGGCGATGCCGCAGTCCGAGCCCGCCGCGGACATGAACAGCTCGGCCTCGCGGACGTCGAGGGTGAAGATCGAGGACGACAGTCCCTGCGCCACGTCGTTCTGCATCGCGATCGCCTCGTCGAAGCTGTCGTAGCTGAGCACGTACAGCAGCGGGGAGAACGTCTCGGCCTTCACGATGTCGGTCTGCCGGGGCATCCGCACGATCGCCGGCTGGACGTAGAACGACTGCTCGGCCTGCTCGCCCTCGCCCAGCGGCACCCGCTCGCCGCCGACGATCAGCTCGCCGCCGTCGGCCTGGGCCACCGCGATCGCCTTCTGGAAGGCCTCGTAGGACGCGCCGTCGATCAGCGGGCCGACCAGCGTCCCGGGCTCCAGCGGCGAGCCGATCGGCAGGGTCGAGTAGGCCTTCTTCAGCGACTCGACCAGCTCGTCGACGATCGAGGAGTGCGCGATCACCCGGCGCAGGGTGGTGCACCGCTGGCCGGCGGTGCCGGCGGCGGAGAACACGATGCCGCGGACCGTCAGGGCCAGGTCGGCGCTGGGCGCCACGATCGCGGCGTTGTTGCCGCCGAGCTCGAGCAGCAACCGGCCGAACCGGCCCGCCACCCGGGGCGCCACGGCCCGGCCCATCCGGGTCGAGCCGGTCACCGAGATCAGCGCCACCCGGGGGTCGTCCACCAGCGCCTGGCCGACGTCCGCGCCGCCGATCACCAGCTGGGTCACGGCCTCCGGCGCGCCGACCCGGCGAGCGGCCTCGGCCGCCAGCGCCTGGCAGGCAAGGGCGGTGAGCACGGTCTTCTCCGACGGCTTCCAGACCACCGGGTCACCGCACACCAGCGCCAGCGCGGAGTTCCACGACCACACCGCGACCGGGAAGTTGAAGGCGGAGATGACGCCGACGACACCCAGCGGCAGCCACTGCTCCATCATCCGGTGGCCGGGACGCTCGGTGGCGATGGTGTTGCCGAACAGCTGCCGGGACAGCCCGATGCCCAGGTCGCAGATGTCGATCATCTCCTGGACCTCGCCGAGGCCCTCGGACACGATCTTGCCGGCCTCGATGGAGACCAGCGCGCCGAGGTCCTCCTTGTGCTCGCGCAGCAGGTTGCCCAGCTCGCGGACCAGCTGGCCGCGGACCGGGGCCGGCACCAGCCGCCACTGCTGGAAGGCCTGCTGGGCGCGCCCGACGATGTCGGCGACCTCGTCGGCGGTGTGCGAACGGAGCCGGCCGAGCTCGCCACCGGTGATCGGGGTCCGGCAGCTGAGGTCGCCGTCAGTGGTGAAGGGGTCGCTCACCCCGAGCCGGGCCAGGATCTCGGTGGTGCGGCTGGTCACGTCGTGGTGGGACATCATGGCAGTCATCTCTTTAGACCTTTCCGAGGTCGCCGAACAGGGCGCCGCTCTTGGTGGACAGCAGATCGGCGAAGGAGATGTCCTCCTGCTTGACGAAGCCGGTCTGCGGGAGCCGGCCGTCGGCGACCAGCTCGAGGACCGCGACGGCCGAGGCGGCCGTGGTCCAGGAGATGGCCCGCCAGGACCGGCCGTTGATGGCCAGCGGCTGGTAGGCCCGGACGTACTGCTTGCGGTACAGCTGGCCGCCGGCGATGTCGCCCCGGCCCTCGACGGCGGCGTGCAGGTAGACCACGTCGTCGTCCACCGGTGGCTTGGCGTCGATCAGGATCTCCCCGGCCAGCTCCCGGCGCTGGCGCAGCCCCAGCTCGTCGAAGAAGAACCGCATCAGCTCGAAGTGGCCCGGGTAGCGCATGGTCTTGTAGTCCAGCCGCTGCACCCGGCCCTCGTAGGTGTCACACATGGTGCCGAGGCCGCCGGAGGTCAGGCACGCCTCCAGCTCGACGCCGCCGATCACCACCCGCTCGTTCTCGGTCATCGCCGGCGCCATCTGGCGGTGGCCGGCCCGCAGCACCTCGCAGTCGTTGAGGTACTCGTTCACCACGCCCTCGGCC
The DNA here is from genome assembly GCF_036388195.1 of Jatrophihabitans sp. GTDB lineage: Bacteria > Actinomycetota > Actinomycetes > Mycobacteriales > Jatrophihabitantaceae > Jatrophihabitans_A. The sequence goes on along the minus strand of NZ_DASVSG010000108.1, from coordinate 42,913 downwards.
GACCAGTTGAAGGCGTAGCCGAGCAGGCCGGCCGGGTGCCGCGGCAGCGCGCCGACCTTCAGCTCGATCGAGCGGATCTCGTCGAACTGCTTGGCCAGCCACGAGCCGACGATGCCGATCAGGCCCGGGGCCAGGCCGCACTGCGGCACGTACAGGGCGCGCGGGTCCTGCGACGCCAGCTCCAGCACCCGGTTGGTGGTCGGGACGTCCTCGGTCAGGTCGAAGTAGTGCACGCCGACGTCGTGGGCCGCCTCGGCGACACCGAGGTTGAGGTTGTAGGGCAGGCAGGACACCACGGCATCGCTGCCGGTCAGCGCGGCCCGCAACCCGGCGGCGTCGCGGACGTCGAGCGCCTTGCAGGCGAACGGCAGATCGCTGCGGGTCCGGGCGTCGTAGGCGGTGACGGCGAAGCCGGAATCGGCGAGCAGCAGGGCGACCAGCTCGCCGACCTTGCCGAGGCCGATCACCCGAACTTCGTTGATCGAGCGTGCCATGGTGGATCCTTCCCCGTTCGGCGCCCGCGGCCACCGCACCACCGGCGGGCGGCGGGACGTGGCGGACACCTGCAGTTGTGCTTACGTTAGTCTAAGAACGGTCGTTAGAGAAAATTATGGTTGCCCTAGCGTAGAGGATGGCGGGCGCGGTGAACGCATCCCTGGATGTCGGCAGGCTCAGGCTGCTGCGCGAGGTCGATCTGCGTGGCTCCATCGCCGCGGCTGCCCGGGAGGTGGGGCTCACCCCGTCGGCGGTGTCGCAGCAGCTGACCATCCTGGAGCGCGAGGCCGGCACCCCGTTGCTGGACCGGTCCTCACGCGGAGTGCTGCTCACCGGCGCCGGCCAGGCGCTGGTCGCCCGCGCCCGTTCGATCCTGCAGTTGCTGGAGGAGGCCCGGGCGGATCTGGACCGGCTGACCGGTGAGCTGTCCGGCCACGTCCGGATCGGCACGGTGGCCTCGGCCGCCGCCGCCCTGGTCAGCACCGCCGCGATCCGGCTGGCGGCCGAGCATGTCGCGCTGGAGCTGACCGTCACCGTCGCCGAGCCCGCGCGCAGCATCGATCAGCTGCTCAACGGCGACCTAGACATCGCGGTCGTCGACGTCTACGACGGCGTGCCGGTCCCGATGCCGGACTACCTGCTGGCCACCGACCTGTGCACCGAGCCGCTGGTGGTGGTCAGCGCGGTGGGGGCGCTGCCCGGACGGGGCGAGGTGACGCTGTCGGAGCTGTCCGGCGCCAGCTGGGTGATGCCGCCGCTGGACGCCGCCTGCGGCCAGGCGGTCCGGTTCGCCTGCCGTGCCGAGGGCTTCGAGCCGCAGGTCCGGTGGGAGACCGACGACATGCTGCTGCTGGTGCGGGCGGTCTCGGCCGGGCACGGCATCGCGGTGCTGCCGCGGCTTGCGGTGGCCGACAACGTCGCCGAGATCGAGATCCGGCCACTTGCCGGGCCGGGCATGAGCCGCCGGCTGCTGGCCCTGACCCGAACGTCCAGCCAGGACCGGCCGATCATCCGGGCAGCCCTGGACGAGCTGGTCAAGGCCACCGGCTGAGCTGTCAGCCGCGCTGGCCCGCGGGGGCCAGCGCGGCCAGGCGCCCCGTGGCTCAGCGCTTGGCAGCGACCAGCAGGCCGTCGCCGACCGGCAGCAGCGCCGGCACCAGCCGGGCGTCCTCGCGCAGCGTCCGGCCCAGCTCGCGCAGCGCCACCGTCTCGGCGTCGCGGGCGTTGGGATCTGCCACCCGGTCGTGCCACAGCACGTTGTCGAAGGCCAGCACCCCGCCGCTGCGCAGCAGCCGGACGCCCTGCTCGTAGTACTCGCTGTAGCCGGTCTTGTCGGCATCGACGAACACCAGGTCGTAGGAGCTGTCGTTGAGCCGGGGGAGCACCTCGCCCGCGGCGCCGTTGATCAGCCGGTAGCGGGTGGTGCCGATGCCGGCCTCGGTGAAGGCCTGCCGGGTGGCCCGCTGGTGCTCGGGCTCGGTGTCGACGGTGGTGAGCACGCCGTCCGGGCGCATGCCGCTGAGCAGCCACAGGCCCGAGACGCCGGCGCCGGTGCCGACCTCGACCACCGACTTCGCGCCGACCAGGGTGGCCAGCAGCCGCAGGGTCGCCCCGCCGCCCCGGCCGATCGGCGTGCAGCCGAGCTCGGCCCCCCGGGCCCGGGCTGCCGCGATGACTTCGTCCTCGGCCAGGAAGTTCTCGGCGTAGGCGAGGCTGGATGAGTTGAGATACGCGTCGGCCATGGCGTCAGACTCTACCGAGCGAGCCGGCCCGGGCGCGCCGGGCGGGCCGGTCGCGGTGACCGGCGATCGAAATGGCCCGCGGCGGGTGCTACTTCATCGAGTCGATGATCACGGCAAGGTCGTTGACGGTGGTCTCGGGGTTGACGATGGCGAAGCGGGTGCACGGCTGGCCGGCATGGCTGGTGGGGGTCACGAAGGCGACGCCGGCGGCCAGCATCCGCGCCGTCCAGAGGGTGTAGTCAGCGGCCTGCCAGCCGATCCGCTCGAAGATCAGCACCGACAGGTCGCGTTCCACCAGCAGCCGGACGTGCTCGGCCGCCTCGATCAGCTCCTGGCCGGCCCGGGCGACCCGCAGGGTCTGCTCGACCGCCTCGGTGTAGGCCGCGGTGCCGTGCACGGCGAGGGAGAACCAGAACGGCAGGCCGCGGGCCCGCCGGGTCAGCTGCACCGAGAAGTCGCTGGGGTTCCACTCGCCCTCCACCGTCACGGCGTCGAGGTAACCGGCCTTCTGGGTGTGCGCGGCGCGGGCCAGCACCGGATCCCGGTAGACCAGCGCGCAGCAGTCGTACGGGGCGAACAGCCACTTGTGCGGATCGACGATGAACGAGTCGGCATGCTCGACGCCGGCGAACAGCGGCCGCACCGACGGCGCCGCCAGCCCCGCGCCGCCGTAGGCGCCGTCGATGTGGAACCACCAGTCCCGTTCCCGGGCCACCTCGGCGATCCCGGCCAGGTCGTCGATGACCCCGGCGTTGGTGGTGCCGGCGGTGCCCACGACGGCGAAGATCCCGTCGAGCTCGGACTCGGGCAGCTCGGCCAGCCGGGCGCGGATCCCGTCCCCGGTCAGCCGGCCGCGCTCGTCGCCGGGGACCTTCACCATGCCGACGTCCATCACCACCTGCAGCGAGTGCTTGACCGAGGAGTGCGTCTCGTCGCTGACCAGCACCGACCACCGGGCCGGCGGCGGTCCCTGCCGCTTGTGCCGGGCGGCCTCGCGCGCCGCCACCAGGGCGGACAGGTTGCCGATCGTGCCGCCCTGGACGAACACCCCGCCGGCGTCCTCGGGCAGGCCGGCCAGGTCGGCGATCCAGCGCAGCGCCTGGTTCTCGGCATAGACCGCGCCGGAGCCCTCCAGCCAGGTCCCGCCGTAGACGCTGGAGGCGCCGACCAGCATGTCGAAGGCCGCGGATGCCTTGGTCGGCGCGCCGGGGATGAAGGACAGGTAGCGGGGGTGGTCCACCGACAGGCAGGCCGGCGCCAGGACCTCCTCCCAGAGCCGCAGCGCCTCCTTGGCTCCGATGCCGCTCTCGGTGACGGTCGGCCCGGCCGCGGCGCTGAGGTCCTCGGGGGTCAGCGAGCGATCCAGCGGCGCGTGCATCGCCAGCCGTTCCAGGCACAGCTCAGCGAGCGACCGGGACAAGGCGGCGCTAACGTCGGTATAGGTGTGCACGGGCAGGAGCCTAGACATCGTGGCGGTCGAACGCTGCCCTGCCGGGAACGTGAGCGCGCCGTGAGACGTTTAGGTAATACACAGCCACCCCTGCGAGGCTGTTGTGGTCCTGGCCAGAACCGCCGGGGTGCCACTGGAAGAACAGGTGATCGCTCGATGTCCACGCTGAATCTCGGTGTGGCTAGTTCGATGGGTGGGCACGGGGCGGCGACGTCGCCGGTTGCCACGTTGTCCTCGCATGCCGCTGAACCGGCCGACTGGGTCGCGCCGTCGTGGGATGAGATCGTCCGCCAGCACGCAGACCGGGTGTACCGGCTGGCCTACCGGCTGTCGGGCAACCGCTCCGACGCCGAGGATCTGACCCAGGAGACCTTCGTCCGGGTGTTCCGCTCCCTGGCCGACTACACCCCCGGGACGTTCGAGGGCTGGCTGCACCGGATCACCACCAACCTGTTCCTGGACATGGTGCGCCGCCGGCAGAAGATCCGGTTCGACGCCCTGGCCGAGGACGCCTCCGAGCGGCTGGCCACCGAGGAGCCCGGCCCCGAGCGGGCCTACGAGCAGAACAACCTGGATCCTGAGATCCAGCGCGCGCTGGACGCGCTGCCGGCCGACTTCCGGGCCGCGGTGGTGCTGTGTGACCTCGAGGGCCTGACGTACGAGGAGATCGCCCTGACCCTCGACATCAAGGTGGGGACGGTCCGCTCGCGCATCCACCGGGGTCGGGTGCTGCTGCGCGAAGCGCTGGCCCATCGGGCGCCGGCGCGGCCGGAGCCGCTCGACGCCACCGGGTTCGACGTGGGAGTGAGCGCGTAGATGTCCAGTCCGCGGGTGTTCGGCCTGCCGCATCTGTCCGAGGACGCCGTGGCGGCTTTCGCCGACGGCGTGCTGTCGGCGGCTGCGGCGAGCCGGGCCCAGCGGCACTGCGCCGAGTGCGCCGAGTGCGCCGATGCCGTCCGCGGGCAGCGCGAGGCGGCGATGATGCTGCGCGCCGCACAGGCGCCGGCGCTGCCGTCGGGCCTGCTCGACCGGTTGAACGGGCTGCCGATGTCAGCTCCGTTGCCGCCGCCGTCGCGTGGCGGGCTGCCGACCGTGCTCGGCGCCGACGGCACCGCGATGTTCATCGCCCATGACGTGCGCAAGGCCCGCGCGGCGGGCCACGCCCGGCAACCCCATGAGCCTGCCCAGCCCCCGGACGAGACCCAGCTCGAGGCCCAGCCCCCGGCCCAGACCCAGTTCCGGACCCAGCCCCCGGCCCCGGCGCGCCGCCGGGTCGCGCTGCCGATGACCGTGCTGGCCTCGGCCGCCGCGGTGGTCGCGGCCGGGACGCTCGGCGGGCAGGTCTCGACGCTGGCGGCCAGCGCTGACCGGCAGGTCCAGTCGGGAGCGGCCAACGCGGCCGGCTCGGTGACCGGCGGCCAGACCCTGGGATCGGGAACGGGAAGCCCGCTGGCCGGCGCAGGCTCGCTGCTGCCGGCTGATCGTTCCCCAGCCGGCCCGGCCAGCACCTCCACCGGCCCGGCCAGCACCTCGACCGACCCGGCCAGCCGGCCTGCGCTGGCCTTGGGCGGGCCGTCGTCGATGACCCTGGCTCCGCTGCGGCGGCCGGCCCAGCAGGCGCGCACGGCCATCCACCGGTCCGCGCTCACCACCGCCCCGGCCCAGCACGTCGAGTGGTCTTCCACGGGTTTTGCGGCGCCGATGGCCGGCGCCCCCACCGCCACGCCGTAGCAGCGAGCGGTTGAGCGGTTCATGGATCTCGGCCGGCTGCCGAACATGCCCCTGAGGAGTCGGCTCTCTTCCGGCGCGGAGACCCTGCCCTTGGCCTGCCGCACGGCGCTCGGGCAGACTCAAAGGATCGAGATCACGGCTCGGTACGCCCAGGCCGCCGGAATCAGCGCACGACGGACGGAGGGCACGTGAGCGACTCTCTCGACGACGGCGTCGACTCCTCGCCCTTTGCCCGCCCCGGTGGCATCGAGAGCTCCTTCGAGCCGTCCACCCCGGCGACGCCACAGCCGCCGTCCCGGCCCCCGGTCTCGGCCGCCGACCACGAGACCTTCAGCGCCCCGGCCGGCTCCGGCGCCGTCTTCGCCCCGGCCCCGGGGGATCGGTTGCCACCCCGGCACACCTCGCCGCGGCAGCCGGTGCCCGCGCAGCTCACCGAGGCCTTCGCGGGCTCGGGGCAGTTCGCGCCGGCGCCCGGCGACCGGCTCAGTCCGTCCCTGCCCGGCCCCGGCTCGCCCTGGTGGAAGGCGGACGCGGCGGTGGACCCGTGGCGCGACCCGCAGTCGCCGTACTGGATCGCCGGGCCACCGGTGTACGCCGACGACGAGGTCGTCGGGATGGCCGACTCGGTCGAGGAGCCCGGGCCCGAGGCCAACGCCAAGGCAGCCCCGTCCGGAAAGCGCGCCCGCTTCGGGCTGTCGGCGCTGGCGCTGGTGCTGGTGGCGGGCCTGATCGCCGGCGGGGTCGGCGGCGGGGTGGGGTACTGGCTGTCCCAGCGCGCCCATGCCGTGCTGACCGATCCGAACGTGAAGCTCGCCAAGACCGACACCCCGGCCAACCGGGCGCCGGGCTCGGTGGCCGACATCGCCAAGCGGGTCAGCCCGGCGGTGGTCTCGATCGACGTCCGGTCCGCCGACGCCGCCGGCTCGGGGTCGGGGGTGATCATCGACAAGGGTGGCTACATCCTCACCAACAACCACGTGGTGGCCTTCGCCTCGTCCCCGACCATCCGGGTGGTGTTCGCCGACCGGTCCTCCAGCCCGGCCCGGGTGGTCGGCACCGATCCCCGCAACGACCTGGCGGTGATCAAGGTCGACAAGACCGGCCTGACGGTGGCCAGCCTCGGCGACTCCGACACCCTGGCGGTGGGGGACCCGGTGGTGGCCATCGGCGACCCGCTGGGCCTGCGCGGCACGGTCACCGCCGGCATCGTCTCCGCCCTGAAACGGCCGCTGCGGCTGCCGGGGGAGAACGGCGAGCCGGACGCGGTGATCGACGCGGTCCAGACCGACGCCTCGATCAACCCCGGCAACTCCGGTGGCGCGCTGGTGGACGCCGCGGGAGCGGTGGTGGGCATCAACACCGCGATCGCCTCGGTGAGCCAGTCCAGCGGCCAGAGCGGCAACATCGGGGTCGGCTTCGCCATCCCGGTCAACACCGCCCGGGCGGTCGCCGAGGAGTTGATCCACACCGGCAAGGTCCGGCACGCCGACCTGGGCGCCAGCAGCCGCAGCGTCACCGACGGAACCCGCGACGGGGCCTACCTGGTCCAGATCGTTCCGAACGGGCCGGCCGCCAAAGCGGGGCTGAAGGAGGGCGACGTGGTGACCATGTTCGACCAGACCCTGATCGATTCCGGCGACGCGCTCACCGTCGCGGTCTCGGAGTCCAAGCCGGGAGCCACCGTCACGCTGCGCTATGTCCGCGACGGCGTGGCCGGCCAGGCCAAAGTCACCCTCGGGACCAGCTGAGCCCGGCTAGGCTGACCTCGTGTTCAACATCGGGCCGCTGGAGTTCCTGCTGCTGGCGGCGATCGCGCTGATCGTCTTCGGCCCGGACCGGCTGCCGGAGCTGGCCAAGGATGCCGGGCGGATGTTGCGGACGCTGCGCGACGTCGCCCAGGGCGCCCGGACCCAGCTCAACTCCGAACTCGGGCCGGAATTCGCCGACTTCGACCTCTCCTCGCTCAACCCGCGCACCGCGATCAAGAATGCCCTGCTGGGCGACGACGACTTCGGCTCGCTGAATCCGAAGGAGGCCATCCAGCGGGCGCTGCGCGGCGAGGACGACCCCGCGCCGTCCCCGGCGATCGACCTGAGCAAGCCGGCCCGGCCTGTAGAGCAGCCGCTGGCACCGGGGGAACATCCCCCGATCGACCTCGAAGCAACCTGAGTCAGCCGGGCCGAACGGCCGGGACCCTGAGCGCCGGGCCTGAGGTGCGGTCAGCGGGCGACCGCGGACAGCCCGAGCGGACGGCCCACCAGGCTGCGTTGCCGACCCGCGAGGGTGTCGGCGATGGCGCCGAACGCGCGGCCGGCAGCCGAGTCCGGGTGTGACAGCACGATGGGGGTGCCGTCGTCGCCGCCCTCGCGGATCGCGACGTCGATCGGCACCTGGCCCAGCAGGCCGACCTTGGTGCCGGTCGAGGCGGTCAGCGAGTCGGCCACCGCCTGGCCGCCGCCGGCGCCGAACAGCTCCAACCGGGTGCCGTCGGGCAGGTCCAGCCAGCTCATGTTCTCCACCACGCCGACGATCTGCTGGTGCGTCTGCAGGGCGATCGAGCCGGCCCGCTCGGCCACCTCCCGGGCGGCAAGCTGCGGGGTGGTGACCACCAGCAGCTCGGCCGAGGGCACCAGCTGGGCGAGCGAGATCGCGATGTCGCCGGTGCCCGGCGGCAGGTCCATCAGCAGCACGTCCAGATCGCCCCAGTACACGTCGGCCAGGAACTGCTGCAGGGCGCGGTGCAGCATCGGTCCGCGCCACACCACGGCGGTGTTGCCGGGGGTGAACATGCCGATCGAGATCACCTTCACCCCGTGCGCCTGCGGCGGCATGATCATCTTCTCGACCTGGGTGGGCCGGCCGGTCACCCCGAGCATCCGGGGGACGGAGAAGCCGTAGATATCGGCATCCAGCACACCGACCCGCAAGCCGCGCTGAGCCAGCGCCACGGCCAGGTTCACCGTCACCGAGCTCTTGCCGACGCCGCCCTTGCCGGAGGCGACGGCGTAGACCCTGGTCTGCGACCCGGGCTGGGCGAACGGGATCTCGTTCACCGGGTTGTCGCCGCGCAGCTTGGTGCGCAGGTCGGTGCGCTGGGCGTCGCTCATGACGCCGAGGTCGACCGTGACCGAGGACACCCCCGGAACCGCCGAGACCGCGGCCGTGACGTCGGCGGTGAGCTTCTCGCGCATGGGGCAGCCGGCCACCGTCAGCAGCACCCGGATGCTGGTCGAGCCGTCCGGCGCCACGCTGACCCGCTCCACCATGCCGAGCTCGGTGATCGGCCGGTGGATCTCAGGATCGTGCACGCCGGCCAGCGCTGCCGCAATGGCCGCCTGCAGGGCGTTCGGGTCTGCGGCTACATCTGAAAGAGACACACCAAAGATCCTACGGCGGCGCTCGGCGTCACTACGATGTGCGTGGTGATGTCCGATTCCGACGACTCCGGCCCGGTCACCGAAACGGCGGCCGCCGTGGTGAGCGCCAGTGACTGGCGACTGGCCGTGTGGCGCAGTTTCCTGCGGACGCACACCCATCTGCTGCGCCAGCTGGAGCACCAGCTGCAGGTCCACGGCAAGATCGCGCTGGGTAGCTATGACGTGCTGGTCCAGCTGGCCGAGGCGCCGGACAGCAGGTTGCGGATGTCGGAGCTGGCCGAGGCGGTGCTGCTCTCGCGCAGCGGCCTGACCAGATTGGTCGACCGGCTGCAGAACGACGGCCTGGTGGAGCGGCAACCCGATCCCGACGATGCCCGCGGCATGTACACCGTGCTGACCGCCAAGGGCCGCGACACCCTCCGCGACGCCTCGCGGGTGCATCTGGCCGGGGTGTCGGAGCTGGTGCTCACCCGGCTGTCCGAGGCGGAGCTGCGCCAGCTGCACGCGCTGATGACGCAGCTCGATCCGGCGCCGAGCAGGGACGTAGGGTGACGCGCGGTGACTGAGCCGGATTGGTGATCCGTCGCCGCCAGCAGTCGTTCGTTGCGTCATCAACTATGACTGCGGCCCCTATCACATCCGGTATCGCCGGTGACTATTCAGGCCACCTTGGTGTCTGTAGCCTGTGTGTCGATCGCCTCAAAGTCGATTGATTACTCCAATCCGGTAGACGGCGTGGCGTATCGCGCATAGTGTTCGGCCGCCATGTTCGAGCAACGGGGAAGTACGCCGATTCAGGCAGCGCACCAAGGGCTAAAACGACGAAAAGGAATATCCGCTACGCGGGTATTCAGGACTGCGCTGGTGCCTCTTACTTTCTCGAAGAAACAACGGTCTGCAAAGACCGTGGGGGCAAAAGGAGCCACCATAGATGCGCAAGTTTGACAGCAGTTCCGCGCTCAGCAGCAAGGTTGGATTCGTTGACGTCGCCCGCTGGGAGCAGTACGGCCTGGGCTCGACGATGCCGTTCGACGCGATGTGGTACTCGGTCGAGGCCGGCCAGAGCAGCCCGCGCGATTGCCATCCGGAACTCGAACTGTCCGTCGTGCTCAGCGGCACGGCCTCGGTCGAGACCGGCGGCGTCATCACCGACATGCCGACCGGTTCGGCCTTCCTGTTCGACAGCGAAGAAGCGCATGTCATCCACAACCGCCAGGACATCCCGGTGATGATCTTCAGCGCGTACTGGATGCCGGTCGAACCGGCCGAGGCCCACCGCCCCGAGGCCAGCCTGACCTCGGCTTCGGCGGAGCACGCCGATGCCTGAGCCCAAGGCCACCGCGCTCATCGTCGCGCCGCCGACCACCAACGGCCCGCTGCACCTCGGTCACCTGTCCGGCTCCTACCTGGCCGGCGACGTCATCGCCAGGATGGCCCGCAGCCACGGCAAGCGGGTGGTGAGCGTGAACGGATACGACATCCACCCGAACTGGGTCCTCACTCGCGCCGAGAACGATGGGATCGAGGTCGACAAGGTCATCCAGGAGTACCGGCAGCGGATCGACGCTGCGATGCATCTGGCCCGTATTGAGGCCGATGTCCTGATAGATCCAGGGAAAGCAGATCACCGGGCGGCCGTTGCCCGGCTGGCCAGTCACCTCGCCGACGAGGCATTCCCGCTGCGCGAGTACACCCTGTCCGAGTGCGAGGACTGCGGCCGCACCCTGCACAACTCCTATGTCACCGGCACCTGCTCGCGGTGCGGCCTCGGCTCCAACGGCGGCACCTGTGAAGGCTGTGGCGGGTTCACCTCGGCGCAGAACCTGCTGAACCCCAAATGCGCCCGCTGCGGTGGCGCGCCGCGGCCGTTCCAGGCTCGGATTCCGGTGCTGGCGCTGGAGGACTTCCGCGAGCAGTTCACCGAGATCTGGCTGCACATGGAGCAGCCGCGCCGGATCCGGGACCTGCTGGCCGACTACCTCGCCACCGGGCTGCCGGAGATGCCGCTGGCCTTTCCGACGAACTGGGGCCTGGAAGGAACCGGCTCGCTGGCGGGATTGCGGCTCGACGTCAACTTCGAGCTCGGGCTCAACGGTTACGAGTGCGTGGCCAAGGGCATCGATCCCACGCAGGACAGCGTCGAAGCGGCGCAGACAGCGTGGCGTCAGGTTGACAAGGTTTGGCACATTCACGGCCTGGACAACGGCTTCTATTCCGCGCTGATGTGGCCGGCCCTGTTTGCAGCGCTCGGCGTGGAACCGGCCCAGCACGGCGGCAGCATCGTCAACGAGTGGTACACCCTGGACGGATTAAAGTTCTCGACCAGCCGCAGTCACGCGATCTGGGTCGATGACCTACTGGCCGTCGAAGACGCTGAAATGGTGCGGCTGTACCTGGCCTGGGACGGGCCCGACCGGTACCAGAGCAATTTCACCATGGAGGGTTATCAGGCCTTCCGCGATCGGGTGGCGCCGTTGCTGGCCGGGTCCACGGCTGGCGATCCGCTGCCGGCGCCGTTGGCTTCGGCAGACCTTGCCCGTGCCCTGGACGCCCTGCGTCCGGAGGCATTCGACCCGGGCCTGGCGGTCCGCTGCCTGCTCGCCAATCTGGGCAGCACCACCGCGAGCGCCGAGGTCGAGTTGCTGCGCCAAGCGCTCGGCGGCAGGGACGGCAGGTAGCTCACGAAGATGCGCGTAAGTGTTCTCGGAGGCGGCGTTGCCGGCGCACTGCTCGCCTGGCGGCTGGCCCAGCAGCCAGGAATCGACCAGGTATGGATAGCTCCTGGCGCCGCCCGTGAGCGCGATGCCACCGCGGCCTCCGGCGGCCTGGTGCGCGGCTATGAGACCGAGCCCGAGCAGCGCCGGTTGGCCGTCGACAGCCTGCTGGAGCTGCTGGGTGACCAGCAGCTCCAGGACTGGGCCGGCTTCACCCTGGCCGGTTCGGTCTACCGGCCGCTGGATCCGGCCGAGCTGCCTAAGGTCGCGGCCGAGATCGAGGCGGAGGTGCCTGACTCGGTGGAGCTGCTGACGGCAACCGACCTGCGTGGCCGCGGCTGGAACCTGCCTGCCGCGGAGCTGGCCGCCGGCAGCGCCTCGGCAGGCGACAGCGGATCGGGCCCGATCGCGATCGGCGAACGGCAGGCCGGCTACGTCAATCCGGCTCGGTTGCGTGGCTGCGTGCTCGCCGACCTGGCCGGTCGCGGCAACGTCACGCTGTTGCCCGACGGCGCTGTCAGCGCGGTGGCACCCGGACGGTTCGAGCTCAACGGCGCCGCACACCAGTGCGATGTCGTGGTGCTGGCCACCGGCGCCTGGACGCCGAGCCTGCTGCGAGCCTGCGGTTGGGACGCCGGCGACCTGCGGACCAAGGCCATCCAGTACACGGTGTACCGCACCACCGGCTGGCTCCCGCAGGCCTTCGTCGACGAGCCCAGCGGCCTGTACGGCAAGCCCACCTCCGACGGCGGCCTGCTGCTCGGAGTGCCGACCGAGGCGTGGAACGTCAGCCCGGACGCCCCGGGGATCGATCCGGCGCTCAGCCGGAGGGCTCAGGAGCTCGCGCTGAGCCGCTTTCCGCAGCTGCGGCTGGCCGGGGCCGCCGAGCCGACCAGCGCCGCGGACTGCTACTGCACGGCGGCACGGCTTGCGTTACGCCCGGTTCCCGGAGCCGAGAACGGGCTGTTCACCTACACCGGTGGGTCAGGCGGTGCGGCCAAGACCGCACTGGCCGCCAGCCGGCAGGCTGCGATCCAGCTTGCCGATGGCCACCGGCCCGACCTGAAGCACCACCACCCCTGACCGGACGGAGACCACCCACCATGAACGACACCACCGAGCTGCCGCGTTTCTTCGCCATCGGCATCGGAGCCGGACCGGCCAACCTCAGCCTTGCGGCGCTGCTGCAGCACAGGACCGAGGAGAACATCGCGCTGTTCGACAAGTCCTCGGACTCGAGCTGGCACTCGGGCCTGCTGCACCCCGGCGTCCGGATGCAGACGTCGTGGATGAAGGACCTGGTGTCGCTGGTCGACCCGACGCACGAGCTGAGCTTTCTCAACTACCTGGTCACCGAGAGCCGGCTGTTCGCCCTGATCAACTCCCAGTTCGACGTGATCCCGCGCCGGGAGTACATGCGTTACCTCAGCTGGGCGGCCAGCAAGATCAACGACATCCACTACAACACCCCGATCGACGAGGTGAACTTCGTCGAGAACGAGGGCTTCTACGCCTACTCCAACGGGTCGCCGGTGGCGTGCTCGGAACACCTGGTGATGGGCGTCGGCACCCGGCCCAGCGTGCCGGCCGGTCTGGCGACGATGCCCCAGGACCGGGCCTTCATCGCCGATGACCTGGCGAGCCACCTGCCCGACATGAGCGCAGACCCGAGCGCTCCGGTCGCGGTGATCGGCGGCGGTCAGACCGGCGTCGAGGCCGTTCTCCGGCTGCTCGGCGCCGGCTTCACCAACATCAAGTGGCTGGGCCGCAGGCAGTGGTTCCAGACCATCGACGATTCGCCGGCGGCCAACGACATCTACCGCCCGGCACACCAGCAGTTCCTGCAGGGCCTGACCCGCAGCACCCGCAAGCGGTTGGTCGAGGAGGCCGCTCCGACCGGGGACGCGCTCACCCCCGGCGCGCTGCGGGTGCTCTACCAGGCCAACTACGACCGGATGCTGGAGTACGGCGACTTCCCGGTGAAGCTGCTGCCCGGCCGCGACGTGACCGAGGGCCAGGCCGACGGGGACGAGCTGGTGCTGCAGTGCACCACGGCCGAGCGGTTGGAGGAGCACCGGGTCCGGTACGCGATCATCGCCGTCGGCCGCCAGGATGCGCCGATGCCCTTCTCGGTCGAGCTGCGCGACCGCCTCGATGTCGACGAGGACGGCGACATCGTGGTCGACGAGGACTACTCGGTGCGCTGGAAGGGCATGAACGGTCACCGGATCTACGTCCTCAACCGGGCCCGGTACAGCCACGGCATCGCCGATGCCAACCTGACCCTGTTGCCGGTCCGGGCCGCGGTGGTGATCAACTCCATGCTGGGCGGGGAGATCTTCGCGGTCCGTGACGACCTGGGCCCGGTGCAGTGGGACTGAGCATGTCCGAACGGGGGGAGCAGCCGGGGCCGGGTCGCCAGTCGAGCCGTGCGCCGAGCTATGACCAGCTCAGCTATCGCGGCCCGAACTACGACGGCCGGCAGTTCGGCCCGCTCGAGGTGCTGCCCGGCTCGGTGATCGGCCACTACCACCAGCAGTCCGAGCTGGTCTGGGCCGAGTTCGGCGGCGACCGGGTCCGCACCGGCCGGCTGGTGGGGATCTGTGACAATGACGGCGTGATCGAGGCTGCCTACTGCCAGATCATGGCCGATGGCGAGGTCGTGGCCGGCCGCTGCGTCAGCACTCCCACAGTGCTGCCCGACGGCCGGGTGCGGCTCACCGAACGATGGCAGCGCGCCGACGGCTCATCGGGCATCTCACACATCGAGGAGCTGGCAGCGGCCGGCGGCGCGGTGAACGCTGCGGTGAGCGGCCGCCAGAACGTGTCCAAGGAGCAGGGCTATGAGCAGTGAGCACGCCAACCAACGTCCGGACGAGCGGCCGCACCTGCTGCTGATCTCGACCGGTGATCACCAGTTCCGCGAGTACCTGCTCGAATCGATCGCCGAGCAGTACCGGATCCACCTCTTCCTGACAGCCGAGCCGCAGTGGGAGCAGCGCTACATCGACGCTGCCACGGTGCTGAGCGACACCCTGGACGCCGAGGTGATGATCCCGGCCGCCCTTGAGCTGAACGAGCGGGACCGGATCGACGGCGTGCTGTGCTGGGACGAGGCCCGGATCCTGCCGGCGTCGAAGATCGCGCAGGTGCTGGGCCTGCCCGGTGGCGATCCGGAGATGGTGCTGCGCTGCCGGGACAAGCACCTGACCCGCGAGGCGATGGCTGCGGCCGGCGTCCCCCAGCCCCGCTCCATAGCGGTCGGCACGCTCGAGGCGGCCCTCGACGCGGCGGCCGAGATCGGCTATCCGGTGGTGCTCAAGCCCCGGGCGATCGCTGCCAGCCTCGGCGTGGTGCTGGCGCACGACGAGGCCGGGCTGCGCGAGCACTTCACGTTCGCGCGGGAGATGAATGTGCCCGGCGCGCTGATCTATGACGATCAGGCGGTGCTGGTCGAGGAGTACGCCGACGGTCCCGAGATCAGCGTCGACTGCGCGGTCTTCCAGGGCCAGGTGCGGCCGATCTGCCTGGCGCACAAGGTGCTCGGCTACCCGCCGTACTTCGAGGAGATCGGCCATTTCGTCGACGGGGCCGACCCGATGCTCGCCGATCCGCAGATGATCCGGGCCCTGGAGCACGCGCACGCCGCACTCGGTTTCACCGACGGCATGACGCACACCGAGTTCCGGCTCACGCCGTCCGGGCCGAAGCTGATCGAGGTCAACGCCCGGCTCGGTGGCGACCTGATCCCGTACCTGGGCATGCGGGTCACCGGCATCGACCCGGGCCTGGCCGCGGCAGCGGTGGCCTGCGGCCGGGAACCCGACATGACGCCTGACCGCAAGCTGTTCGGCGCGGTCCGGTTCAGCTACGTGCCGCATGAGATGACCATCGGCTCCATCGAGATCGACGAGGCGGCGCTGCCGGCCAGCATCGATCGCGCGATGGTCCGCGCGCAGCCGGGCCAGCGGCTCGCGCCGCCGCCGGCCGGCACCGTCTGGGGCCGGGTCGCCTACTTCACCGTCGTCGCCGAGACCGCCGAGGCCTGTGCCAGCGCGATCGAGCAGGCCGCCGCGGCGCTGGTCATCACCGAGCAGCCCCGGCCCGTCCAGGATGCTGAGCAGTTGACGTGAGCTCCTCGAGTTCGGCGCCCGCCGGCGCCGACAGCACGGCGGCGGCGCCCCGGGACGACGGCATCTGGAGCACCTGGAAGCTCTCGCCCGCTCCGGTGCGGGCAATCCTGCTCGGGGTCTTCGTCAATCGGCTCGGGGCTTTCTTCCAGACCTTCCTGGTGCTGTTCCTGACCCAGCGGGGTTTCACCAAGTTCGAGGCCGGCTTCGCCCTGACCGCCTACGGGGTCGGATCGATGCTCGGGGTGCTGGTCGGTGGCGCGCTCGCCGACCGGCTCGGCCCCCGGCTGGCCACGCTGGTGTCGATGGGCGGCAGCGCGGTGATGCTGCTGAGCGTGCTGTACCTGGGCTACTACCCGGCGCTGGTGGCAGCGGTCTTCCTGGTGGGCCTGATCGGCCAGCTCTACCGGCCGGCTTCGGCCACCCTGCTGTCGGAGCTGACCGACAAAGAGCGCCAAGTGATGATCTTCGCGTTGTACCGGTGGGCGCTGAACCTCGGCACCACCGCCGCCCCGTTGATCGGCGCCGCGCTGATCGTCGTGAGCTATGACCTGCTGTTCTGGGCCGAGGCGATAACCGCCCTCGGGTACGGGGTGATAGCCGCTATCGCGCTTCCGCGACGCGAGGCCAAGCCGGCGCCGGCCGAGGCCGAGGCCGAGGCCGCTCCGGCTCAACCCGACGGTTACCGCGCGGTGCTGGCCGACCGGCGATTCGTCATGTACCTGCTGGCCATGCTGGTCAACGCCGCGGTCTACATCCAGTACGTCTCGACGTTGCCGCTCACCATGCGCGACGCGGGCCTTGCCACCTTCTGGTTCAGCCTGGTGATCGCGCTCAACGGCTTCATCGTGATCACCTGCGAGTTGCTGGTCACCAAGTTCACCCAGAAGCTGCCGATCAAACTGGTGGTCGGGCTCGGCTTCGCGCTGCTGGGCGCCGGTTTCTCGCTGTACGCGCTGCCCTGGGGCGTGGCGATCTTCCTGATCGGCACCCTGGTCTGGACAGCGGCCGAGATCGTCGCCGGGCCGACGCTGTTCGCCTACCCCGGCATGGTCGCCCCGGATCACCTGCGCGGCCGTTACATCGGCTCCACCCAGTTGATGTTCAGCCTCGGCAGCGCCGTGGGCCCCGGCCTCGGGGTGTTCCTCTACGACGCCATCGGCTTGAACGTGTGGTGGTGTTTCGGTGTGGCCAGCCTGCTTGCCATGGTCCTGGCCACCTCCGGCATGCGCCGGATCGATGCGGCCGAGGCCGAGTCCCTGGCCAGCGAGACGCCAGCTCCCGAGGCGCCGGGCACCGCGGCGGCCGCCACCACGGAGCCCGGTTTCCTCGACGCGCAAGTCAGCTCAGAAAGCAGGTAATCGCTCATGACTCGCTATGCAATCATCGTCGACCCGCTGTCCACCGGACGTGAATACGCGCACGCCTTCCGCGACGCCGGCGCCACGCCGATCGCGGTGCTGTCCACCCCGAAGCCGGTGCCGGTCCTGGTGGACACCTGGCATCCGGAGAACTTCGAGCAGGTGCACTACTTCGAAGGCGACTACTCGCCCGAGCGGATCGACTCGCTGGCGGCCGAGCTGGCCAAGTACGACCCGATCTGCATCCTGCCGGGAGCCGAGACGGGCGTCCGGCTGTACGAGGCGTTGGTGGTGCAGCTGCTGCCGGGCACCGGCAACGTCGCGGAGCTGGCCGATGCCCGGCGTGACAAGTGGGAGATGGCCAAGGCGGTGGCCGCGGCCGGAGTTCCGCACCTGCGCCAGCTGTTCTCCGCCGACGCCGACGAGATCGCGGCCTGGATCGTCGACAGCGGCCTGCAAGACCACGACCTGGTGGTGAAGCCGCCGAACAGTGGCGGCACCGACGATGTCCACATCGTGCCGGCGGGCAGCGACGCCTGGCGGCCGCTGCTCGCCCGGATGACCAACGACGTCAACCACCTCGGCATGGTCAACGGGGGAATCCTGATCCAGGAGTTCGCCCCCGGCAACGAGTTCCTGATCGACTCCTACTCCGTCGACGGCCAGCACGGCCTGGTCGACGTCTGCCGCTACACCAAGGTGCGCAAGGGCGACCGGATCGGCATCTATGACCGGGTGGACTTCCTGGCGCCGGACCACGAGCAGACCAAGATCGTGTGGGAGTACACGCTGCAGGTGCTCGACGCCCTCGGTTTCCGCAACGGCTGCGGCCACGCCGAGGTGATGCTCACGCCGGACGGCCCGCGACTGGTCGAGATCGCCGAGCGGCCGGCCGGCGGCGGCCACCAGCTGATCAGCAAGCTCGCCACCGGCTCCAACCACATCCTGCGCACCGTCAGGCATCGGGTGAACGGTGAGTTCCTGCCGTCCTACCAGCTGTTGCAGCACCTGTCCGGCATCTTCATCTCAGCTCCCAATGCCGGCATCTGGCGCAACGCCGAGATCTTCGACGAGCTCGAGCAGCTGCCCAGCTTCGTCAACCGGTTCTTCTGGAAGCACACCGGCGACTGGGTCCCGGCCACCGAGGACATCTCCAGCGCCCTGGCCTGGGTGACCCTGGCGGCGCCGACCGAAGAGGAGATCAACCGCGACTACCGCCGGTTGAAGGAGCTCGAGCAGCAGATCGTGATCGAGCCGGCCGACCCGCCGGCTGTGCCCTGACCGGATCCACCACCGTTCGCACCTTCATTCCGGTACCGACCAGAAGGGCTCCGCATGACGCAGAACGCACTGACCGACCGCTACCTCGAGGCGTTCGCCCAGAGCGGGCTGTCGGCGAGGGAGCTCGTCGATCAGCTGATCAGCAGCACCGTCGACACCACCTACAACGGCAAGATGCTGACCCGGCCGGGCTTCCTGGAGCGGGCCCAGGTCGATCAGCTGGAAGCCGACCTGGAGATGCTGTACTCGTGCGTGACCAGCCTGCCGAACCGGTTGTTCGGCGGCGACCTGGGTGCGTTCGCGGCGTCGACCGGAATGACGCCCGAGCAGGTCTCGGCGGTGGTGCGCGGTCGCGGCAGCGCGCCCAGCCGGCTGGCTCGCGCGGACCTGTACATCGACGAAGCCGGCTTCCGGGTGATGGAGATGAACATGTCGAGCGCGCTGGGGGGCGTCGACAACATGGCGCTCAATCGGGCCATGGCCAAGCAGCCGTTCATAGCCGAGTTCCTCCAGGCCAACAACCTCGGCTACGCCGACACCATGCTCGAGGTCGCCGAGACGCTGTTCGCCGAGTGCAAGGTGCCCAGCGGCACCCGTCCGGTGGTCGCGCTCTGCGACTGGCCGGCCAGCTTCGCGACCCTGGAGCCGCAGCTGCGCACCAACGTCGCGGTCTTCGACGCGCTGGGGATCGAGGCGCTGCCGTGCCACATCGGGCAGCTGCGGCTGGAGGACGACTCGATCTGGCTGGGTGATCGCAAGATCGAGGTGATCTACCGGCTGTTCCTCATGGAGGACCTGCTCGACCCCACCGGGCCGGCGCTGATCGATCCGGTGCTGCAGGCCGCCGAACGTGGCAACGTGGCGATCTTCTCGCCGATGGACGCCGAGCTCTACAGCAGCAAGGGCGCGCTGGCGCTGCTGTCGGACGAGTCGAACCGGCACCTGTTCAGCGCCGAGGAGCTGGCGACACTGGACCGGTTCCTGCCGTGGACCCGGATGGTGCGCTCCGGGCCGGTCACCGTCGAGGACGGCCGCAGCGTGTCGCTGGAGGAGTATGCGCTCACCGAGCGCACCGAGTTGATCCTCAAGCCGACCCTGCTGCACGGCGGCATGGGCGTGGTGCCGGGCTGGCAGACCGAGCCGGAGGAGTGGCGCCGGTTGATCGATTCGGCCATGGACGAGCAGTTCGTGCTGCAGCGGCGGATCCACCCGTTCACCGAGTCGTTCCCGAAGCTCGACGGGCCGGGCACCGAGGAGTGGGTGGTGCTCTGGGGCGGCTTTCTCGGCGCTCGCGGGTACTCCGGAATGCTGCTGCGGGGCACCAGCAAGTCAGACGCGGGAGTGCTCAACATGACGACCGGCGCGATCGCGTCCTGCTGCTTCCACGAGCTGGGCTGAGCCGGCGCCGCCGAGCTGATCACGTACCCGTCCGCTGCTGAAAGCAGGTATCACTCATGACTCGCTATGCGATCATCGTCGACCCGCTGTCCACCGGCCGGGAGTATCCCGGGGCATTCCGCGACGAAGGCGTGACCCCGATCGCGGTGCTGTCCACCCCCAAGCCGGTTCCGGTGATGGCGGGCAGCTGGCATCCGGAGAACTTCGAGCACGTGCACTACTTCGAGGGCGACTACTCGCCCGACCGGATCGACTCGCTGGCCGCCGACCTCGCCAAGTACGACCCGATCTGCATCGTCCCCGGGTGCGAGTCCGCGATCCGCTTGTACGAGGCGCTGATGGTGAGGCTGCTGCCCGCCGCCGGCAACGTCGCGGAGCTGGCCGATGCCCGGCGCGACAAGTGGGAGATGGCCAAGGCGGTGGCCGCGGCCGGAGTTCCGCACCTGCGCCAGCTGTTCTCCGCCGACGCCGACGAGATCGCGGCCTGGATCGTCGACAGCGGCCTGGCCGACCACGACCTGGTGGTCAAGCCGCCGAACAGCGGCGGCACCGAAGACGTTCACCTGGTCCCCGCGGGCAGCGACGCCTGGCGGCCGCTGCTGGCCCGGATGGCGACCGGGATCAATGATCTGGGGATGGTCAACGGCGGGATCCTGATCCAGGAGTTCGCTGCCGGGCACGAGTACCTGGTCGACTCCTACACCGTCGACGGCCAGCACGGCCTGATCGACGTCTGCCGCTACACCAAGATCCGCAAGGGCGACCGGATCGGCATCTATGACCGGGTGGACTTCCTGGCGCCCGACGACGAGCAGACCAAGATCGTGTGGGAGTACACGCTGCAGGTGCTCGACGCCCTCGGTTTCCGCAACGGCTGCGGCCACGCCGAGGTGATGCTGACCCCGCAGGGCCCGCGACTGGTCGAGATCGCCGAGCGGCCGGCCGGCGGCGGCCATCAGCTGATCAGCAAGATGGCTACCGGCTCCAACCACATCCTGCGCACCGTCAGGCATTGGGTGCACGGGGAGTTCAAGCCGTCCTACGACCTGCTGCAGCACCTGTGCGGGGTGTTCATCTCAGCGCCGCACGCCGGCATCTGGCGCAACGCCGAGATCTTCGACGAGGTCGATCGGTTGCCCACCTACGCGACGAAGAACTTCCCGAAGGGCACCGGTGACTGGGTGCAGTCCACCACCGACCTGTCCAGCTTCCTGGCCTGGGTGATCCTCGCCGCGCCGACCGAGGAGGCGATCGACGTCGACTACCGCCGGCTGAAGGAACTCGAACAGCAGATCGAGATCGAGCCGGCTGAGCGACCGGCCGGCGCCGGGCACTGACCTCCTTGCCGGGCCGCCCAGCCTAGGAGGCTGGCTCAGCCAGGGCGCCGGCTCAGCCAGGGCGCCGGCTCGGCCGAGCTGCCCCGGTGACGGCTCAGCCGTCCCGGTCCTCGCCCCGGCTGCGGTCCAGCCGGGTCAGCTCCGAGCGCAGGTAGTCGCGGGTGGCCACGTCCCCGAGCGCGATCCGGATCGCGGCGATCTCTCGCGCCAGGTACTCGGCATCGGCGATCGCGCGCTGGTCGCGCCTGCGGTCGGCGTCGGCCTGGATCCGGTCCCGGTCGGCCTGCCGGTTCTGGGCGAGCAGGATCAGCGGCGCGGCGTAGGCGGCCTGGGTCGAGAACGCCAGGTTGAGCAGGATGAACGGGTACGGGTCGAACTTCCAGACCCCCATCGCGACCGCGTTGAAGATGATCCAGCAGATCACCAGCACGGTCTGGATGGCGAGGTAACGCGCGGTTCCGAAGAACCGGGCGATGCGCTCGGCCGCCGTTCCGATCGCATCGGCGCTGAACTTGGGCGCGCGCAGGCCACGGGGCGCCTTGGGCTGGTCCAGCCGGCGACGCGGTTCGGTCACGGTGACCCGCTCATCGCGGCGTTCGCTCCGATCCTCGCTCGCTGGCGCTCGCTGCGATTCTCGCTCTGCGCTGGCCGGCTCTTCGCGCGAGCGCTCATCGCGGCGTTCGCTCCGATCCTCGCTCGCTGGCGCTCGCTGCGATTCTCGCTCACTGGGCCCTCCGGCGGGTGGTGGCGGCGTCCGCGGGCAGCTCGTCGCGATCGCGCCAGTCCTCGGGCAGCAGGTGGTCGATCACGTCGTCCACGCTCACCGCGCCCAGCAGCCGGTCGTTCTCGTCCACCACCGGCACCGCCACCAGGTTGTAGGTCGCCAGGTGCCGGGTCACCTCCTGCAGCGTCGACTCCGGTGTCAGCGGGTCGATGCCGTCGTCGAGCACCCCGGACACCAGCGAGGACGGCGGCTCGCGCAGCAGCCGCTGGAAGTGCGCCACCCCGAGGAAGCGTCCGGTGGGGGTGGCCTGCGGCGGGCGGACCACGTACACCTGGGCGGCCAGCGCCGGCGACAGATCCGGATTGCGCAACCTGGCCAGCGCCTCGGCGACGGTCGCGTCCGGCAGCAGCACCACCGGCTCGGAGGTCATCATGCCGCCGGCGGTGTACTCGCCATAGGTCATCAGCCGGCGAACCGGAGCAGCCTCCTCCGGCTCCATGATCTCCAGCAGCCGCTCCTGCTCGTCGGCGGGCAGCTCACGCAGCAGGTCGGCCGCGTCGTCGTCGTTCATCTTCTCCAGGACGTCGGCCGCGCGCTCGTCGGTCAGCCCGCTGATGATGTTGATCTGATCCTCTTCGGGCAGCTCCTCCATCACGTCGGCAAGCCGCTCGTCGTTGAGCGCTTCGGCCACCTCCTGCTGCCGCTTGTCCGGCATGCCCTGCAGCTGGGCGGCCAGATCAGCGGGCCGCAGCCCGGCCAGCACCGCCAGCAGGGAGTCCGCGCCCTGGCCGTGCTCGGTCGCCGACAGCCCGTCCACGTCGTTCCAGTCCACCTGCTGCAGCACCGCGCGGCGGCGTCCGAGCTTGCTGGTGACCGAGCGCACCGCCAGCTTGGTGATCACCCAGTCCCGGGTGCGGTTCTGCTCCATGGCGGCGTCGACCACCACCATCCGGGCGCCGTCCTCGATCCGCACCACGGTCCGGTCCAGCACCTCGCCGAGCACCAGCAGCTCGTTCGGCCGCTGCTCGAAGCGCCTGATGTTGACGCTGCCGGTGGTCAGCACCACCGCCTCCGGCTCGATCCGGGTGACCCGTCCCATCGGGACGAAGATCCGCCGCCGGTGCTGCACCTCGACCACCAGGCCGAGGATGCGCGGCGGCTGGCGTCCCACCCGCAGGGTCGCCACCGCGTCCCGTACCCGGCCCAGCTGGTCGCCGTTGGGGTCGAAGACCCCCAGGCCGGCCAGCCTGGCCACGAAGACGCGGGTCGCGGTGCTCACGGGCAAAGCTTAGTGGGCATGAGGTCAGGAGATTAGGACTGTCAGGATGGTCGGGTGTCGCGTATCGAGCAGCCCCTGGAGTCGCTGGTCCTGCCGTCTGCCCGCGATGCGGGGCTGCTGGCGGTGGCGCTGGCGGGGGTGTCGGCGTCCGGGCCGATGATGGCTGCCACCGCCGCGCCGGCGCTGGCCATCGCGTTCTGGCGCAATGCCCTCGGCGCCGGCGGCACCGGCCTCGTCGTGGGCCTGCGGCACCGGTCCGAGTTCGCCGCCCTGGACCGGCGGGGCTGGGCGCTGGCCTCGGTCGCCGGGGTGTTCCTGGCGCTGCACTTCGGTACCTGGGTGCCCTCGGTCAAGCTGACCTCGGTCGCCTCGGCCACCGCCCTGGTCGCGACCCAGTCGGTGTTCACCGGACTTATCGCGGCGGCGGCCGGCCGCCGGTTGCCCCGGCTGGCCTGGCTCGGCATGGCGCTGGCGATCGTCGGCACCGCCCTGATCGCCGGCGCCGACTTCGCGGTCTCGGCCCGAGCGCTGGCCGGGGACGGGCTGGCGCTGCTGGGCGGGATCTTCGCGGCGGCCTACGTCACGGCCGGCGCGAGCGCGCGCCGGGGGATGTCCACGGCGACCTACACCACCATCTGCTACGGCGTCTGCGCGCTGGGCCTGCTGGCAGCCTGCCTGGCCGGCGGTCAGCCGCTCGGTGGCTTTTCGGGCCGGGCCTGGGTGCTGATCCTGGCCGTGACCGGTTGCGCCCAGTTGCTGGGACACAGCCTGATCAATGTGGTGCTGCGCTCGGTCAGCGCCACGTTCGTCAGCCTGACCATCCTGATCGAGGTGCCGGGCGCGGCGCTGATCGCGGCGGTCTGGCTGCACCAGCGGCCACCGGCCAGCGCGATCCCCGGGCTGGTGCTGCTGCTGGCCGGGCTGGTCGTGGTGGTGCGGTCCCGCTCGCGCGACCGGGCCGTTGAGCCGGTGCCCGATCTGGACTAGTCACGACGGATAGTCCGGCACAGCAGTCGCGAGCGTGCTAGCACGCCCTGGTTTCGACGTAGTGCCGGGTCGTTTCCCCCCACTGGTACGCCCCACAGGGCGCGTAGGAGCGCTCGCCGACCAACTGGGTGTACGTGGAGTCGGAGTAGTACAGCACTACGCCGACGCACCAGTCGACGGTGCAGGTGTCATAGGCCGCAGCCGGCGTGCTGGAGGTCAGCAGGGCGCTGACGGTGAGGGCGGTTGCCGCGATCGCGATCCGGGAACGAGTGCCAAGATTCATCTACTACTCCTGAATGGGATATGGCCGAGTTTCCTGATGGGATATGGCCGAGTTCTGATCAGAGGGCTGCGGGCCGGTGCCCACCGGGACTGAGGCCGGTTCTGAGGCGGTCGGGCCTCGGCTAGCAGTATCTACGGAAGCCCTTCTTGAACTCGGTGACCTGACCCCACTCGATGTAGCCGCAGACCTCCGAGCCGTACTCCCCGACGCGGACGGTGTAGGTGGCGTCGGAGTAGTACTGGATCAGCATGTCGCAGTGGTCCTCCATGCACTGCGGCGGAGGATAGGGAAGGGTCGTTCCCGCCTCGGCGGCCGGCCCCAGCAGGGCTCCGGTGGCGAGCACGGTCGCCGCGATCGCGATCCGGGAACGGGTGCCGAGCTTCATGGTGCCTCCTGAGCTGGAGCTACAAAGGTGTGTTCTCGATTAACACGCGAATTAGGACAATTGCTATGAGCCCCAGCGCGGCGGGGTAGGCCCGATCAGCCGGAGACCCTGGTTAGCACCTCCTGAGGATCCGCTCGACGTACGCGGTCTGCTGGCCCCAATTGACCTGCCCACAGGGGCCGTTCTCGTATTCCCCCACCAAGTAGGTTTTGGTGGAGTCCGAGTAGTACTGGATCAGCGTGTCGCAGTATTGGAACGTGCAGGGGGTCTTGGTCGCTGCCGCCGGGCTAGCCGGCGCCAGCAGCGCGCCGCTGCTGAGCATGGCTGCCGCGATGGCGATCCGGGACCGGGTGCCAAGCTTCATAAGGATCTCCCGAGAAATAAACTGAATCGTATGTAGCGGACAAAGGGAATGGAAGGGTCAAGCGCAGGTCCACAGTCCGACGGCAGAGCCCCGGACGATGTGACACCGCGAACATCGCTCAGCGCTCCCACTGCCAGCGGTGGCATCCTCAGCAGCTATGACGGCCTCTGACTCACTTCCTGCCCAGCCCGAGCCGCTGCGTCCCCGCCGCTCCTGCCTGGCGGTGCCCGGCTCCAACCCGCGCTTCCTGGAGAAGGCCAAGGGCTTGCCGGCCGACCAGGTGTTCCTGGACCTCGAGGACGCCTGCGCGCCTCTGGCCAAGCCCGGCGCCCGCAAGAACATCGTCGCGGCGCTGAACGAGGGCGGCTGGGGGAACAAGATCCGGGTGGTCCGGGTCAACGACCTGACCACGCACTGGACCTACCGCGACGTCATCGAGGTGGTCGAGGGCGCCGGCGCCAACCTGGACGCGATCATGCTGCCGAAGGTGCAGAGCGCGGCGCAGGTGCAGTGGCTGGAGATGACCCTGACCCAGATCGAGAAGACCGTCGGCCTGCCGGTCGGCCGGATCGGCATCGAGGCCCAGATCGAGAACGCCCGCGGCCTGCTGGCCATCGACGAGATCGCGCAGGCCTCGCCGCGCATCCAGACGCTGATCTTCGGCCCGGCCGACTTCATGGCCTCGATCAACATGCGCTCGCTGGTGGTCGGCGAGCAGCCACCGGGCTATGACGTGGGCGATGCCTACCACCACATCCTGATGTCGATCCTGCTGGCGGCCCGGTCCCACGACCTGCAGGCCATCGACGGGCCGTACCTGCAGATCCGCGACGTCGACGGGTTCCGGCGGGTGGCCGGCCGCTCGGCCGCCCTCGGCTTCGATGGCAAGTGGGTGCTGCACCCGGGGCAGATCGATGCGGCCAATGAGATGTTCGCGCCCAGCCAGGCCGACTACGACCACGCCGAGCTGATCCTGGACGCCTACGACTACTACACCTCCGAAGCGGGCGGGGCGAAGGGCTCGGCCATGATCGGGGACGAGATGATCGACGAGGCGTCCCGCAAGATGGCGCTGGTGATCGCGGCCAAGGGCCGGGCCGCTGGCCTGACCCGCACCTCGGCATTCACCCCGCCGGAGAGCTAGCGCTGAGAGCCTTGTCACCGGGCGGCCGCTGGCCTCATAAGGCTTACGGCCCCGATACTGGCCGGTAACCCAACCCCCCTCCGGAGGTAGCGCCATCATGGCTCGTCTCGCCCAGACAGCCGGTCTCAGCGACATCCAGAAGGAGATCCTGTCCACCGTCCGGGAGTTCGTGGACAAGGAGATCCTGCCGACCGTCCACGACCTCGAGCACGCCGACGAGTACCCCGAGCAGATCGTCGCGGGCATGGCCGAGATGGGGCTGTTCGGCCTGACCATCCCGGAGGAGTTCGGCGGGCTGGGGGAGTCGCTGCTGACCTACGCCCTGGTGGTGGAGCAGATCGCCCGGGGCTGGATGAGCATCTCCGGCGTGATCAACACCCACTTCATCGTCGCCTACCTGCTGATGCAGCACGGCACCGACGAGCAGAAGCAGCGGCTGCTGCCGAAGATGGCCACCGGCGAGGTGCGCGGCGCGTTCTCGATGTCCGAGCCCGACGTCGGCTCCGACGTCGCCGCCATCAAGACCCGGGCCACCGCCGACGGGGACGGGTTCCGCCTGAACGGCCAGAAGATGTGGCTGACCAACGGCGCCAGGTCACGGGTGGTGGCCACCCTGGTCAAGGACGACCTCGGCGCGGAGTCGGTCTACCGCAACATGACCACCTTCCTGCTCGAGAAGGAGCCCGGCTTCGGCGAGACCCGGCCGGGGCTGCGGATCCCGGGCAAGCTGGAGAAGATGGGCTACAAGGGCGTCGAGACCACCGAGATGATCCTGGACAACGTCGCGGTCGGCGCCGACGAGGTGCTCGGCGGGCCGGACAAGCGCGGCCAGGGCTTCTACCAGATGATGGACGGCATCGAGGTCGGCCGGGTCAACGTCGCCGCCCGGGGCTGCGGCATCTCGCTGCGCGCCTTCGAGCTGGCCGTGGACTATGCCCAGCAGCGCAAGAGCTTCGGCAAGAAGATCGCCGAGCACCAGGCGATCGCCTTCAAGCTGGCCGAGATGGCGACCAAGGTCGAGGCATCGCACCTGCTGATGGTCAACGCGGCCCGGTTGAAGGACGCCGGCCAGCGCAACGACGTCGAGGCCGGGATGGCGAAGCTGCTGGCCAGCGAGTACTGCGCCGAGGTGACCCAGGAGGCGTTCCGGATCCACGGCGGCTACGGCTACTCCAAGGAGTACGAGATCGAGCGGCTGATGCGCGAGGCGCCGTTCCTGCTGATCGGCGAGGGCACCTCGGAGATTCAGAAGACCATCATCAGCCGTGGCCTGCTCAAGGAGTACCGGGTCTGAGCCCAGAACGTCCTCAGGCCAGGTCCAGCAGGTCGGTGTCCCGGGCCTTTTCGACGTTGCGGCCTTGACGGTGCGACGGGCGCACTCTCTACGATCACCGGGTGGGTGACTGCGTCCCGCCGAGTGCTCGGCCCACCGAGTGGTCGAACCGCTGCCAACCTAAAGGGCCGCTGCGCCAGACAGGAATCTTCAGATGACCGCCGAGACCACCTACGAACTCGACCGACAGTACGTATTCCACTCCTGGTCGGCGCAGGCCGCGCTCAAACCCCTGGTGATCACCGCGGCCGCCGGCAGCTACGTCACCGACGGCGACGGCAACCAGCTGCTGGACCTGAGCTCGCAGCTGGTGAACACCAACATCGGGCACCAGCATCCGAAGGTGGTCGCCGCGATCAAGGAGCAGGCCGACCTGCTGTGCACGATCGCACCGCAGCACGCCAACGCCGCCCGGAGCGAGGCCGCCCGGATGATCATCGAGCGGGCGCCGGAGAACATGGCCAAGGTGTTCTTCACCAACGCCGGCGCCGAGGCGGTGGAGTACGCGGTCCGGATGGCCCGGCTGCACACCGGACGCACCAAGGTGCTCTCGACCTACCGCAGCTACCACGGCGGCACCCAGACCGCGGTGAACCTGACCGGTGACCCCAGGCGCTGGCCCAACGACCTCGGCGCCAGCGGCGCGGTGCACTTCTTCGGCCCGTTCCTGTACCGCTCGCCCTTCCACTCCAGCACCGAGGCCGAGGAGTGCCAGCGCGCGCTGGAGCACCTGGAGCAGGTGATCAGCTTCGAGGGGCCGGCCACCATCGCCGCGATCATCCTGGAGACCGTTCCCGGCACCGCGGGCATCATGCCGCCGCCGCCGGGCTACCTGCAGGGGGTGCGGGAGCTGTGCGACCGGTTCGGCATCGTCTACATCGCCGACGAGGTGATGTGCGGGTTCGGACGGACCGGCCGCTGGTTCGCCGTCGAGAACTACGACGTGACGCCGGACCTGATCACCTTCGCCAAGGGCGTCAACTCCGGCTACGTCCCGCTGGGTGGCGTGATCATCTCCGACGAGATCTGCCGGACGTTCGACGACCGGGCGTTCCCCGGCGGGCTGACCTACTCCGGGCACCCGCTGGCATGTGCCGCGGCGGTGGCGAGCATGACGGCGATGACCGAGGAGGGCATCATCGCCAACGCCGCCCGGATCGGCGAGCAGGTGCTCGGCCCCGGGCTGCGGGAGCTGGCCGAACGGCACCCGATGATCGGCGAGGTACGCGGGCTCGGGGTGTTCTGGGCGCTGGACCTGGTCACCGACCGGGCCACCAAGGAGCCGCTGGCGCCGTACGGCGGCACCTCACCGGCGATGACCGAGCTGGTCGGGGCGCTGAAGGCCAACGGCGTGCTGCCGTTCACCAACTACCACCGGCTGCACATCGTGCCGCCGTGCACCATCACCGACGAGGAGATGCGCCAGGGCCTGGCCGCCGTGGACAAGGCGCTGGCCGCGATCGGCCACCACTACCAGGGCTGACGAGCGGTTAGCCCGGCGAGCGTCGCGGAGGAGGGCGCCATGTTGGTGCGGTTGGCGATCCGGCTGCTGCTGCTCGCGGCGGTCATCGGGGTGGTGGCGGTCATGGTGCCCGGCATCGAGGTCAACGGCGGCTTCGGGGCGCTGCTGTGGATCTCGGTGCTGTTCTCGGTGGTGAACGCGATCCTGGGGCCGGTGTTCAAACTGCTCAGCCTGCCGCTGATCGTGCTGACCCTGGGCCTGTTCCTGCTGGTGGTCAACGCCGCGCTGCTGGCCATCACCGCCGGGCTCAGCAGCCAC
Organism: Jatrophihabitans sp.; assembly: GCF_036388195.1. Lineage (GTDB taxonomy): Bacteria > Actinomycetota > Actinomycetes > Mycobacteriales > Jatrophihabitantaceae > Jatrophihabitans_A. The sequence goes on along the minus strand of NZ_DASVSG010000108.1, from coordinate 13,618 downwards.
CTGGACGTCGACAGCTTCCGGGCGGCGGTGCTGGGCGGGTTGTTGATCGCCGTGTTCAGCTGGCTCGCGATGTTGGCGCTGCCGAGCCGGCGAGACGAGTGGCACCGGCGGTACCGGTCCTGAGATAGCCGGTCAGCGCCCGCCGTCGAAGACCTGGAGTGAGCCGAGGTTGTTATGTCAGTTCCAGCTATGGCGCGCTGCGTCGAATGCGAGGACGATCACCCAGACCGCTGCTGATGGGGGATCAGATGGATATCGCAGGCACGCCGGAGGTCCGCGCAGCTCGAAGGATGTTCGAGCAAGCGTGGATGGCCAAGCATCCGAGCACGCAACCGCCAGCGCTGTATCCGGCACATCCGGAGGATCCGCTGTGGCGTGAGGCGGACCAGATGATGGATGCGGCGCTTGCGCAGGCGTACCAGAACCTGGCGTCCAACTCGGGGTTCAAGGCGGCCGTCAACGCGCCGATCTGGACGGCTGCCCCCGGCTACATCGGCTGCCCGAAGAACCACAGTTTTCCGATGTCGGCGCAGTACTGCCCCAAGTGCGGCGCCGGGCCGGTCCCACCGGGTATCCGGCTGCAGGCCGAAGAGGCCGCCAGACGGCTGGGCGAGCGTGCTGGTCTGGGAATGCTGCGGGCCGGAGGCATCGGGTGAGCACCCCGGACACGCCGGCAGACGCCCTGGCGGACGTCGAACCGGTCGACTCACCGCAGCAGCAGCCACCTCCGACGGATGCCGCGTTCGCCGGGGCGGTGGAGGTTGGCCTCGACACCACCCTCGACACCACCCTCGACACCACCAAGGAATCGGTCCGCTCCCTGATGGCCTCCGCCGACCCGCGGGTGATGAAGGCGCTGCGCTACGCCGGGGCCGAGCTTCGAGCCGGCGTCTGCGAGCAGGGCGAGAACGGCGGTGTGCCCCATCAGCGCTATGTCCGCTGGTTCGGCAACTATCCGCCCAGTCCGTGGTGCGCGTACTTCGTGTCGTGGTGCTGGGACAACGCCACCGACCGCAACCGGCGCACCCCGTGGGACACCCCGGGCGCGGTGCGGTCGGTTCACACCTGGGCCTCGCAGCACGGCAAGCTGGTGAGCCGACCCCAGGCCGGCGACGTCTTCGGCGTCGGCAGCGATCACATGGGCTGGGTGTGGTCCGCCGGCGGCGGTGAGATCGTCACGATCGAGGGCAACACCTCAAGCGGCTGCGTGCGCAGTCATCGACGCCCCACATCCGGACTCTGGTTCGCGCGGATCGCGTAACGCGCAGTCAGATCCGCCGGGGTATTCCAGGCAGGGCGTAATCTTCGGCGCAAATAGGGGTGTCCGTCGGAGTTTCCGGAGCTGCGTATGGCCGAGCCAGCAGTCGCCGTGGAGAACCTGGTCGTCTACCGGGGCAAGCGCCAGGTGCTGTACGACCTGAGCTGCGCGGTGCCGGCCGGGCAGGTCACCGGCCTGCTCGGGCCCAGCGGCGGCGGCAAGACCACCTTGCTGCGCGCGATCGTGGGGGTGCAGCAGGTCCGGTCCGGAACGGTCACCGTGCTCGGCCTGGCGGCCGGTGACCGGGCGCTGCGGACCCGGATCGGCTACGTCACCCAGGCGCCGTCGGTCTATGCCGACCTGTCGGTGCGCGACAACCTGCGGTACTTCGCCGCGCTGACCTCGGGCGCGGACCGGATCGATCAGGTGCTGGCCTCGGTCGACCTGGCCGACCGTGCCGGCGACCGGGTGGACGCGCTCTCCGGTGGCCAGCGGGCTCGGGTGTCGCTGGCGTGCGCGCTGGTCGGGTCACCGCCGCTGCTGGTGCTGGACGAACCCACGGTGGGGCTGGACCCGGTGCTGCGGCGGGACCTGTGGAACCTGTTCCACGACCTGGCCCGAGCCGGCAGCACCGTCCTGATCAGCAGCCACGTGATGGACGAGGCGGCCCGCTGCGACCGGTTGCTGCTGCTGCGCGAGGGCCGGCTGTACGCCGACGACACCCCGGCCGCGATCCGGCAGCAGACCGGCGCGGACGACTTGGAAGAGGCGTTCCTGCGGCTGGCGTCCCAGCAGTCCGAGCAGTTCGAGCAATCCCAGCAGTCCGAGCAGTCCGAGCAGTCCGAGCAGGCGCCCCGATGAACCCGTCGATCACCCTGGCCACCGCGTGGCGGGTGCTGCGGCAGCTGCGCAACGATCCGCGCACCATCGCGATGCTGGTGGTCGTCCCGAGCGCGCTGATGATCCTGCTGCGCTACATCTACGACGGCTCGCCGCGGACGTTCGACAGGATCGGGCTGTCGCTGCTGGGTGTCTTCCCGTTCGTGGCGATGTTCCTGGTGACGTCGGTGGCGATGCTGCGCGAGCGCACCAGCGGCACCCTCGAGCGGCTGTTCACCACCCGGCTGGCCAAGCTGGACCTGCTGATCGGCTACGCGCTGGCCTTCGCCGCCGCCACGGTCGTCCAGGTCGGCGTGGTATCCCTGATCTCGTTCGGCTGGCTGGGGCTGAGCGCGCCGGCAGGCGTGGGCTGGGTGCTGGTGCTGGCCATGGCCAGCGCGCTGCTGGGGATGGCGATGGGCCTGTTGGTGAGCGCCTTCGCCCGGACCGAGTTCCAGGCGGTGCAGTTCCTGCCCGCGGTGGTGTTGCCGCAGTTCCTGCTGTGCGGGCTGCTGACGCCGCGCGCGCAGATGGTGGACCTGCTGCGCTGGCTGAGCAACGTGCTGCCGATGTCCTACGCGGTCGAGGGGCTGGGCCGGGTCGGGCAGGGCACCGTCGATGCCGTGTTGATCCGCGACGTCCTGGTGGTGGTGGCCTGCATCGTGGCCGCGCTGGCGCTGGGCGCGGCCACGCTGCGACGCCGGACGTCCTGACCCCGGCGGTCCTCAAGGCGTCAGCGGCGAACGGCCGCGACGGCCCTGCGCGATCAGCCGCGCCGCTCTGCTCAGCGCCGCCGGGCTTGCGAGCACCGCATCCGCCGGGCCGGCCCGGGCCGTGGGCGGCCTGGTTCAGCCGCCGCAAAGGCGAAGAACGATGCCAATAACCGGTCGGCGGCCAGTTCCCGCTCGACCTCGGTCAGTTTCGAGTGCTCTTCCTCAGACAGCGCCATGGGATTCTCCGGCGGGCAACAGTCACCGACCGGGCAGTAGCCGTCGGGACTCAGAGAGGCGCGCGACTTCTCCGCGCAAGCCGGCGGACGCCAAGAGATCGCTTGCTTGGGGCTCTCATCGCCGACAATAGGCTTTTACACTTACTCGCTTTGCCTGCTGCCCGCAAGAGCCCTGGCCTGTGCCGCCGCGCGAGGGGCGCTCTGGAGGATCGGCCGACTAGCCCGGCCGCTACTGCTGATCACCGAATGTAATGACGTGACAGCAGGCCGTTGCCATTGGCAGGCATCTCCAGTAGACAGGAAGGACGACGACACCCTAGGGAAACCTTGAACAGTCAGGGCCCGAGCTAAACAGAAGCTAAGGGGTGTCGCGCTGCTCCGACCCAGTGACGAGAACGCCTGGGGCATGGTGAAACAGGGCATCAAGCAGAAAGCCCAGGACATCCTGCCCTAGCGTTAGCCCGAGCAGCGCTACTGGAGCTTGGGAAGCTCCAGGGTGCCGGTGTCAGCGACATCGGCGGCGATCTGGGACAGCTTGCGGTGGGTGTGCTGGCTGGTGATCCGCAGCAGGTCGAACGCCTGTTCCCGGGTGATCCTGTGCTGCGACATCAGCACGCCCATCGCCACCCCGATCTCGCGGTTGCTCTCCAGCGCCCGGGCCAGATGGGCGGCGGTGTCGCCGCGGCGCAGCGCCGACAGCGCCAGGGCGCCATGAGTGGCCAGCAGCAGGCCCGTGGTGATGGCGGCCTCGTCGAAGGCGTCGGTCTTGCTGGAATACAGGTTGAGACCGGCGATCAGGTCGTCGTCTTCGAGGAACATCCGGTAGGACAGCATGCTGCGGATGCCTACCTCCTCCACGGCGCGCCGCCCGAAGTCCGGCCAGCGCTGCTCCTCGGCAAGGTCGGGGCAGTGGTAGGTGGTGTTGTCGACAATGGCATCGACGCAGGGGCCGGAGCCGAGCTCGTACTGGATCGCGTCGACCTTGAGCGGCACGTCGCCGGTCTCGGCCACCGTCTTGAAGGCCCCGGGCCGGCCGCGGGTGATCGCCGCGTGCTCGGCGCCCTGGACCACCCGCACCGCGTTGCTGGTGATCGAGTTGAGCACACTCTCGGCAGGGGCGGACTTGACCACGTGGGGCTCGAGGCCGGCGAAGGCCGCGGCAAGTTCTTGCAACGCGGAAGCCATCAGTTCACGCCGATCGCGGGGGGTGCCGTCATGCGTGTCCTCATTAAGATGTCTCCAGCAAGCTGGCGCGAAAAAACGAATCGCCCTTGCCAGGGCAAGGACGCTGCTGTCCCCGGTTATCGACTGTACGCTCCCGGTGATGGGCGCGCTGACCATCTTCATGGCCTGATCGCCCGGACGTGGCTGCACGCAGCCGCGACGCGGAGCGCGCGCGAGCAGTCAGAGCGTCAGATCGGAAGCTTCTCCCGGACGTTGTGGGAGGCCGATTGCAGCGCCAGCTCGGTGTCCCGGCGCAGCCCGCTGGCCGCGTGGCTGAGCACCCGGGGTGTGCGCCTGGCCCACCAGCCCAGCGACGGGCGCCCGGCGGTGTCGACCGAGGCCAGCAGCAGCCCGCCGAGCAGGCCGCCGTTCTTCATCAGCTGCTGCCGGTGCTGGGCCCGCCGGGCCGGATCCTGCTCATCCCAGAACGGGTGGCCGGCGACCGTGGTCGGCACCAGGCTGACCGCGAGCACGGCGGCCGAGATCCGGGGCAGCTTGCCGAAGGCCAGCATGGAGCCCGCGATCACCTTGGCGGCTGCGTCGATCTTGACCACCTGCTCGGTGTTGGACAGCTGCGGCACCCGGGCGAGCAGCGGGTTCACCACCCGGTCGGCAGCCGCAACCCGGCTGGTGGGCTTGCGCAGGGTGCTCACCCCACCGGCGATGAAGGGGGCGGCCAGGAGCGGGCGGGCGAGGGCGCGGACGAGAAGCATGGAACCCATCATGCCAACTCCGGGCCGGTGGCGTCACCTCGGTGTCAGCGCTGCCCTCCTCAGCTTCCCGGTCGGCCTCAGCTTCCCGGTCGGCCCAGCCGCCGTGCCACCGCCTGGCCCAGCAGCAGGCCGGACAGGAACGCCGCCTCCACCCGCGGCCGCTCCGACCACCCGTCCCCGCAGGCCCCGACCAGGCTCGGCCACAGCTGGAAGCTGGCCGCCCGGCCGGCCGCGGGCTTGGCGTGCGGCCATCGGTCCAGCCGCGTCCAGGACGGCGCGGTGTCGATGTCCAGCACGTCCTGCAGCGCCTGCAGCAGGGCCTGGGCTGCGTCGTCCTCGTCCTGCGTGGCGAGCTGGGTGGCGTCGTCCTCGTCCTGGGTGGTGAGCCGGGAGGCCGCCCAGGACGTCGTGGAGTGCGCGACGAGCACCGGCGCCCCGTCCCCGCGCCGGCTGCCGTCGTCGGCGATCCAGGACAGCCGCTCGTCGCCGTTGACGAACATGCCGTCGAAGCGGCGCCAGACGCGCTCCGGCCAGCCCGCGCTGAGCACCAGCACCGGATCGAAGCGGGCGTACAGCCCGGCCCGCTCGGCGGCCAGCGCCGGCTGCAGGATCGCTCTGGCCTGCGGGTCCGGCATCGCCAGCAGCACCGCCGAGGCGGGCCGGCCGTCCACGGTGAGCCCGGACCCGGCGCGGGCGACGAGCTCGACGCCGGCCCGTTCGACGCTGAGGCCCGCGGTGTCGGCGAGATCCTGAACCAGGGCGCGCAGGCCGGCGTCGGCGGCCCACCGCGACGGACCCGCGGTGCGCCGGGTGGCGCCGTGCTCGTACACCTCGAAGGTGTCGGACCAGGGCCTGGCCAGGCCCCGTCGCTGCCAGTCCCGGACGACGCGGTCGAAGCGGTCATCGGACACCGTGAAGTACGAGGCGCCGGTGTCGACCGGGCGGCCGGCGTGCTGCGGGCTGTCCATCCGGCCACCGGGCTGCCCGGCACGGTCGAGCACCTGCACTGCCACGCCGGCCTCGGCAAGCGCCCGGGCGCAGCTGATGCCCGCGATTCCCGCGCCGACCACGATCACCGGATCCATCCCGCCAGCCTGCCAGCTGCCGGCGCAGGCCGTCTCGGAGGCGGTGGCATGATCGCTGGATGCCGATCACCACCGCCTACTCCCACGTCCGCCTGACCGTGACCGACATCGCCCGCTCCCGAGCCTTCTACGAGCAGGTGTTCGGGATGCCGATTGCCCTGGAGGTGCCCGAAGGCGCGGACGAGGCCACCCGCGAGCAGCTGAGCTTCCTGTTCGGCGGCGTGATCTACCGGGTCGGCGCCGCCCTGTTCGGGCTTCGTCCAGCAGCGCCGGCCGGAGACCGCTTCGACGAGAACCGGGTGGGCCTGGACCATCTCGCCTTCCTGGTCGACGGGGTGGCCGATCTGGAGAACATCGCCCGCTCGCTGGACGAGGCGGGGATCCCCCACGCCGGGGTGAAGGACATCGGGCTGGCCCACATCCTGGAGTTCCGCGATCCGGACAACATCGCCCTGGAGCTGTACGCCTGGAAGCCCGGACGGCCCCCGTTCGAAAGCTGAGCCCGGACGGGGCAAACCCGCCAGCGCCCTGGCTGGCCGCCAGCGGCAGGACGTACCGTGATGGCGTGTCCGGACGTCCGAGCAAGCTGACGCTGCTGCGGCCGAAGTGGCTGCTGCTGCACCTGGTGACGCTTGCCGTCTGCGCGGCGATGATCTGGCTCGGGCACTGGCAGTGGCGGGCCGCCATCCGGCACCACGGCGACCTGCGCAACTATGCCTACGCGCTGCAGTGGTGGGCCTTCGTCGGCTTCACCGTGCTGATGTGGTTCCGGATCGTCTCTGACCGGGGGCGGCCGGCCGGGGACGCCGCTGCCGAGCGGCCGTCCGCGGCCCCGGCGAGCCGGTACCGGGGCTACACCCAGGCTCCGTCCAGCCCCGCGGAGGAGACCGATCCGGAGCGGCGCAGACTCAACGCCTACCTGGCGCAGCTGAGCGCCGCCGACCGAGAGGCCACCGAGTGACCAGCACCACGACCGCCAGCCAGCGTGGTTTGTCCGCGGCGCTCCTGCGCTACCGGATCCTGGCGTTCGTCACCGGGGTGATGCTTCTCCTGCTGGCCTTCGTGGCCATGCCCATGAAGTACCTGGCGCACCAGCCCGGCCCGGTCTCGGTGATCGGCACCGCGCACGGCTTCCTGTTCATGGTGTACCTGGTCACGGCGCTGGACCTCGGCATCCGGCTGCGCTGGCGCTGGCTGAAGCTGGGCCTGGTGATGCTGGCCGGCACGATTCCGTTCGCCTCGTTCATCGCCGAGCGGCGGGCTTCGGAGGAGGTCCGCGCACGGGGACGGGTTTGAGTTCGGCCGCAGATCCCGCCTGAGCAGCTCTGCAGGGGTTCCGGGTCTTGAGCAGCTCGGCAGGGGTTTCGGTCTCGAGGAGCTCAGCCGGCGCTGCGGACGGCCCGCACGCCGCCCTCGCCGAGACCGGCCACCAGCGCGTCGCGGGCTCGCGCCACCCGGGATCGGATGGTGCCCACCGGGCAGCCGATCACCTCGGCCGCCTCGGCATAGGCCAGCCCCAGCATCTGGGTCAGCACGAACGCCTCCCGGAACGGCGCGTCGAGGCTGTCGAGCAGCAGCCGCAGGCTGACCGTGTCGGCGGGGTCAACGGCGCGTCCGGGCAGCTCCAGCTCGGCGACCGGGGTGCTCGGACGTCGGGTGCGGATGGCATCGGCGCAGACCCGCCGGGCGATCGAGAGCAGCCAGGTGCGGGCCGAGGACCGGCCGGCGAACCGGTGCAGGGACGCGAAGGCGCGGGCGAAGGTCTCCTGGGTCAGGTCCTCGGCGTCGGAGTAGCTGCCCAGGTGCGCGCAGAGCCGCCAGACGTCGCCCTGGCAGGCGCGGACGAACGACGTCGCGGCCTCGGAGTCACCGGTCCGGGCCCGCAGCGCCGACAGCGTGACGGCGTCGAGATCCTGCTCTGGCGGCACCGGGTCTCCTTCCGGGAAGTGTTGAGGCGGGTGTGAAGGCAATTCGACGTGCGGGCGCGAACGGATGGGTTCGTCTGGTGTCTGCACCCTAACCCCGTGACCCTGGCCACAGGACGGGAACTGAACAGCCGGTGCATCCGACTGTCCTGAGCATGACCTGTGAGCCCTACCGGGAAGCCGCGTCGGCCCGTCTGGACGGCGAGGCTCCCGGCATGCCGAGCGTAGTGCTGGACGAGCACCTGGCAGGTTGTCAGGAGTGCTCTACCTGGCTGGCGACAGCCACCCGGGCCGGACGGCTGTTGCGGGTGTCCGGCGCCACGCCACCGGACCTGAGCGAGCAGATCCTGCGCGACGCCGGGCTGCCCGCGGCCCGGTTGCTGCGGCGGCGACGGTTGCTGCAGCTCGGCCTGGCGCTGGTGGCCGTCCTGCAGTGGGCGCTGGCGGCGCCGGGGGCGTGGGGGGCGAACATCGGGATGGACGCGGCGATGCACATGGGCGCGCACCAGGCCCACGAGAGCGCGGCCTGGAACGTCGCGGTCGGCGCCGCCCTGCTTGCGGTGGCCTTGCGGCCGGCCCGGGCAGCCGGCACCGCGCCGATCCTGCTCGCGTTCGTGGTGGTGCTCGCGGTGCTCAGCGTGCCCGATCTGCTGGCCGGCGCGGTCACCGGCGCCCGGCTCAGCAGCCATGCCGGGGTGGTGCTGGGGTTGCTGCTGGTGGCCGTCCTGGCGCGCGCCGAGCGGGTGCCCACCCCAGGCCGGCCGGCGGCCCGCAGCGATGGCTCCAGCCTGTCGCGGGCCCTGCCGCGCCGGGATCGGGGGGCCGCGTGAGGCGGTGGCTGCACGTCCTGCTGGCAGTCCTTGGCGCCCTGGTGCTGGGCGTCCTGCTGGCCCCGCCTGCGTCGGCGCACACCGTGCTGGTGGGCTCGGACCCGGCCGACGGCAGCAGGCTCACCCAGTCGCCGGCGTCGGTGACCCTGCGGTTCAACGAGCAGGTCGGGCTGCAGCTGGGCTACCTGCGGGTGGTCGACTCAGGCGGCCGGCGGGTCGACAAGGGGTCCCCGACCCATCCGGGCGGCAACGGCAGCTCGGTGACGGTGGCGCTGAGGCCGGGGCTGGGTGACGGCAGCTACCTGGCCAGCTTCCGGGTGATCTCGGCGGACTCGCATCCGGTGGCCGGCAGCATCCGGTACGTGGTCGGCGACGGGCCGCTGGATCTCGGCACCGGGACGTCCGGGTCGGCGCCGGTCGACCGCGCGGTCTCGACCGGCCTGGCGGTCAGCCATTGGCTCAGTTTCGCCGGGGTGGGGATGGTCGGCGGCAGCTGGCTGGTGTTCACCCTGTGGCCGGCCGGTAGCTACCGTCGCTCGATCCGCCGGCTGGTCTGGGCCGGCTGGGGCTTGGCCGCCGCCGGCGCCGTCACCGAGTACCTGCTGGAAGGGCCGTACGGGGCCGGGACGGGGTTGTCGACGCTCGCTGACACCGGCCTGCTCGATGCCAGCCTGCACGGCAACGCCGGCCAGCTGCTGTCGCTGCGGGTGCTGCTGCTCGGAGTGCTGGGGATGGTGCTCGCCTCGCTGTTCGACGGCGACCCGCGGCGCCGGCCGAGTGGCGGGCCCGGGGCGGCGGCCACCGTCGGGGCGGCGATCGTGGTGACGTTCGCCGCGACCGGGCACACCCAGTCGGCCAGTCCGCGCTGGCTGTGGGTGCTGGTGGACGCCCTGCACCTGAGCGCCATGATCATCTGGCTGGGCGGTTTGGTGGTGCTGCTCACGGCGGCGCTCAGCCGTGCCGGGTCTGACCCGGTTGGCTTTGGGAGGGCTGGTTCGGGCGGGGACGCCTTGGACGGGTCTGCCTCGGGCGGGGACGCCTTGGACGGGTCTGCCTCGGACGGGTCTGCCTCGGACGAGCCCGCTCCGGACGGGGCCGGCTTGGTGGGCGCCGATGCTGACCGGGCGCAGCTGGCGGCCGGGCTGCCGATCTTCTCCAGGATCGCGATGGTGTGCATCGCCACCCTGGCGGTGACCGGCACCCTGCAGGCCTGGCGCGAGGTCGGGGCGCTCGACGCGCTCACCACCACCCAGTACGGCCGGCTGGTGCTGCTGAAGGTGGCGCTGTTCGTCGCGGTGCTCGGGCTGGGGTACCTGGCCCGGCGGGCGGTCCAGCGTAGGAACGCGCCGATCACCGCGAGCACGCCGGTCGCCGAGAACGTGCCCGTCACCGCGAGCGCACCGGTCACCGCGAGCGCGATGCCCGCGGCAACGACGGCAACGACAGCCACCCCGACCGGAGCAACGACAGCCCCTACGTCCAGAGCAACGACAGCCACGACGTCCGAAGCCACCACAGCCGGGTGGGGCTCCGGGCTCGGATTGCCGTCCGGGCTGAGCCGCACGCTGCTGTGCGAGGTGGTGATCGGCGCGCTGGTGCTGGCCGCGACCGGGGTGCTGGTCTTCCAGCCGCCGGGCAAGGTGGCGTTGGCGGCCGAGCGGAGCAAGCCCCGGCACGCGACGGTCCAGGTCAGCGCGGTCACCCGGGCGTCGGTCGACGTCGCGCCCGGGGTGCACGGCAACGTCCGGATCGCGGTGCGGCTCAGCGGCGGCCCGCGTCCGATCGGGGTCACGGCCACCGCCAGCCTGCCGTCCCAGCAGCTCGGGCCGATCCCGGTGGCGCTGCAGGCGAGCGGGCCGGCCAGCTACGTCTCCAACGACGTGCTGCTGCCGGTCGCCGGGGTCTGGGAGCTGACCTTGACCGTCCAGACCTCGGAATTCGACTCGACGGTCGCAGTCGCCCGGGTCGAGGTGTCCTGAGAGATGTGTGCCGCATGACGCATCCGGCGTTCTCACAGCGAAGTCATGGCGAGGCTGAGGGATCATGGACGCCGTGAAGCGCCTTCCGTTGCCGCTGGTCGCCGCGGTCCTCCTGATCGTCGCGGGCCTGGCCGGCCTGGTCCGGGGAGCCATCCCGCAGGCGGCCGGAACCGACGCTGCTGCCCCCGCCGTGCCGCGCGGGCCGATCGTGGTGAGCGGCGCCTACGTCCGCGAGCCGGCGAACGGGATCAATGCCGCGGCGTACTTCACGATCTACAACACCACCGGCGTCGCGGACGTGCTGACCACGGTCCAGTCCGGAGCCGGGGCGCAGGCCAGCCTGCACGTCGAATCCTCCGGCGCGATGCGCAACAGCGCCGGGCTCAGCATTCCGGCGCAGGGGAGTGCCGCCCTTTCGCCGGGTAAGGGGCACGTCATGATCGAGAAGCTCTACGGCCCGCTCAAGCCGGGCCAGAGCGTGAACTTCCAGCTCACCTTCGCCAAGGCCGGGCAGCTGCTGCTGACCGCCCCGGTGATCGCGGTGACCGCGCCGGCCCCGATCGCCGTGGCGCCGTAGATGAGCCGACCACGTGCCGCCGCCGCGGTGCTCGCCGTGCTGGCCGTCCTGTCGGTGGCCGGCTGCGGATCCGACGGCTCCACCGGACCGAGCAGCACCGCCACCGAGGTCCGCGGCGAGCTCAACGACCACACCGACAGCACCTACCAGGGCCTCGCGCTGACGCCGCCGCGGCCCCGGCCGCAGTTCACCCTGACCGACACCGCGGGACGGGAGTTCCGGTTCGGCGCCGAGACGGCCGGCAAGCCGACGCTGCTGTTCTTCGGCTACACCACCTGCCCGGACGTCTGCCCGACCACCCTGGCCGACATCGCCAACGGGCTGCGCCAGGTGCCCGAGGAGGTGCGCAAGCAGACCCAGGTGGTGTTCGTGACGACCGACGTCAAGCGCGACACCGCCGCGGTGATCAAGAGCTACCTGGCCAAGTTCGATCCGGGGCTGCCGAACAGGTTCATCGGGCTGCGCGGGACCCAGTCGGAGATCGACGCCGCGCAGGTCGCCGCGCACGTGACACTCGCCGAGGACGAGGGCCGGACCCATTCGTCCCAAGTGCTGCTCTATGGTACGGACGACTACGCACGGGTGGCGTTCCTGCAGAGCAACAACGAGGCCGCGCAGGTCGCCCACGACCTGCCACTGGTGGCTGACATCAAGTAAGGGGTTCTACGACGTGAGGTTCCCAGCGCTGTCCGCCCGGCTGTCCCCACGTGGAGACCGACTCAGCTGGGCGGGCCTGGCCGTCCGGGTGGTGCTCGCGGCGGTCTGGGCCTGGGCCGCGCTGGCCAAGATCGGCGACCCACGCCGCTTCGTCCAGGTGGTGCGGGCCTATGACGCCACCCCGGAGTGGCTGAGCAAGGCGATCGGCTACGGCCTGCCGACGCTGGAGCTGGTGCTGGCCCTCCTGCTGCTGTTCGGCCTGATCACCCGGTACGCCGCGATCGTCAGCGCGGCGCTGCTGCTGGTGTTCCTGGCAGGGATCGTGCAGGCGGCTGCCCGCGGCCTGGAGATCCAGTGCGGCTGCTTCGGCCGGGGCGGCGGGCCGACCACCTCGACCAGCTACACCCTGGACATCCTGCGCGACCTGGCGCTGCTGGCGCTGTCGGCGTACCTGATCCGCTGGCCGCTGAGCAGGCTGTCGGCCGACAAGGCGATCATCGACTCCGAGCGGGTGCCCGAGCTCACGGCCAAGCAGGCCCGCAGCGAGAAGAACGTCCGCCGGTACCGCTCCGCGGTGGCTGCCGCCGAGGCGGAGCTGCGGTACAAGCAGCGCTACATCGCGGCCGGAGCGGCAGCGGTGGTGCTGCTGGTGACCCTGATCGGGGGTGGGGTACAGGGCAGCCGGGCCAAGATCTCCAGCGACGTCGACGCGGCGAACGCCAGCAGCGCGACCGGGGTCAGGGTCGGCAACCAGCAGGCGCCGGTGCTGGTGGACCTCTACGAGGACTTCCAGTGCCCGACCTGCAACGCGCTGGAGCAGAGCGGGCTGGCTACCAACCTGGCGGCCAAGATCAAGGCCACCAACATCAAGGTCAACTACCACGTGATGTCGTTCCTGGACTCGCTGTCCAACGGCAACAAGTACTCGTCCCGGGCGGCGAACGCCGGGTACTGCGCCGCGGACCAGAGCCCTGAGACCTTCCAGAAGTTCCACGACATCCTGTACGGCAAGAACGCCTCGGGCCAGAACAACCAGCCGGCGGAGAACAGCAAGGGCCGGCCGGACTCGCAGCTGATCGCCTGGGGCAAGGAGGCGGGCATCACCAGCGCCAGCTTCTCCACCTGCGTGACCGCGAACGAGCACAAGGACCTGGTGGCCGGGGTGACGGAGGCTGCGTCCAAGCGGGGCGTCAACGGCACGCCAGCGGTGTTCGTGGACGGGAAGCGGGTCGGTTCTGCCGGTGTGACGGTGGCCGAGATCGACAGCGCCATCTCGGCGGCGCTGGCCAAGGCCAAGTCCACCGCGGCGCCGTCCCCGACGGCTACGCCCACCGGGACCTCGCGGGCTCCGAGCAGCCCGGCTTCGTCGGGCACGCCGGCGTCCAGCCCGAGCCGGTCGGCGTCCCCTTCGGCGACCAGGTCCACGCAGTAGCTCTCGCGCCTGCTGCGGGGTCTTTGCGGGCCTGCGTGAGGCCCACAGTCGCTGGTAGCTGTTCGGCTGTGACGCAGAGAGGGCCGGTACCTGATCGGTACCGGCCCTCT